>NZ_JAPEPF010000001.1:5828209-6134957 GCF_026340595.1 Streptomyces sp. NBC_01363
CCGGTCAGCGAGTTCGGGCAGCCACTGATCCACCGGGTCGTCCAGCCGCAGCCGACACTCGTCGAGCAGGATCATCGCCGCCGCCATCGTGACCGGTTTGGACGTGGACGCCATCCGGAAGATCGTGTCCCGGCGCATCGGCGCGCCACCGTCATGACGCATCGTCCCGATCGCTTCGACGTGCGTCTGGCCGCCGCGGCTGACCAGGGCGACAAGGCCGGGAATCTTCTTGGACTCGACGTGCCGTGTCAGCACCTCGCGCAGTCGGCGCAGCCCTGCCTCGGAGAAGCCGCTGTTGCTTGTTCCCATGATGAATCTCCTGTTCACAGTGTTGGTTCTCACGGCGGCCCTGGTGGCTGCCTGGCCTTTCGAGAGGCCATGTGAAGAGCCTGCACCCTTGACCCAAGGTCAAGGTCAATCCCTGTCGCGATCAAGGGGTGACCGGCATCGATCGCAGGCGTCCCGGTCCTTTTTGGCAGCAGGGGGATGGGCTGGAACTGGTGCGCGCTATCCTCGCCCCTGTGATCGTCCGGACTTCCCGGCCGTCGCCGACGCGGTTCGCGAGACCGCAGCCGTCCACGATCTGGAGGTGCGCTGAGCCGATGGCAGACGGGCTCACGATCGGTCAGGCGGCGGCGTTCGTTGGTGTCACGATCAAGACCGTGCGGCACTATCACCGGCTCGGCCTGGTCGCCGAGCCGGATCGCGACGGTTCCGGCTACCGCCGATACCGATCGGGCGAGCTGTTCCGGCTGGTCCAGGTCCGGACCCTGGCCGCGGCCGGCGTGCCGCTGGCCGAGATCGGTGACCTGCTCGACGCCGATCCCAAGACGTTCGCCGCCACCCTGGACGATGTCCATCACCAGCTCACCGAACGGATCGAAGACCTGATCGCGCGCCGCGACAGGCTGCACCGGCTCGACCATGGCGACCGGGCCCTGCTGCCCGACCGGGCCTGCGCGGTCTTGGACCGACTCGCCGAACTCGGCTTCAGTCCCGACTACGTGGCTGGTCAACGGGAGGCTCTGGTGCTGGCCCGGGCGCTGGTCCCGGAGATCTTCGACAGCTTCCTGACCCGGCTTGAACATTCGCTTGACGATCCCGAGTCCGTCGAGCTGACCAAGCGCGGTTGGGATGCGAGGGCCTGGGATCCGGACGACCCGCGGATCGAGGAGCTGGCGTCCACGCTGGCCGACAAGCTGCTGACCAACCGCGCGCTGCTGGCGATGCCGACCGGGTTTCGGAACCAGTCCGACGCCGCCTCCCGGTACGGAATGGTCAACCACCACCGGGAGGACCAGTCACCGTCCATCGCCCGGTTGAACACGCTGGTCGAGGCGAACCTGCGCGCAGCCGGCATCGCCGTTCCGAGTCAGTGACGGCCGCCCAGCGGACCCGGCACTGTGGCGAGACGCCCGCCTCATCCCACCGCGTCCGAACCGGGATCTGCCCGGCGGACGGCCGCGCGTACAACGATTGACCTGCACGACCGTCACAGATGACGTCGTATGGCATTCCCTGTACCGGTCCTCTGCCACGGTAAGAAGGGCACCATCCACCAGGCATACCGGGATGGTATGGAGGACCAGCTCGGATCGCTCGGCCTGGTGCTGAACGCCGTGGTGCTGTGGTGCTGTGGACGACGCGGTACATCGACGCCGCCGTCGCCCAGCTCCGCGCGCAAGGCCGCGAGATCAAGGACAAGGGCGTCGCCCGGCTGTCCCCGCTCAAGCACCGCAACCTCAACGTCCTGGGCCGTTACAGCTTCACTGGCTCCCAGCCCGTCGAGGGCCTGCGCCCGCTGCGCGACCCCGGACGCCGCCGAACTTCATGACGAGGACGCCATGGAGGGCTGAGCCGAAGTCAGGCCGTGCGGCTGCGGGGTGGGGCCTGTCGGCCGCGGCCCCGCCGCCGACGTAGAGAAGTTGGGGGCCGCGGCCGTGTTCGCCCCTCACGTGATCTGGATGATGTGCTTGCCGCGGACGCCACCGGCTTCCAGGGCCCGGTGGGCGTCGGCGATCCGGTCGAGAGGGTGGACGGTGTCCACGACGGGGACGATGTCGCCGTTCTCCGCGTAGCGGGTGATCTCGGTCAGCAGCTCGGTGTCGGGGTTGCCGCTGAAGACGCGTATGCGTCTGCTCCCGTGGACGGTCGAGGCGAGGACGGTGGCGAGGCTGGGGAGAAGCCTGTTGAAGTCGAGGGTGACGGCGACCATGCGCCCGCCGGGTGCCAGCAGGCGGCGGAAGCGGGACTGCTGCGTTCCGGCGGTGTCGACGATGACGTCGAAACGGCCCAGCTCGGAGAGGCGAGTCGTACGGTAGTCGAGTGCTTCGTCGGTGCCCAGGCCGCGGACGAAGTCGAGGCTTTTCGCGCCCGCGAGAGCGACGACGTGGGCACCGAAGAGCTTGCCGATCTGCACCGCGACGCTGCCCACGCCTCCGTTGCCCCCGCGCACCAGGAGTCGCTCACCGGGTTTGATGACGGCTTTCTCGCGCAGGGCGGTCACCGCCGTGGCCCCGCCGGCGAGCAGTGAGATGGCCTGCACCGGGGTGAGGTTCTCCGGAGCGGGGGCGATCTGGCGGGGGCGTACGGCGACGTACTCGGCCATGCTGCCCGTCTTGCGCCCCAGCAGCCCCCACACCCGGTCCCCTTCACGTACTCCGGTGACCGACGAACCGACTTCGGCGACCTCCCCGGCGAAGTCGATTCCGCTCGTCTTGGGGAAAGTACGGCCGGTTACCAGGCGCATTTTCCCGGCCCGATCGAGCAGATCGCCACCGTTGACGCTGGCGACGTGCACCCGCACCAGCACCTCGTCGGGCGTAGGGGTCGGCGTCGGCCGTTTGCCTACGTGGAGAACCTCCGGGGGGCCGTATCGGTCGAAGAGGGCTGCGCGCATGTCGCTCATCATCTCGTCCTGTATCGCGTTTCGGAGCTGCGGAGGCGCTGTGTGCGCCCGCTGGTACGCTCACGCTAAGCCTGTAAGTGGACGACATCGTCCGTTTAGCTTGAAGTGAGAAACGTTGCCTGCTCAGCCATCTCACAAGCCGTCCGGGCACGTCGGCGATGTGCCCGGCGATGCAGACCCGGCGGGCTTGCGCGCCGATGCCCGGCGCAACCGGGAACGCATCCTTGAAGCTGCGCGCGAGGTGTTCGCGGCTCAGGGCATTGACGCCCCTATAAGCGCCGTCGCCCGCCGCGCCGGCGTCGGCGTGGCCACCCTCTACCGCCGCTTCCCCACCCGCACTGCGCTTGCCACCGCTGCCTTTACCGAGCAACTCGCCCTGTGTGCAGCAGCCTTCGACGAGGCCCTTACTGACCCTGATCCCGGGCGCGGCCTGTACGCACTCCTGGAGAAAGTGTGCACCACACAGGTGACCGACCGCGGCTTCGCCTCCGTATTCCTGGATCAGTTCCCCGATGCCCTTGATCACGATCACGAACGCGACTGCGCCGCAGAGGGTCTGGCGCGGCTGGTCCAGCGTGCCCGCGAGACCGGACAGCTGCGCGACGACTTCGACCCCGCCGATATCACCCTCCTGCTCCTTGCCAACAGTGGCCTCGCCGGCCAACCGCGAGAAACCGCCCTCGCTGCCTCCCGGCGCCTGCTCGCCTATCTCTTCCAGGCTTTCCAGGCACAGCGCCCTGGCTCTCTCCCACCTCCCGCAGCGATGGAACTGCGCGAAATCCGCCAGCCACCGGGCCGCCTGTGAGCCCGATCAGGCAACGTGCCGAAGGTGAGCATTCCTCACACTTGCACAGGCGCCTCTCACAAATGACCCTTTCCCGGAGCAAGATCGGAAACGGTCGGCGGAAGCGGTCCGGATCGCGGATTCACTGTCACAACTCGGTCTCACTCAAAAGTGGAACCAGGTATGTTCTGGGAAATGTTTGTGACGGCATTCGGGCTCAGGACGGACCCTCAAACCGCACTCACGTCCGAAGCGGACGACGTCGAGCGCCACCCCTGCCCACGCTGTAACGCATCGCCAGGTTCACCCTGCCGCTCGCGCTCCGGCGCGGTCGCCGGCACCTACCACACCGGCCGCTTCACGAAGGTGCCCCGGCTCGCGAAACTCCTGCGCGTGCCCACCCCCGCCGACCTACGACCCCAGCGGGCCGGGCCGTCTGCTGTTCGGGTTCTTCGCGGCGATGGCGGAGACGGAGCGGGAGAACATCCGGGAGTCCACCCTCGAAGGGCTGGACGCCGCAGCCCGCAAGGGAAACCACGGCGGCCGACCCCCGGTCATCACCGACGACATGCTCCACACCGTGCTCCGCCGCCGCGCGAACGGCGAGACCGTCGAGGACATTCAGCCCGACCTACTCATCCCTACCGGTCGCCGCAAGGGACAGAACCCCAGCCTCTCCAGCATCTACCGGGCTCTGGCCGAACATGAGAAAACCCAGGTGTACCCGGAGGCCGTCGAGACCGCGCACGCCGACTTCGCCGCCCTTCAGCAGCGCGACCGCAGCCCCAAGTAGTTACTCAGCGCTACATGTCCCTTCGCCGTAGCTATACGAGAACAGGGCCGCCCCGCTTGCTCTGACCGAGCGTCACTCTGATTACAGAAAGCTACTTGTCACTTCGCCGTAGCTTCGGGAGAACAGAGCCGCCACGGCAAGCGCGGACAGATCATGCAGGCATGCAGGACGGGGCAGGAGGACCGACTCGGGGCGCTCGGCCTGGTCCTCAATGCCGCCGTGCCCTGGACAACCCACTACCTCGACGCCGCCGTCGACCACCTGCGGGCCCTGGCGCCCGGGGAGCGGGAGCATGACGTCCTGGACGAGGACGTGGCCCGGATCTCCCCGCTGAAGCACGCCAACCTCAACTGCCTGGGCCGCTACAGCTTCGCCGCCCGCCCGCCACGCGAGGGCCTGCGCCCACTGCGTGACCCGACGACCGTCCACCTCGACGAGGACGACGAGGGCACCGGCGAATGACGCGGCGTCAGGGCGCTTATCGGGCCGTGATCAATGAGCATCGCAGCTTCCGGGGCGGGTGCCCGTCCGGGGTACGGGGTTCGGCGACCTGCGGCTGCGCCGTGTGGGCGCGAGTGCCCGGAAGCGATGCCGCAGGCAGGCAGCGCCGGGGCCCGAGGGCCCCGGCGCGTGCCCGCCGGGATGGTGTGTCAGACCATGGCGAGCCGGTCCACCAGCAGCTCCACCCTCTGCTCGGTGTCCTCCGGCGGCAGCCGTCCGGCCCGGGTCAGGGTCGCAAGGCCGTGCAGGGACGCCCAGAACACCTCGGTGAACAGTCCCGGGTGGACGCCGTCCCCGGCGACCTCGCCGAGGCTCTCCAACAGCGCGGCGAAAGCGTCCTTGAGGGGTTCCGGGGTGTCCTCCTGCGCGAACGCCAGGCCGCCGTCGAGCTGGAACATGGCGTCGTAGACCGCCGGGTTGCGTGCGGCGAAGTCGAGGTAGGCGCGCGCGAGGGCGGCGACCCGCTCGCGCGGGCTGTTCGCGCTGGAGGCCGCGGCCCGCACCGCCGCGGCCATCTCCGCGGCGCCCTCCAGGGCGACGGAGCCGATGATCTCGCGTTTGCCGCGGAAGTGGCTGTAGAGGACGGGCTGGCTGTATTCGATGCGCTCGGCGAGCCGGCGGGTGGTGACCGCGTCCCAGCCCTGCTGCTCGGCGAGTTCGCGGGCAGTCGCCACGATGAGGCGCTCGCGGACCGCCCGTTCGCGCTGCTTGCGTTCCTGTACCGACATAGCTCGATCCTATCATCGCTAGACATCCGAGCGGCAGTAGTACTAGCGTAGCCTCATCATCTAGCGCCGCTAGATATCAGGAGGGGGCGTCATGCTCAACGCACTTCAGGTCATCACCACCGTGGTCGTCGGCCTGATGGTGGGGGTGGAGTTCTCCGTCGCCTTCGTCATCAACCCGATCCTCAACGCACTCCCCGAGGACAGCGGCCAACTCGGCCGCGCCCACGGGGGCCGGATGCTCGGCGCCGTGATGCCGGTCTGGTACATCACCTCGCTCGTCCTCGCCGCCATCTGGGCCATCGCCCGATGGCACCACCACGGCACCGGCCTCGTCGTCACCGCCGCCGCACTGCTGATCCTCAGCGTGATCATGTCGCTCCTGCTGCTCGTCCCGATCAACAACCGGGGCAAGACGTGGACCCCTGACAACCGGCCCGCCGACTGGAAGGAGCAGATGAACCGCTGGGACCGCTTCCACTACGTCCGCGTCGCCGTCATCATCGCCGCCTTCACCCTGCTGGTCGCCGCCCTCGTCTGAGCCCGCGGGCTCACCCGTCCGGTCGTCAGCCGCAACCGCTCGGCCGTGCGCCGAAGTGCGGCACCGCCACCTCCATCCACATCCAGGACCCGGACACCAACACCCTCGAACTCAGCTGGTATCCGCAGGACGCGGGCCCCAGCGACACCCACTGACCGATAGCGAGAGGACGTACCGAAAATGGCCAAGCTGCAGAGTCTCGACCCGCACACGCCGATGTTCGCGCAGTTCAAGGAGAAGACCGGGCCCATCGTCCTGGCCAACACCTTCGTCGTCCCGAAGGAGAGGACTGAATCGTTCCTGGCCCTCTTTCGCAGGCAGGCCGAGTTCATGAGGGCTCAGCCCGGATTCGTCTCCCTGCAGATGCACAAGGGAACGGCGAACAGTCAGCTCCTGATGAACGTCGCGGTCTGGGAATCGACCGAGGCGCTCGCCACGGCGTTCGGCATCCCGGAGTTCCAGCGCATGGCGGCCGAGTTCCCCGACGACATCGTCTCGTACCCGCACATCTTCGAGCAGATCGACGTATGACACGGCAGCTGCAGCCGGGGGAGGGCAGCCGGAGAAGCCCTGTCCTCCCCCGGGCAGTCACGCATCCACGCACCATGCCGGGTCGCCAAGGCCACCGAGCACCCCACCACGCGTAACCCCGCCCCTGAAAAGGAGTCACTGTGACCGTGGAACTGAATCACACCATCGTCCCCGCCCGTGACCCGCAAGCCTCGGCGCAGTTCCTGGCCGACATCCTCGGCCTGAGTGTCGATCCGTCGGTGGCGCACTTCACGCCGGTCACACTGGCCAACCAGGTCAGCCTGGACTACGACCAGTTGGACAACTTTGAGCCACACCACTACGCGTTCATGGTCAGCGAGCAGGAGTTCGACGCCGCCCTCGCCCGCATCGAGCACGGCGGAATCACCCACTACGGCGATCCCGCATGCCAAGAGATCGGGCAGATCTATCACAGCAAGCGCACCAAAGACCGCAGGGGCATTTACTTCCACGACCCCGACGGACATCTCATGGTGAACCGCCCCGGGCGGCACCGGGTCGTGAGGCCGATGGCAGCCCAGCGGATCATCTTCTAGGGCCTGTCTTCAATCTGTGCGGATCCAGATCTTCAGCGCGGCCAGGGTCACGGCCGCCTGGTAGAACTGGGCGGTCTTGTCATACCTGGTCGCGATCCCGCGCCGCTGCTTGAGGCGGTTTAAAGCACCGCTCGACCACGTTGCGCTGCTTGTAGCGCTCGCGGTCAAAAGCCGCTCGGCCCCGCCGGGCCCGGTTGGCCACCTGGTCGGCCCGCTCGGGAATGGTGTGCCCGATCCCGCGGGCACGCAGGTGCAAACGGATAGCACGAGTGCTGTAGCCCTTGTCGCCCAGCACCTGGTCCGGGCGGGTGCGCGGCCGGCCACCGCCGGAGCCGACGAGCGCGACACCCTCGTGGCGCCCCTCGCCGATCACCGGGCAGTCCTGCTCGAACACCTCGACGACGAGGAGGCCACCCTCCTTCCGCTCGCGGCCGAGCACATCACCGAAAAGGAATGGGCCTCCCTGGGCGACCACCTGGTGGTCAACATGCCCAAGCTCACCCTGCTCACCCTCTTCGGCCTCGTCCTGGAGGACGCGAACCCGGCCGAGCGCGCCACGCTCCTGTCCGCCCTCCCCGCGCCGGTACGCGACATCTGGCACGTCATCGGCCGCCCTCGCTACGCCCGCCACATCAGCCGCGTCCGTGCCGCCTGACCACGCCCCATACGACTCACCAGGCATACCAAGCTCACGAAGACTCTCAAGGAGAAGAACAATGTCGCTGAAGAAGATCAACAGCGTCCTGGCCGCCGCCTTCATCCTCTTCATCCTCTGGTTCGGGGTGGAGTTCATCCTGAGCCCGGAGACGACGGCGCCGGGCTTCGGCCTGCCGAGCTGGCCGTCCGGCGACGGCGGCGGCTTCCTGATCATCAAGGGAATCCGCGACGTCGTCTTGGCCCTGGTCCTGGGCATCCTGCTGGTGACGGGCCACCGCCGGGCGCTGGGCTGGGTGCTGCTGGTGGAGGCCCTCGCCGCGTACGGCGACATGACCACCGTGCTGGCCCACCACGGCTCCGTGGCCACCGCGCTCGGCGTCCACGGCCTGACCGCGACGCTGATGGTGGTCAACGGCCTGCTGATGATGCGCGAGACCCGCGAGGTCGCGGCCGCTCCGGCGACGTCCGCCTCGCAGCCCGCCTGATCCGATCGGTCCAAGGCGGCCCGGACCCCGGTCGGGCCACCTTGGCGCGTGCCGGTATTCGCGTGTCATCGCCTGCCGGGAAAGGCCAAGCAGACGATCTTCTTCCAGTGAGCGACAACCTGACGGCTGAGGCGGCCTGCTGCACCGCAGCGGCCACGGCCACCTGGGCTCGACGCGGCAGCCCGCAAGGGCAAGTATGGCGGCCGGCCACCCGTCATCACGACTTGACGGCCCGCCAGGCATCACCGAAGCGGATCGGGCACCGGGCGAGGTCACAATGGGTGATCGAGAACCGGGTCCACTTCGTCAGGGACACCGCATGCGCCGAGGACGCCTCGAAGATCCGCACCGGGCACGGACCGAAGAACATGGCCACCCTGCGGAACTCGGCGATCAACACCCTCCGCACCGCGGGGCACCGCAGCATCGCCGCCGGCCTGCGCGAGGTCTCCTACGCGCCCTTCACCCGCCCACAGGACCTGCTCGGCGTGGCCTGACCTGCACTCCGTCAAGATCACCCAAATCTTGAATCAGCCCTGGGTCAGAGGCTGGTGGCTGCGTGGACCTGGCTGAGGTGGATGAGGATGTCGTAGGCCCGGGTGATGGCGAGGGTGGGGAGCGGGTCCTTCTTGAAGGACGAGCCGGCCTCGTAGGTGGGGCGGGGGGTGTCCAGCCAGGTGCGGCCCGCGGCGGACAGGGTGCGCAGGTCGAGGTAGTAGTCGCGGTGGTGCACCCGGTCGAGGGTGTACTCCTGCATGTCGGGGGTGGCCGCCGGGACGGTGACCTCGTTCCAGGGGCTGCCGAGGGTGGTCGCGGTGAGGAACGAGCCGCGGCCGAAGGTGAAGCCGATGGCGGCGTAGTCCCGGCCGAGGGCCTCGCGCAGGAAGGCGCCCTGGGTCGTGGGGTACATCACCGGGTCGGTGGCGAGGTAGCCCACGTGGCCGTTGTGCGCCGAGAGCAGCATCTTGTCGCCGGTGCGGCGGTGCCACCAGGCGGTGTTGTCGGCCATGACCCGGTCGCGGAGGTGCTCCGCGGCGGACACCGATGCCGGGTCGGACAGGTCGAGGGAGGTGAACGCGAAGGTCTGGGCGATGCTGCGGGCGTGCTGCTCGGCCCATTCGTAGGCGTCGCCGCCGGCCCCCTTGTGCGCGGTGACCAGGTCGAGCGCCTGCTGGGCGGTGGTGGCGTCGAGGCGACGTTCCGCGACGGGCTTGCGCAGGTAGGCGAAGACGTCGTCGAGGGGGCGCAGACCCGCGTACAGCTCCTCGAGGCGTGCGACGTCCTGGGGGCGGCTCGTACGGACGTACGAGAGCACCCGGTTGAAGACAGCGTCGCCGAGCTTGGGCGCCCCGACGTCGTTGCCCATGAAGTGGACCTTCCGGCCGGGGTGGCGGTCGTTGTAGCGCCGCATCCAGGCGATGAGGCTGACGAACTCCTCGCGCTCCCACGGTGATCCGGTCAGTGTCTCCTTGGCGATCCGCCGGGCGTCGCCGGGGCCGCCCTGCAGGTACTCGTCGATCCGCAGGCCCGCCGTCCAGCTCATCTCCAGTGCGAAGGTGGTGAAGCCCTTCTCCTCGACGAGGTGGCTGAAGACGCGTTGCTTCATGGCGAAGAACTCGTGCGAGCCGTGGGTGGCCTCGCCCAGTCCGACCACCTTGGCGTCGCCGATCATGGTGTCCAGCGCCCGTAGGTCGGTGGTGTTGCCGCCGGGTTCCGTCGAGCGCAGGGGCTGGGCGGCGCGCTCCAGCGCGCGGAGCGCGTCGGCCTGTCGGCCTTTCGTCCCCGTGGGGGCGGGTGTGGTGGTCGCGGCGGAGGCCGCGGGGGCCAGCAGGGCCGTGGCCGCGAGCCCGGCCGTCGCGGCTAGCAGCCTCCGTCGGCCGATCGTTTGGTGATGCGCGGTCATGCTGAACTCCTCGGCTCGTTCTTGTTTCCTGGGCGGTGAAACGATCATGGCCTGGGGTGGGAGCGGGCCGCACTGGGGGCTTCCTCCGTGTTTGACCGGGGGATATCCCCCTTTGCCATCAGTGAGGGCTATCTGGCTGAAGCGGTTCGGGAGCCGGGGGCGCTCAGGTGGGCAGGGACGGGGCGAGGCCCCCGCCGAACAGTTGGAACGCTCGGTCGGCGGCGGCGACGGCCTCCGGGTGGACCTCGTCGGCCGGGCGGCCGGCCTGGACCTGCTCGCCGTTCCGCTCGGCGACCCCGACTTTGAATCAGCCCTGAGTGCCCAGGCCGCCATATGGACGCCCACACCTTCGCCCGCATGGCGGCCTCGGCCAGCGCGTTGGCGGTCACTCTCTCCAGGAACGTGCATCGCTGAACCGGGGGCGCTGGCCCAGGCAATGGTGGGTTGCGCACCCGTGACCGCGCCGATCGCCATCACCGCGCCGTCCGCGTCCTCAGCGAGCAGCGGTTCAGGCTCGGGCGGTTCGGACCAGGACGGCGGCAAGGAATCCGCCGGAAAGGGGTCCGGCGGGCAGGGCAGGGCACGGCCGCCGGGACCGGTTCCAGCGAGAGCGGCAAGGTCGGCAAGTGCCGCACCGACGAGCTGGAGATCACGGCGGCGGACAGCACCATCGGCGGCGACACCGAGGGCACCGTCGTGGTGGAGTTCAAGAACGGCGGCGGCCGGGACTGCGTGCTCTCCGGGTACGCGGGCGTCGACCTGAAGACCAGCGCGGGGTCGCTGTCCGCGGAGCGCACCGGCCGGAGGACGAGGACGCCCGCGCCACCTCCATCGGGCAGATGTCCGTCGGTCAGGGCCAGTACACGCTTGATTTCGGTGGCCTTCTCGTCGGTCCGAAGACCAAGCGCAATCCGGCGACCTCTTGGATGACACCGCTGCCGACGCCGGCCAACGGCCGTGCAATGAAATCCAGCTGCGTTCCGCCTCCGGCCTTCGAGTACAGGTGGCGGTCGGTGAGGTCGTCCAGAGCGTGCCGGATCGCGGTGCGCTGGGGACTCTCGGGCAGGGTAGGGGTGCCGCTGACGAGCAGCGAACCAGGTGACAGGTGACTCGCCGGTAGCTCTGGGAGCTGGGCTGTTGGCATGAACGAGCTTCGGCCCGTGCGCGCCGCGCGATGCTATGCTCCGCCGCGTTGTCCTCAGCGAGACGTGATGGGAGGCGGGACTGTGAACCTTCGACCTGTCACACGTTTCCGCGCCATCAGGAGGATGAGCGCCGCCTGAGCGGAAACGACACTCCGTTTCCGAGGGTAGGTCCATCTTTTGTCTCGCTTGGTCAATCCGACTGACAAGTCGGCATCCACACTTGATCGTTCATTCTGGAAGCTGTTCTCCGCATCGGCCGCCGTCAACTGCGCCGACGGAATCAGCAAGACTTCTCTGCCCTTGCTCGCTGCGTCGCTGACCGGCAATCCAGTACTCATATCCGGCCTCACCGCGTTCGCGTTCCTGCCATGGCTGCTGTTCGGCCTGCCCGGCGGGGCGTTGGTGGACCGACTGGACCGCCGGCGAGCGATGTCGACCGCCACCATCATGCGTGCCGCCCTGCTGGGCGTCCTTGTCCTGCTCACCGTCGCCGGCGGCGGAAGCATCCCGCTGCTCTACGTCATCGCGTTCGCACTCGGCCTCTGCCAAGTGGTGTACGACTCGGCGGTGCGGGCCATCCTGCCCCAGTTCATCGACCGCCAAAACCTTGACAAAGCCAACAGTTGGCTGACCATCGAGGAGACCGTCGGGAGCAGCTTCGTCGGCCCGCCGGTGGGTGCGGCGCTGTTCAGCTGGTCCCGTGTCGTGCCGTTCGTCGGTGGTGCGATCGGCTTCGCGCTCGCGGCGCTCCTCGTGCTCGCCGTCCCCGGTCGGTTCCGGGCCGAGCGCACCGCGCCCACGACCTTGCGCGCGGACATTCGTGAGGGGGTGAGCTGGCTGTGGCGGCACCCAGTGCTGCGGGAATTGACGATCTTCAGTGGGCTGCTCGCCGGGTTCATGGCCATGGCGACGTCGCTCATCGTGCTGTACGGCCTGAACACGCTGCACCTCAGCTCGTGGCTGTACGGCCTCTTGTTCATTCCCATGGGGATCGGCGGTATCGCCGGGTCCGCGGCGGTCGGGCCGCTGGTCTCCCGTCTCGGCCGGCCGCGGGCAATCACCGTCGCCGTGGCGATCCCTCCGGTGATGTGCGTCCTGCTCGGCACGGTGCCGAACCTCTGGGCGGCCGGCGTGTCGTTCTTCGGCATCGCGGTCGGCATCACGATGTGGAACGTGCTGTCGATGTCGCTGCGGCAGGCGATGATTCCCCCCGAACTGCTCGGCCGGGTGCTGAGCGCCCACCGGGTGGTGCTGTGGGGCGGCATCCCGCTGGGCGCCCTGATCGGTGGCACCGTGGCTGACCTGACCAGCGTGCCGACCGCGTTTCTCGTGTCCGGCCTCGCCCAGCTCGCTGTCGTGGTCATGATGTGCCGGTTGGTCAACCGGAGCCGACAGCTGATCGTGGACTCCTACAAGTCCTGATCGGACACGCGCTGCCGGGTCGTCGGGTGCGTCCACCGACTTCCCGGCAGTCGACCGGCCCCTGTCAGGGCTTCGCCCGACTGCCCACAACCGCATGCCGGATGGGAGGTTCGTCGGGACGAGCGGCGGCCTGTCCTGGCCATTGCTCGCACCGATGGACCCGGCTTGAGGGACGGGATGCCGAACATGACCATCGTCGACCCGGAAATCGTCCTTGATCATGGCACCGGTGCGCGGTTGAGCCGGGAGCTGGTCGGGTTCAGCGCCGACGTGCTCGGCGACGTGTACGTCGGTGAGATGGAGGACAGCGCGATCGTGCGGCCGGCTGACGGGCCACTGGCGGTCACGACGGACTCGTTCGTCGTCGACCCGCCGTTCTTCGGCTGCGGAGACATCGGCAAGGTGGCCGTCTGCGGCACCGTCAACGACTGGCGGTGCTCGGCGCCGAGTCGCGGTGTCTGACCCTTGGCGTCATCCTGGAGACCGGTCTGCCGATCGCCAGGTACGCCACCGTCCTGCGGTCGGTCGGCGATGCCGCGCGGGAGGCCGTCGCTGGCGACACCAAGGTGGTGCGGGCCGGCGAAGCCGACCAGATCTACCTCAACACGACGGGCATCGGCGTGTTCCAGCGCCCGCCGCCGCGCATGGCCCCTGTGGCGGCCGGCGACAGCATCCTGCTCACCGGTCCCATCGGCAACCGCACCGTACATCTGCTGTCCGTGCGGGAAGGGCTCGGGTTCGAGCGGGATGTGCTGAGCGACTGCGCTCCGCTGAACGGGCTGATCGACGCCGTGCTGCGGTCGCCGTTCGGCCAGGCGGTGCACTCCATCCGTGACGTCAGCAGGGGTGGGCTCACCGCGGTGCTGCACGAGTACGCACGGGCGACCGGGCTGACGCCGCACCTGAACGAGGAGGCGCTGCCGATCGAGCGCACTAAGGAGCAGATCACGGGCTTCATCAAGGCCGCGGCCGGCTGGTCGTGGTACCGCCTCGAAGCCGAGGCATCGCCGTTCCCCGCCGGTGCTGTGCCTCATCAGGATCGCGTATGAACCAGGCCGACTGGAACACCGACCGGGTCGCCGCGATGATCCAGGCCCGCGAGTGAGACCGCAGTCACCGTCCGCGTCATCGAAGACGAGCTGGGCATCCCCACCGACTCCGCCCACGACCGCAAGCAGCGTGCCCTCCAGCTGCTGAACGAACAGGAACCTCGGACGCGCGCTCTGGGCTGTCGATAACGACCAGACCGTGCCCGCGACGCACACAAACAGGTAGACCCGGCGGGCCGCCGCGCCCGAGAGGCCGCTCGCCGGGCCTCAGCCACCCAGCGGATCGGGCCCCGCCCGAAGAGGACCCCGCGTCCTCGGCAGTCGAAACCCCTGAGAGTGGGGTTCGGCGCGGTGGCGGGCTGTCACAGCAGGGGCGCCAGCCACCCTTCCAGAACGGCTTCCCGGCGACGTGAGCGCAGGACCTCGGTCGGTCGGTTCTCCGCCCACCACTGTGTCAGGGTCGAAGGTGAGGCGCTGCCCCGCACGAAGTGGGAGAGCAGACCGAGCGAGAGGTCGACTTCCCGCTGCGTGTACGCGGTGTCCGCAGCGGAGAGGACCGGCGTCTCGACGCGCTGGTCCTGGGCATGCACCACAACGGTCATCTGCGACGGACTGCCCGGAACCCAGGCGTCGAGGGCCGCCGCGGCGATCGTCGTCACCCGGGTCGCCCATCGGACGGCAGCCGAGCGCACCGGCACGTCGAGGACCTGGAGATCTGTCACATCCTCCCAGCCCCAGACGTGTTGTTCAGGGCCGGTGACTGACAGCTCGGTAGGGGAGAGGAACACCCCAGATCCCTCTTCGGCCGGAGGCGCGCCCAGACACACTCTGCTCTCTTCTATCCAGAACAGGCCGATCACACATCCCGGCCGGCCGGGATCGCCGTTCTGGGGCGATGAGGTTCCCAATTTCAGCTCCGTTCCTCGATCACGGACATGGAAGCGTCCGTCCCCTGGCTGCTGGACCTTGCATCTTTCGCGCCCTGCTGCGATCTGGGGCGCACCGGATATGCGCGCATCATCGGCAGACGACTCCAAGGTGCGATCGACTCTGAATATCAGGGAGCTTCCCGCTCTTGTTGACGGGCACCCGATCATGCCAGGGCGAACTCCGCACGGTGGCAATTCCGGCCACGCAGGGGGAGTGCATCTCGGTGACGACCGCGCCGACCTCACCAGACCGCCAACGGAGGTCAGTGCCCCGGTCTTCAGCGGCCGGACAGTACGTCGACCGGGCCGATGTACGCCTGGGCCGCCTCGTCCGGGAGCCGGACGGCCTGCGCCCAGAAGTAGATCAGCAGGCTGAACGCGGCAATGATCGCCATGTCCCACCACAGGGGAATGACGCCGGTCGCACCGCAGGACACCTTCGACGCCGGTCCTCCGCTGCAGTAGCCGCCCTGCCAGGAGATCAGGCCCAGCCCCACCAGATACACCGGCAGCCACTGGGCGGACCGCCAGTCCAGGTGCGGGGCCCTCGGGTTCAGCCTGAGCAGTGCCGAGCCGCCCAGCAGCAGGTATCCGAGGACGATCGCCAGGCCGAGTCGCCACAGGGTGTCCCAGCCGGCCCAGTAGATGATCAGGTTGGAGACGATGAAGGCGACGGGGGCCCAGAACAGACCGCCGGGCAAACGGTACGGGCGGTGCCGGTCCGGGTCCTGCTTGCGCAGACACCCGAGGGCGAGCGGCGCGCCCGCGTACATCAGCACGCTCGCGGAGGTGACGAAACCGACCAGCTTCTGCCAGGTGGGGAAGGGCAGGAAGACGATGAGCCCGACGAGGAAGGCGAAGAGCAGACTGAACCAGGGAACCCCGCGCGCCGTCGTCCGTTCGAAGACCGCGGGCACATAGCCGTTGCGGGAGAGGCCGTACGACACCCGGGAAGCGGCGGTGGTGTAGATCAGGCCGGTGCCGGTCGGTGAGACGACCGCGTCGATGTAGATCAGCGCGGCGAGCCAGCCGAGCCCGGCGGACAGGGCGAGTCCGGCGAACGGCCCCGCCTTGTCGGCGAAGGTCAGATCGGCCCAGCCGTGGGCGAAGGAGCTCTGTGGCAGGGCCCCGATGAAGACCACCTGGAGCGCCGAGTAGACGAGCGCGCCGATGAGGATCGAGCCGATCACCGCCCGCGGGATGTCCCGTGCCGGGTTGCGGCTCTCCCCCGCCAACTGGTCCGCCTGTTCGAATCCGAGGAGCGCGAAGATGATTCCGCTGGTGCTGACGGCGGAGAGCACGCCCTCGACGCCGAACGGGGCGAAGCCCTGGTAGCCGAAATTGCTTCCGTGGAAGGTGGTCCCCGCCAGGGCGGCGATGGTGAGCAGGGGGATGGCGAGCTTCCACCATGTGGCCACGCTGTTGGTGTGGGCGAGCCAGCGGATGCCGAAGAAGTTGACGAGGACGAAGAAGGCCATGAAGGCGACGGCCAGCCCGTATCCGGCGGCGGTCAGCTGGTTCTTCTCCGTCTGTACCCAGGTGGCGTGGACGCTGAGGTAGTTCAGCGACGCCATGACCTCGATCGGTGCCGTGGCGACGGCCTGGAGCCAGGAGAACCAGCCGAAGGAGGCCCCGGCGACGCTGCCGAAGGCGTAGTGCGGGAAGCGCGCGGTGCCGCCCGAGACCGGGTACATGGCCCCCAGCTCCGCGTGGACGAACGCCAGAACGATGATCGCGAGGGCTCCGATCCCCCAGGAGACGAGAGCGGCCGTCCCGGCCACCTGCGCCGCGAACAGCGCGCCGAACAGCCAGCCGGAGCCGATGATGGACCCCACGGAGGTCCAGATGAGTCCGATCAGGCCGATGTCTCGCCTCAGACCCGGATTCCGGGACAGCTCAGGTGTGGCCGACGTCGGCATCTGACAGGCCACCTCGCTCCGGTTTCGACGGGACGCGCAGCCGTTCCGGCGCGTCCGTCGGCATCCTCTCTCTATCCCGGTACCGGCCCGGCCCGGCCACTCCGGCACGGCGAGAGTTGCTCCGAACGGAGGCGCCGGGAGGCAGAGAGCCACTACGGCACGGCCGGGCCGCCGGTACCTGCGAACAGCGGGCTTCAGCCCCCGGCCGGCGGCACCGCGGGCCCGCCCGCACCACCGTCGCCGTCGGACGGGTGCCGGTGCCGCAGGGCCGCTGGTGCGCACAGCACCAGCGCGACCCCGATCGCCACGAGATGCTCCGTGCCGGCCAGATTGGGCTTGACGGTCACCTCGACGACCATCGCCACGACCACCAGCGCCACGGTGAACCACGCCCCCGTACACACACAGACGCAGACCGCGAGCCCCGTGACCGCCACCGACGGCCCGGTGTCGACGATCCGTGCGTCCGAGGCCGGCAGCCCGAGGAGGCCCTCGGGTCCGATGGCGATGCCGAACCGCGCGTAGAGCGTCCCGGCGAGGGTGCAGACATAGGCGATGACGAGGGTACGCGGCCGGCCCAGGGTGATCTCCGCAACGCCGAACACGACCAGCACCTGCGCCATCGCGCCCCAGACGGGCAGGCTGAGCGCGGGCACGAAGAGCGAGAGCGGGGTACGGAGGAGGGCGAGCCAGAGAGGGTCCTCGGCCCGAACGGAGCCGATGTCCTGGATCAGGCCGTATCCCCAGCTCTGGTCCTGGACGATCTGACAGAGCGCGATGAGACAGACCGAGGCGAGCGTCAGCGGGACGGCCCGCCACCCACGGGTGGCCAGGGCCGTCCGCACCGTCACGTAGAGGGCTCCCCACTCGCGCCGGGCGAACGAGGCAGCCATGTTCAACGGCGAGTCTCCAGACGTCTGCGGTGCAGCCACTTCGGCAGTCCGGGCGCCTCCAGGAAGCCCTCGGCACGGGCGCTGGCGAGAGCGATCCGCGGCAGATCGGTGCTCTGGGCGTACAGCAGGAAGCGGGGCTCCCAGATGGGCCGGTACTTGGCGTTGGCGCGGTAGAGCGACTCGATTTGCCACCACCGGGAGAAGAAGGTCAGCAGCGAGCGCCACAGCCGCAGCACCGGGCCCGCGCCGATCCGGTAGCCGCGTTCGAAGACCGCGCGGAACATCGCGAAGTTCAGCGAGACCTGGGTGATTCCGAGGCCGCCTGCACACTGGATCAGCTCCAGCACCATGAACTCGAACAGGCCGTTGTCCGAGTTCCGGTCACGTCGCATCAGGTCCAGGGAGAGCCCGTCGGCGCCCCAGGGGACGAAACTCAGCAGGGCACGCGGCCGCCCGGCCGTATCACGACAGACCAGCATGATGCAGCGACCATCCTGCGGATCGCCGAGACGGCCCAGCGCCATGGAGAATCCCCGTTCCGTCGCTCCGTCACGCCAGTCGTCGGCCAATTCGATCATCTCGGCCATCTCGTCCGCCGACATGTGCTCGTGACGGCTGACACGGACGGTGTACCCGGCGCGCTCGACACGGTGGTGTGCCTGGCGGACACTCCGTATGGCACGACCTTCCGTAGTGAACTCGCCGACGTCGACAATCGCCTCGTCGCCCAGTTCCAGAGCGTTCAATCCGTGCCGCGCGTAAATGATGCCGCCCTCTTCGCTCGCCCCGATCACAGAGGGTGTCCAGCCGTGCTCACCGGCCTGGGCCAGCCAGCGGTCGATCGCTCCCGGCCACGCCTCCGGGTCGCCGATCGGATCACCGGACGCGAGCGAGACCCCGCCGACCACTCGGTAGGCGACGGCCGACTTGCCCGACGGCGACCAGATGACGCTCTTGTCGCGGCGAAGGGCGAAGTAGCCGAGGGAGTCGCGGTCGCCGTACCGCTCCAGCAGCGCGCGCATCTCTCGCTGGTCCTCGTCGGTCTGCGGATCGACGGCGCGGCGGGATCTGAAGGCCGCGTACAGGACCAACAGGATCAGCGCCGTACTCATCAGGTTGATGAGCACATTGGCCCAGCCGGGGGTGGCGATTCCCTCGAAGCGGATGTCGTCGTAGGCGAGCGAGAACATGCGGAGCACACCGTAGTGCCAGCGCTCCAGGAAGTCTGCGCGCCCGGCGTCCGAGGCGGTGTTACTCACGGTGACCATCGTGGTGGCGAGCAACGACCCCACCACCAGCCCGACCACGCCGACCACCGCGGCCAGTTTCGGGTTGGCGCGGTCGCCCTTCGCGTGGAACTCCCTCCGCCCGGCGAGCATGGCGGCGACGAAGAACGCGGTCAGCAGGACCGCGATCCAGTTCTGGACGTGCTGCCGGTACACCGGCAACTCCAGGGCCAGGGCCGTCAGCACCAGCGTCAGCCCGGCCAGGGCGAGATTGAGGATCCAGGCGGCGCGTTTGCGCCGCCGCATGGTGATCGCCAGAAACACGGAGAGCACACCGGAGAAGAACCCGGCAGTCAGTAGATAGGGCGTGAAGAACTCGTCGTCGTTGTGCCGCCGGATGTCGTTTCCTAAAGACACCCACACAGCGCCGAGGAAGTTGATGAAGGCGACGGCCCGCAGATACCAGACCGCTGAGAGGTATCCGCGCCGTGACCACTCGCTGCGATCCGCACCGGGCTGCGGACTCTGTCGGACGCGCCCCATGCGAGCGACCCTAGGGGCTGCGGGGCCCTCGGAGGCGCTCCGCGGAGTGCGGTGAACGGGTGAACTCGCCAAGGCGGGCCTGGACGCGCTCCACGCCGCGTACCGGGCGGCCGAGGCGGCGGACGCCGTATACATCGGCGTCGAGCGCCGCGGACGGCGGTGGACGGCGACGCAGCCGACGGCGCGACGGCCCCACCCAATCCCATACGGCGTATTGACGCCCGCAGCCTGCGAGGACCGGCGCACCCACTGCGCATGAGCATCCTTGAGATGCTCACTCTCGACGGCCCCGCCACTGCCACAGGACTGTCGTGCCGGGTCACGAACTACTTGAGCGAGAGCTGGGAGGGCGATTGGCAGTGTGCCGGCACCATCTCCGACTGGCGAAATCTGCGGCTGACGCCGACGCAGCTCAAAGCGATCAACGACGAACTGTCAGTACCAGAACCCGACGGCACCGGCTGTCCACAGGTCAACTCATGTCCACAGCTCATTTGGTCCGCTTAGGTACGCGGTGGAACGACTATTGCGAGACCACCACGGGGGGCAGGGCTCATGACGACACCCACACCGATCGAGGAGCTGGAGGCCGCTCTCGGGGCGGCTCCGGAGCCGGCCGAGCTCTCCGGTGTCCTGGCCGCCGCCTGGGACGCCTTCGACCTGGTCGAGCGCGTGGCCGACGCGGTCACCTGGGACGGCGGCGGGGACGAGCTGGAGGCGATGATCGCGGCTCAGGCCTGTTCGGCAGGCAGCCAATTGCTGCCCCTGCCCGAGCACGGCCGGCCGAACTCGCCTGGGAGGCGGGCAGGATCGTCCATGCACTTGTCCTCGGGGGTTCGGGATCCGGGTGTCGAGGCTGCCTTCGCCGAAGCGCGCAGCTGTCTCGGTCAGCGGCGTTCGCGATCCGTGTAGCGCTGCGCTCCAGCCGCACCTCGATACCGCCACCGGACTCCGGCCCCGACTCGGCTTCATCGGCCCGCCGGAAGATCCTCGCAACCCCGGCCCTCGTGGCCTGCCAGGCGCTGGTCGCCATCGCCGCGACAATCGTCGTCGCTGCTGTCATCGCCAGCACCACATCCGGATCTGGCATCAAGTCACCCTTGAACAGGATGAGTTGGCATGCTTCACCTTGATGGCGAGGGTATCGCCCACCCCGTGCCCGCGGCTCGACAGCACGCAAAAGAGGCCTGCGAAGCACTGGGGGTCGGGGCCGCCATGGAAGAGGGCGCCACACACAGGCGGGGCGCCTTTTCGCGTCTGGGCCGCCCGACAGCTCAAGGACATGACACAGCCCTGCCTTCGAAGTGCGGTGTTCCAGCGCGGGCACCACACTTCCGCGTCGCCGGTCCGCGCGACAGCCTGCTTCCAGCCGAGGAACCTTCGCGACGGGACTGTCACATTGACGGTCGGGCTGGGATGATCTCCGGGTTGGTGGGTCCGGGGAGGGGAGCCGATCACGCCTTCCACGGCACCGTCGTACAAAGGCCACCGGTACCCGGTGGAGGTCATCTCGCACTGCGTGTGGCTGTACTTCCGCTTCCCGCTCAGCTTCCGCGAGGTCGAGGAGCTGATGCTCGAGCGCGGAGTGATCGTCTCCTACGAGACAATCCGCCGCTGGTGCCTGAAGTTCGGTCAGGCCTACGCCAACTCGTTGCGCCGGAGATGCCCCCGGCCGGGTGACAAGTGGCATCTCGACGAGGTCTGAGTGCGGCCCGCCGACCGGGCCGCACTCCATTTCACAGATGTGCTGTTGCCGGGCTTTCTGTGTGGGTCCTTCCGTAGTTTCTCGGGTCTGCTGGTGATCGCTTTCGCGGGCGCCGGTCCACTCCTGGAACGGGCGGGCGGTGTCTACGCGTCGGAGTCGGGTGAGACGATGTCCCAGGTTCCGAATCGGGCCAGGCCAGCTGACGCGGCCGCCGCCACCGAGGCGTGGTTGTCGAGCTGGCAGCGGTACTGCGGCTCGTGTTCCCGTGCGAGCGCGTGCCGGGAGATCGCGCGCACGAGGCGCCGGACGTGGCCCTTGCCCCGGTACGGCGGGAGTGTCAGCACGCCGAGGTCGGCCAGCGGCGCATCGTTCCACGGGTACATGCTCGCCACGCACACCAACTGCCCGTCTTCGAACGCCCCGTAGACCGCCCAGTGGTCCAGTTCGACGGATGCGTCGTCGAGATCCTGTTCCGACGCCGCTTCCTCGAACTGTCCGAACACGTCTGCGTCGGCCTCGGTGAGCGGGCGGATCGAGGGGGCGTCCGGTTCGCCGAGCAACGTCTCCCGGGCCTCGTCGGTGAAGTAGAAGAGGTTGTCGGCCCCGTGGAGCGGGATGCCGGACTTTTCCAGCTGCTGCCGGAAGCCCGCTTCATCGACCGGCTGCCCGCTTTCCAGGCCCACTGCCTCGGCGACCGCCGGGGTGAGCAGAACGCGCGTCTTCCCATCGGTCGTCGTGAGAATGGTGAGTCGTTCGTCCTCGTCGAGTGCGGCGTCGACAGTGACACTGAAGACGTCGTCCTCGTGGAGGAGCCGACTCGTCGGGGAGGGGATCAGCCAGAAGTCGGTGATGGCGGAAGGAAACATGGTGGGTGCTTTCTGCTCGTCGTGGTCGGGGGAGGTCAGAAGGGTTTGACGAGACTGACCGCGCGGTCGGTGACGGTGAAGCCGAGGCTCTGGTACAGACCGAGGGCGCCGGTGGGGCTTTCGGCGTCGACGTCGAGTACGGCGTGGTCGAGCCCCTCGGCCCGCAGCGCCCGCAGTACGTGGGCCAGCAGTGTGCGAGCCAGCCCCTGCCCCCGTGCCTCCCGCCGTACGCCGACGGCTGTGACGTAGCCGAACGGGCCGCCGCGCAGCGGCCACTCGTCCGGCGCCACGTCGACGAAGACGAACCCGACGACGCGTTCTCCACCGTGTGTGTCGGGGGTGACGGCGAGTACGGACAGGTCCGGGCGGAATGCTTCCAGGCGATCACCGGCGGCCCATTCGGCGGCGGTGGTCGGCTGGCTGCCCCAGTGGTCGCGGAAGGCGTCGTTCATCGCGGTCCTGGCACGCTCGTCCCACTCCGCGCTGTAGGCCACAAGCCGTACTCCTGGGACGGGCGGCTGCTCGGCGACCGGCGAGGCGAGGTCGCGTTCCAGTTCCAGCCACCACCGGGCGCGCTCGTAGCCGTGTGCTTCCAGGAGCCGGATCGCAGGGGTGGCGTGGTCCTGCGCGCTTGAGGCGAGCCACCCGGGCAGGGCGGCGTCGCTCGCCGCGAGATGCTGAAGTCCGCGGGCCTCCTGCCATGCCAGTAGCGCTGTGCCGATGCCTTCGCGGCGGCGGTCCGGAACCACCGTTCCGTCGAGCTCTACCCAGACGATCGTCTCCTGGCTCGCCGGGGCCGTGGCTGAGCCGTAGGCGACGGCCCGCCCGACGGTGTCGACGGCGATCACTGCGTCGCGCTCGGGGTCGAAGACCTCGCTCCTGAACTCCTCTTCCAGCTCATCCCGCGTCACCAGCGAGCGCGGATGGTCGATCTTTCCGGCGGCACGCGCCAGGTCGAGGATCAGGTCGATGTCGGCGGCGGTGGCAGATCTCCAGGTGAGCCCGTCACCGGCCGTGGGCAGCGCGATCGACGACGGAGCGGTCACTCGATCGCGCAGTGCGCGGAGTTTGGGGCTGGGATGTGCGGTCCCACTCACGGGGGATCCTTTCTCGGCGCCGACAGCACCCATTCCAGGACTGCTGTGGCGGTGGGCTGAAGGAGAGCGGGTAAGGGAGCTCGCGTCCCGTGGGGGATCGCCTCAGCCACAGCCAGTCTGTTCAGACTTCGCCTGCTGCTGGACTGATCGTATCGATTGAGAACTACGAAAAAAACTGATTAAGACCCACCGGCAAATGGATCATTTGAGGCGTCGGGTGGTGGGGCGGCCGTCCCAGCGGTAGCGGCTCGTCGAGCGTCGAATGAGCATGCGGAGCGTGACG
This sequence comes from Streptomyces sp. NBC_01363, assembly GCF_026340595.1. Classification (GTDB taxonomy): domain Bacteria; phylum Actinomycetota; class Actinomycetes; order Streptomycetales; family Streptomycetaceae; genus Streptomyces. Next base: position 5,851,672 of record NZ_JAPEPF010000001.1, read on the forward strand.
AGTGCGGCGGCGAGGTAGAGGTAGAAGTCCACGACATCGCCGCTCCTCTCGGTGCAGCGCCGCAGCTTGCCGTAGTCGTTCATCCACGAGTGCGTGCGCTCCACCACCCAGCGCTTGCCGGCCTGGATCGGGGCGGGCACGCCTTTGCGGGCGATCTCGGCCGAGAATCCCAACTCGCCGATCAATACACGTGACTTGGTGCTGTCGTACCCGCGGTCGAGGTTAACGTTGACAGCCTCCGGCATCGCACCAGCCTGCTCTTTGGCCGCTGCCAGGGTGGGGCCGAGCAGCGGCGAGTCGTGCCGGTTCGCCCCGGCGGATACGATCCCGAGTGGAACCCCGCACGCGTCGGAGGCGACCGAGCGCTTCAGTCCTTGCTTGCCCCGGTCGACAGGCGAGCGCCCCGCTTTCTCTCCGCCGCACGGCGCCTTGGTGATGCAGCCGTCGACCGAGATTTCATCGAGGTCAAGGCCGATCATGCGGTCGTACGCCTCCAGGGCGATCCGGTGCAGCGCTTGTGAGATCCCCATCTGAGCCCACAGCTTGACGCGGCGTCGGATCGTGCGGTCGGAGCATCCGGGCGAGGAGATGCGCTCGTATCCGGAGCCGTGGACCAGCGCTTGGACGACGTGGTCGAACACGACGCGGTCCGGTATACGCCGCCGATGGCAGCCGAGCGGATGGTCGGGGTCAAACTCGGCCCGATCGGGCAGCAGGGCCCTGAACTGGTCCCAGGCGGGTTCAAGCAGGCATGATGGCAGCGCGGGCACAGTCGTCCTTCGCGGTCACAGAGCGTAGAGAACTCCATGATCACGCGGGCCTGTGCCCGTTCTGCTGCCACCCCTCATCGCGACCGTGCTCCACCACCTACTGCCGGTCGGTCTAAAGCTGTGCCCTGTGTGGTGATCTCGCGTTGGGTTGAAGATGGAGCGGGGTGCGTTGTGTTGGATTGTTCCGGACGAGGTGTTGGGGATCGCGGAACCACCGATCCTGCCGTCGAGAGTGTGTCTGCGGGGTGGCGGGACCTACGACACGCCGCCCACGCGGCCAACGAGCCGGAGAAGCTGGCGATGGCCATCGGAGTGACCTCGCTCGGACGCCTCGGCCAGCCCGAGGACTTGGCGGACGTGGTCGCCTTCCTTGCGGGGCCGGACGGACGATGGCTTACGGGCCAGAACATTCGTGCCAACGGAGGCGTCCTCTAGGGCGTGTATCGAATGTGCTGGTTGCCAACGCGATACTGCCGACGGACGCCCCAAAATCGCATGCGATCTTCGCCCAGTCATGCTGGGATCAATCGCTATGAATGATCATCCCCTCAACGAAGCCGACTTGATGGACAGGATGGAACGGAACCTGGCGGAACATGCCTGTCACCTGCACCGGAGTATGGCCGGTGCGACCGTCACAGATGCTGGTGACCTCCTGGTCGCGGACAGCGGCCTGGACGACGACACTTTCAACATCGTTGCTGCGGCCCGCTTCACCGCCGCCGACGCTACGGCACGTATCACCGAGACTGCTGGGACGCTGGCTCGCACCGGCCGTCGTTTCTCCTGGTGGGTGGGGCCCGCCTCGACACCACTGGACCTCACCACCCGCCTGACGGCGGCCGGTCTGCCGGCATCCGAACGCGAGACGGCGATGTGGGCCGAACTGGACGACACCCTGCCACCGCCTGCCGCCCAGGGACTGGACATCCAGAGGGTGGCCACGCCCGAACAGCTCGCCGACTACACCACGGTTCTTGCCGCGAACTGGAACCCGCCCGCCGAAACCGTCCGACGCTTCTTCGCCCAGGCCGCCCCGCAGGCACTGGCCGCGCAGTGCCCGGCCCGGTACCTGGTCGGCTACGTGGAGAACCGTCCGGTCTGCTCCGCCGAAGTGTTTCACCACGCGGGAGTCGTCGGCATCTACAACATCTCCACCCTGGCCGCCCACCGCCGACGCGGCTACGGTGGCGCCATCACGCTCGCGGCACTCCGCACGGCCCGCGACCGAGACCACCGCATCGCAGTCCTGCAGGCATCAGCCGACGGCGAGCCCGTCTACCGCCGCCTGGGGTTCCGCTCCTGCGGCCAGTTCACCGAACACGCCATCAACCCCTGAACCCCCGCACTCCAGTGGCCCTCCGCCCGCCTCTCCTGAAGGTGCTGGTCACAACCACTCGTTGATAACCGCTACGAGGACGGTGGCCTCGTAGCGGACGGCGAGCTTGTCGTATCGCGTGGCGACAGCACGATGTCTCTTGAGGCGGTTGATCCCGCACTCGACCGCATGGCGCTCGCGGTAGTCCGCCGGGTCGAAGCGCGGCGGCCGGCCGCCGCGGGGGCCGAGCTTCTGGCGGTTGCGTGCCTGGTCGGCCTTGTCCGGGATGGTACAGCGGATCCCCCGACGGCGCAGGTAGGTCCGGTTCCGACGGGAGGCGTACGCCTTGTCAGCCCGCACCCGATCGGGGCGGACGCGTGGCCGACCCGGCCCGATGCGGGGCACACGGACCTTCTCCAGCACGGGTTCGAACTGCGGTGAGTCTCCACGCTGCCCTGCCGTGACCACGATCGACATGGGCTTTTGGCCCTGCTCGACGGCCAGGTGCAGCTTGGTGGTGAACCCGCCGCGCGACCTACCCAGCCCGTGATCACGGGGCTCGATGAAGATGCCGCCCGGTGGTTCCTTTTGCAGTTCGGCCTGCTTGCGGGCCCCGGCCGCATGCTGGTGGGCGCGGCACACCGTGGAGTCGACGCTCAGGTCCCATGTGATCGCACCCTTCACATCGGCCAGGGCCTGGAGTCGGGTGAGGATCCGATGCCAGGTGCCATTCCGCTGCCATCGGCGGAACAGGTCGTAGACCCGGCCCCACGGCCCGTACTCGACAGGTACATCCCGCCATGGAACACCGGTCCGGACCCGGAACCGTATGCCGTCGATCAACTGCCGCCGAGGCCACACGGGTGGCCGCCCCGCCCTTGCACCCTTCGGCAACAACGGCTCCAGCACCGCCCACTGCTCGTCCGTGAGATCTCCCCGCCCCATAAACCATGATCATTCACAGCCCAAGATCCACTTTCGACACACGGCCTAGTTCTGCGGGCTGCCGAACCAGCGGGTCGCGGCCTGCTGGAACGGCTTAAGGTCGAGGGCTTGATCGTCTACCCAGGCCACAACGCCGTCCGGGCGGATGAGCAGGGCGTTGAATCCGAGGTCGTTGCGTGCCGTGCCGGTCGCGTACTGGATCCGGCCCTGCCAGCTCTTGGCCGCACGCTGCAGCGCGTGGTCGCCGGTGAAGTCGAGGACCACGCCCCGGCCTTGGCGCAACAGGTCACCGAGGTGAGTGCCGTCCTCGAAGTGGAAGTCGGGGGCGGTGCTGCCGACGAGCGGCTGCGCGCTGCCCAGGTCGTAGCGGCTGAACCCGGTTGTCTTCAGGTAGGCGAGGGTCGTTCCGTCCGTGGTGCTCAGCAGCTCGTGGACCAGCTGCCGCAGCGCGGGGGCATTGGGGCCGGGCTTCATGGTGGCGACCTGGGCGCGTGACCAGTCCAGGATGGCGGCGCCGACGGGGTGGCGCTCACTGGTGTAAGTGTCGAGCAGCCCTTCGGGCGCGGCGCCGTGCACGGTCGCGGCGAGCTTCCAGCCGAGGTTGGCGGCGTCACCGATGCCGAGGTTGAGCCCCTGGCCGCCGAGGGGGGAGTGGATGTGCGCGGCGTCGCCGGCGAGCAGGACGCGGCCCTTGCGGTAGGTCGTCACCTGCATCGCACGGTCCGTGAAGCTCGATGCCAGATGAACATCGGTCAGCGTCAGGTCGGTATCGGTGATGCGGCGCAGGACCTCCTGGAGGTGCTCACGGGTCAGCAGCTGGGAACGGTCGAACGTGCCGCCGTCGAAGTCCATCATGCCCAGGTGCCCCTCGAAGGGCGTACGCAGATACATGCCGTTCGGCGTCAGGTTGAAGCCGAGTGGCAGCTGCTGCGGGTCGGTGAAGGTGACGCGCGCGACGTAGCCGGTGAAGAGCGGTTCCGTGCCGACGAAGTCGAAGCCGGCGAGGCCGCGCACCGTGCTGCGGCCGCCGTCGCATCCCACCAGGTAGTGCGCCTGGTACTCCTGTCCGGCTGCCGTGACGGCGACGGACTGGTCGTCCTGCGTCACAGCCGTGACGGGAGCGCCGCGGACGATGTCCACGCCGAGCGCAATGGCACGCTCGGCCAGGACCTTGCTGACCGCTTCGAGGCTGGTCATGAAACCTTCCATCGCCGGGCTGGGCAGCCGGAACGGGAAGGCGGACACGTCGATGTCGGCCGCGTCCAGGCCCATGCCCGCGAAATGGCTCACGTCCCGGGGAGCCGGTGCCTCGATCGCGTCGGGGGCCGCGCCAACCTTCTTCGCATCGGCGTCGGAAGCGTCAATCACCGCTTCGAGCAGGCCGCGGTTATAGAACACCTCGGCCGATCCTGCGCTCAGGCCGCGCAATCCGAGCGGGAGCGCCTTGTAGGGCGAGGTGACCTCCTCGTCCCGCTCCAGGACCAGGACGGAACAGCCGCCCAGGGCGAGCTCGGTGGCCAGGAACAAACCGACCGGGCCGCCGCCTGCAATCACTACGTCACGCATGGGAGATACCTTCCTGAAAACGCACGCTGGGGACCCGGGCCGGATGGGACGGGTCAGCCGAGCCGGGTCAGGCCCTCCAGGACGATGGCGATGCCGGTGAGGAACTGCTCGCGATCGTCGTGCTCCCTTATCTGACCGACGATGGCGTGCATGAACGGGTAGTCCTCGGGAGCGAGGTCCTGCCAGGCCGTCGCCGTCGCTCCGAGAAACTCGGCACGGTTGGGCTGGACGGTCGAGGTGTCACCGTCGATGCGGGCGTTCTGGCTGACGGCCCCGAGGATGTAGTGCACAAGCGCAGAGGCGGCGTCGAACCAGGAAGCCTGTGGCACACCCAGCGCGCCCACCTGACGGCCGATCCTCTCGAAGATCCCCACCGTCACCGGGCCGAATGGCTTCCGGACGATCTGCAGAGTCAGCCGTGTCGCGAGCCACTGGTGCTCGGCGATCGCGTCGAACAGTGCCAGCGCGACGCTGCGGATCTTGTCCTCGGGCGTGGCCGCGGCCGCGGCGGGCTTGGCTGCCAGCGCAGCGGTGACGACCGTTTCCGTTGCCATGTCCAGCAGCTCGTCACGGCTGCCCACCCGGTAGTAGATCGCACCGGACCCGGTGGACAGGCGCTCGGTCAGCGCTCGAGTGGTCAGCGCGCTCTCGCCACCCGCATCGAGCAGCTCGATCGCAGCCTCGATGATCTGCTCCTGGGAGAGCACTTGGTTACGCCGCTGAGGCCGGCGGGTTCTCGTTGCCATGCCTCCACCATGACACGCTTGGAGTGTCGCACCAAATTGGTTCAGCGCTCCAACTGTTTCAGCGTGCTTTCCGAAAGTGCCCAGGCGCTTGTTCGACTGACGTCAGGTGAGGGGTGGACGGAACGGAACGACGTTGTCGGCGGCCGACTCTTCCCACTGGATGAGAACCGCGCTGGCCAGGGTCAGGTTGGTCACCAACTGGCGGAGTTCTGCGATCTCTTCTCGCTGGTTGGAGATAGTCGACTTGAGTCGGGTGACGGTTTCCCGCAGTCGCTTCTCCGTCTCTGGCATCTGCTGGGTCTCGGTGGGGCGCAGACCTCCCGTGCGGGGCGCGGTGACTCCAGCAGGGGCCTCAGTAGCTATTACACGCCTTGCGCGATTGCCTCGTCGATGAGCGCCTGGGCTTGACGCTTGGCCTGCTCCCTGTCCAGGTGCGCGAGTACGAGCTGCCCGCAGCTGCTGGGAAGGCCGGCGACCCGCGTTGGGCAGGGTTCGCCAGACGATACGGGCTCGACCCTGGCAGGCCGGTGCAGTGGGAGGTTGAGGCACTCGACCCGACCGAGCTTCAGCGCCTGGTCCTCGCTGCCGTCGCCCCGTACATCGACCAAGCCGTGCTCCGCGACCGTATCGCGGAGGAAGAACGGTAACGAAGGCAACTCTAGGCCTTCGCCGAGGGGTGGCCCCCAAACCGTCCGCCGGGCAATACAACTAGGGCGTGTCCGATGGGTGTGGGACCGCCCACCTTCCAGGCTTGAATACTGGCGATCTTCAACGCCCTTGATTAGGCTATGTGTTGCTCATTCGAGAGCCACAAGCGCTGGCGACGTGTCCGATGGGGGACAGTGCTTCAATCTCGACAGGCAATGAGCACGATGAGTCTCTAATCGTCGCAGAGCCTCAGCAGGCCATCCACAAGCGGTGGTCGAGCTGAGGCTGCCCGCCGACTGGTCGATCACCTTCATGAAGGGATCGACTGGTGAGGCTGACTTTTCCCGTTCAGGTACTTCTCACACTTCTGTCTTTCGTATCGTCGCTGCTGGTAGCGGTGGTGGCGGGGGTACTTTCGCATGAGGCTGGGGCGCCGGTAGCTGGTGCGGTGCTGTACGGCGGCGGCGCGTTCATCGGCTGGATGACGCTCTGCGTCACTGTGCTGACGGCACTCGGCCTGCTCGGGCGTCACAGCCATCCCGGCGAGTGAGGGTGCCCGGTACTCAGGAGTGCAGCCAGAGCCGGATAGCAGCGAGGGTGACGGTGCCGCCCGGATCCCCTCGGCGAGAGCGGCGAGGGCCTGCTCGCCGGCCAACCAGGCATAGAAAGAGGACCGGGCCACCTTCAGCAGCCGGCACAACAGAGCGACTCCGTGGGTGGTCTTCTCCGCCTCGATGAACGCGTACACCTCGCTCATCGATCGCTCTCCTTCGCGAAGAAGACCGCCGTTTTTCGCAGCACCCCGATCGTCTCGGCCCGCTCACGGTTCTGCCGCCGCAACCGACGCAGCTCTTCCCGCTCCGCGCTCGTCAGCTCGCCCGGCGCCCCCTGCCCGCGGTCGATCGTGTCCTGCTTGACCCAGTTCCGCAGTCCCTCGGCGCTGACCCCGATCTCCCGGGCCACCTCGGTGACCGTCTTGCCGGAAGACCGGACCAGCGCGACCGCGTCGCGCTTGAACTCCTCCGTATACCGCCTACTGCGGTTGCTCTTGCCTCCCACCTGCCACTACTTCCTCTGGAACCTCACGTCCCAGACTCCAGGTGTCCAACATCAAGGGGAAGCTTCACCAGGAGGAAGAGTGCGATCCTGGACCAGAACATCCAGCGAGCGGCGCTCTCATACTCTCGCGAGTAACTGTCGACCATGCCAACACGGCGCCACTCATGACGCTTTGCAGGCAATGGCACGAGAGCCGCGCCATGGACCGCTGGCGATCACCGGAGGCTGAGGGCGGTATCTTCTGCGGCATGGATCCGCTCACGTTCGATGACGAGGACTTGCACCTGCGCGTGGACCGCGGGATGTTCGAACGGTTCAATCTGAACAGCCCTATACGCACCTTCCGCGTTCCGTTGCGCCGGCTCGGGGCATTGGTGCACGACAAGAAGCCTCACAGGCCGGGCCAGTTGTTCGTCGCCATCGTGCGTGATCCGAGCTCCGCGCTCTACTGCACCGCTCGGTTCGACTTCAGGTTCGCCGGCTCGGAGGTCGTCCAGGTGCCGCCCGGCGACGAGCCTTTGTTACGCGCCTGCTTCAGCCAGGTGGCCGTGCTCGCCGGCCGGCGGGTGGTCTGAGATGGAATCAAAGGTGTTCGAACACGACGACGTACATATGCGGGTCGATCACGGGATCTTCGAGCTGTTCCGGCGGAATCGCATCATCGGTTCCTACCGGTCCCCACTGAGCTGGGTGAAGATTCGCGCGGAGGCGCGCAAGGGCGGGCTGACCCGGCTGCACTTCGGCAACGTCGAGCAGCTCGACGAACCGATCTACGCGAGCACAACGAGCTCCAGGCATCTGCTCGCCACCGTCGAGATCCCCAGCACCGACGAGCCCCTCTACCGCGCCTTCTTCACTGAACTCGCCCACCTGTCCGACCGCCCGATCGCCCCGTAGCGCGCGGGCAGACCTCCGCCTGAGATCCTCGGTGCGGCCCGTGCGTTGCGGGCCCCGTGGGTCACTCACCCGTCCCGCCCTCCGTGAAGGGTCCAAGTCGGGGGACTCCTTCCCTATTGCTCTGGCACCGAGTCGATAGCGGCCTGCACCGTCTCAAGCAGCCGGGCCAGGCCGGTCGGGCCGCCCCACTCCGCAGCGGAGTGATGCCATATATGGCGGATCCCCCGCTCTTCCGGCCGGCCGTGGCAGATCTCGACGCTTCTCCTCCCTTTGCGGTCCGGGCCCGTGACACGGCACCTCTATCTCGTCGGCGAGTCCGAGCCGACCGTCGCGAGCACCGCGCAGCTTGCCGCGGCCGCCGCCCGCCGCACGACCGCAGACCGGGCGTGCGGCGAATGCGGGCCCGCCCCGACCAGCCCTGCACCCCGTGGGGCGACACCGGCCGCGCACTGTGCCAGACCTGCGTACACATCGAGCGCCTCCGCACCGCCCAGCGCCAGGCCACCGAACGGCGAGCCCATGTCCAGCAACAGGCCGCCGAGCTCCTGGGCCAGGACCTCAGTGTCCTCCACATCACCTACACCGACCGCGGCACCACCGATTCCGGCCGGCGCCGCCCACCCTCAGCCGCACACGTGACCGCACTCGCCCCCGAGGGGCGGGCGGTGGCCTCCTGGTGGCGCCCCAGGATCATCAGGGGCCACACGCTGGTGGTGAGGGTGTCGATGGCCGGGGTGCGTACGGTGATGAACGCGGAGTGGTAGGCGAGGCGCTCCTCGTCGCTGCGCGCCGGGTCACCGGGTCCGGGCGGTACCGGAGGAGGCGTGGTGGCGAAGTGCTGTCGGCCCTGTCAGGTGGTCACCGGCCATGCCCCGCGGGCAGGGTCCTCGCCGGCAGGCGTGCTCCCTTCGTGCAAGTCCCGCTCATCCATGCCTGACTGCGGGCGGCGCCGCCCGCGCCAGGACCGTGGCCCGTCACCACTTGAGAGCCTCCGCCCGGGCGTCGTAGAGCCCGTACCCGGCCACAGGCGCAGCCGGACCGGCCGGGGGCTCGTCTTCGGTGGCGTCCTGCGCGTCCTGGTCGAGGTCGTCGAGGCTGTCCTCTCCCGCTCCCGCGGCTGACCGGCTCAGTTCCGGCGCCTAGGTCTGGAGGTTCTGCCAGGTGCGGTCGTTGAACGGGTGGTGGGCCCACCTGGGCCTGGGAGCCGACGGCAGGACGATCTGCTGCACCGATGCCAACGGCGTCGCGATCGTGGCGATTCAGGCACTTCACCGCCAACTCACAGACCTTCAGGCTGAGGTCAGGGAACTCCGGGCGCAGAAGGTTGAACCGGCAGCTCACGCACCTGGTGCGGAGACCCCGCGGGTCTGACCATCGCAACCGCTGGGCCTGGCTGTGGCCGGGTGCAGCGGTTGCGGATGGCAGACGCTGCTCGGCACAGGCGGGGCGGCTGCACGAGATGCGCACCGCCGCACTGCCCCGGCCGGCGCGTCCATCCGCCGTGCCGGATCGTGCGCGGCAGATGGGCCCACCGTACGCGGCACGGGAAGCGAAGACCGGTGAACTCGCCCGGCGGACCCGCAGCCGGGGCACACCGCCCCTGCGGGTCTCCGCGCGGACCTCGACCCAGTGCGGAGGGGCCCGGTACGACCCGATGACGGGGTTGCGTCGGAACACCTCGAAGATTGCGTGGTCGACCCGCATGTGCACGGTGTCGTGTTCGAAGACCACCGGTTCCGCATCAGACCGCCGGCCGGTCGGCGAGCCGCGCCACCTCGGTGAGGTAGGCGCGGAACAACGGCTCGTCGCCGGGCGGTACCTGGAACGCGGGTGAGGTCGAGTACCGCAGGGCGAGCCGGTCGGTGTTGTAAAGGGCGGCCTGCGGATCGCGGACCACGCCGAAGTACAGTGTGCCGGGCCGGTCTGGCTTCTTGTAGTGCAGCGACACCCCGAGCCAGCGCAGCGGGACACGGAACGTGTGCGCCGAACTGTCCAGGTTGAACAGCTCGAACACCCCCCGGTCCACACGCGCATGCAGGTTCTCGTAGTCGAACGTGAACGGTTCCATGGGGAGAAGGTACCCACCTGGTCCAGAGCCCCTCCAGAGCCCCTCCTCCTGGGCTTCAGAGGAACACCACTCCCACCACGGCCGTCGCCACGAGCACGACCATCGCCAGGACATGGAACATCACCTCCCGCTCCTCCGAGCGCTGTTCGGCCGCGCGGTCCAGCGTGAATTCGGCCGGGTCGGCGGACGTGTAATGGACCGTCACGTCGCGGCCGTGCGCGCCGGCGGGGTCCGGGAGGTTCGACGTGCAGTAGGCCGTGACGGCCGTGCCCTCGCGGGTGGTGAACGACACGACCGGGGTGATCGTGGTCGAGGTGTGACCGTCGTCGTCGACGCTGACGTCCTTCAGGACCGCGACGACCCGTCCCGGAACGGTGTCCATCGCAGCCAGCCTCTCGATGCGGCGGTTCCTGGCGCGTACCGCCCCGGGCAGGTGAACGGCGCCGGAGACCGCCCACGTCCCGCCGAAGCCGATCAGCGCCCACGGCCACCCCCACTCGAGCGCGGCGAGGACCACCAGCCCGACGTAGACCAGGAAGACCGCGAAACCCGGCCAGCCCAGCCCACGACTCGCCTCCTTCAGTGTGTTGGAGAACCGGTAGGCGTGCGGCCTGCCCCGCGGGTGGCTGACCCCGATCTCCCGGCCCTCCCACGCACAGGTGATCATCTCGCCCCGCTCACCGTCGTTCGTCACGGTGACCTCATGACCCGAGGCCGGGTCAAGGTAGGAGACGACCACCGATATCCCGCCCTTCCGGGACCCGCCGTGCCGCGGCTCCCGCACCCGCTCGATCCGCCCAGTGAGCCGGACCGTCCGCTGCGCCTTCGTCACCCCGGCCAGCGACCGGACGAACCCGACCAACGCCACCACACCCCACACCGCACACCACAGCACCAGAAACTCGTCCCACCCCATGCGCCCCTCCTCCTCCCGTTCCGGTCAACTGCCGCTGCGCCGCAGAACTTTGCCCCGCGCGTCCGCCTCCAGCATTCCCGTGCCCCCGCCGCCGGTCACCATGACACGGAGCGTGAGCGAGCCGGTGACGCCGTCGGCGGTGAGCTGCCAGCTCTGCGGGGAGTCGACGCCGAGGGTGGTCCTGGCCTCCTCGACCAGGCCGGGGACGCGATCGTAGGGCAGGGACCTCGGGTCGAACGCGGCGGTCGTCGCGCCGGTGGGGGAGAAGACGACCGTCAGCAGGCCGTCCTGCACGACGACGGTGAGCGCCTGACGCTCGTCCGCGCCCTGCGTCAACGACTCGACGGCCTTGCGTAGTTCGCCCTCGTCGAGCATCGACTGGCCCGGACCAAGGGTGACCGTGCCCCTCGCCGACGTCACGACGCTCGTGGACGACGACGACGAGGAGACGGACGGCCTTGGGGCGCCGCTGTCGCCCTCGTGGGAGTCGAACAGATCGGCACGGAACAGCACGAGCACGGCGACCGCGCCGAGCAGCAGCCCGAGGAGAGTGAGGAGCCCACCGAAACAGCCCCCCGTGGGATCGCTCTTCATGGCAGGACCGGGCACCGAATCCACCTGGCCCACGGCCGCCCGCTCCTCCCACTGCGGCGTCGGCCGCTTCACGATCCGTGTCTTCCACGGTCGGTCCGGCGGATACTCCACCACCACGACCCCGCGCACCCGGTAGTCGGGCAGCTCGACGAGGTTGACGTCCTGCCGTATCTCGACGCGGAACGCGGGCGCGTCGTCCGGCGCGACGGACAGCTCGAACCGCACCGGCACATCGCTGGTCTCACCCCCGACGGCTTCCAGGCTCTCGATCACCGCGAGCGCCGTACGCGGCACGACGGCCGCCTCACGGGCCCGGCGCGGCAGAGTGGCGAGGAAGAAGACCAGCCCGTAGACCGCAGGCAGGACCAGACCCGTGACGATCAGCGGCGCCCTCTCGACGATGCAACCGCCGATGAAGACGGTCAGCGACGCCCCGATCACACCACCCGTCAGGAACCCCAGGGCGAGGTCGGCAGGCGTGTTGTGCGTGGGCGGCGCGCCCGCGGCGATCGTCATGAGGCTGATTGTGCACATCCTAGACTTCGAGCCAGACCGCGTGATCCGTTGCCAGCACACTGTCCTCGGCGGAGGCGCTGCCGAGGAGGACGGCGGAGTGGTCAGGCAGTGGGTACGGGGTGGCGGAGAGGTTGACCACGCAGACGAAGCCGGGGTCGCGGCGGAAGGCGAGGACGCCGGGTGGCGCGTCCAGCCAGGTCATGGTGCCGTCGCCGAGGGCGGGGTGTGCGCGGCGCAGGCGCAGGGCGGTGCGGTACAGCTCCAGAATGGAGGTCTGGTCGCCGGTCTGTGCCTCGACAGTGAGCTCGTTCCAGTTGGCGGGCTGGGGCAGCCAGGGCGTGGTGGTGGCGTTGTCGGGGCTGAAGCCGAACGGCGCGTGCTGCCCGGACCAGGGGATGGGCACCCGGCAGCCGTCGCGGCCGGTGTCGGTGTGTCCGGAGCGTTCCCAGATGGGGTCCTGCAGGACGTCCTCGGGCAGGTCTTCGACTTCGGGGAGGCCGAGTTCCTCGCCCTGGTAGATGTAGGCGCCGCCGGGGAGGGCAAGGGTGAGGAGGGTGGCGGCGCGGGCGCGGCGTGTGCCCAGGGCCAGGTCGAGAGGGCCGCCGGGTTCGTAGCGCTCGCCGGCGGCCCAGCGTTTGGCGGCGTTTCGGCCGTAGCGGCTGGGGTGGCGCATGACGTCGTGGTTGGAGAGGACCCAGGTGGCGGGTGCGCCGACGGCGCCGAGCATGGCGAGGGAGTCGTCGATGACCGTGCGCAGCTCCTTCGCGTCCCAGCCGGCCATGAGGAAGTCGAAGTTGAAGGCGGTGTGCAGGGCGTCCTTGCGGACGTAGGCGGCGAGGCGCTCCGGGGTGTCCGCCCAGGCTTCGGCGACGAAGCACCGGTCACCCTCGAACTCGTCGGCGACCTTGCGCCAGGTGCGGAAGATGTCGTGGACGTCGTCGCGGTCCCAGTGCGGGTGATCGGTGTGCTGCCGGGGCTGCTGGCGGTCCGGGTCGGGGCGGGGTGGCAGATCGGGCAGTTCGGGGTCTTTGACGAGGCCGTGGACTCTGCTGCGCAATTCCTGGGTCAGGCTGTGAGTCGGTAGGCGAGGCGTTCGAGCCGGCTGCTGCGGGTGTGATGCTGGTCGTGTCCGGTCCAGTGGGCGTCGAGTCTGATCACGTTGAGTGCGGTGGCGGAGAAGGCGTGTTGGAGGCGGACTTTCGGTAGCCCGCGGTAGCGGGCCCGGCGTATGCCGGTGATGTCGAGGGCTTGATTGATAGTGCCTTCCACACCCGCTCGCAGGGCGTACTTGGCCTTCCACGTCTCGGTCTTCTGCTCGGCGCGGGCCTGGGTGAGGGCTTCTTCTGGCTCTCTGGGGCGCAGGGTGAGCATGCGGCGGCCTTTCGCGGAGCTGGTGCATTGGTCGCGGAAGGGGCAGGGGCGGCAGGTGCGGACGCCGAAGGTGATGACGATCGCGTCCGTTCCGTGCTGTTTCACGGGGTTCCAGTGCGCGCTGGTCTTGCCGGCGGGGCAGCGGACCTGGCGGGCCCTCCAGTCGATGATGAAGGCGCTCTTGTCGAAGCCGGCGTGGGCCTTGGCCTGGGCGGAATGATCCAGCAGAACCGGGGTGACCATACGGGTGCCCTGTTTCAGCGCGGCGGCGATGAGGTCGGCGGATGGATAGCCGGAGTCGAGGTAGTGCTCGGCGGGCCTGATGCCGTGCTCGGCCAGGCGCTGTTGGACCGGGGCGGTCGCTTTCACATCGGGCACGGTGGCATCGGTGGTGCACACGTCCGTGATCAGATTCGGTGCCGCCCGGACACCGGCTTCGGCTTCGGCTTCGGCTTCGGCTTCGGTGGGAGTGTCGCAGGTCTCGGTGAGATGGACCTTGTAGCCCATCCAGAACAGGCCCTCGCCCTTGGCCGCCCAGCGTGCGTCCGCGTCGTAGGGGGAGGCGAGGCGGCGATGACCGGGCGGGACACCCTCGTCGTCGGCGGCCCGCTTCTTGATCACCTCCCGTCCCCTGGTGTCGGTGCTCAGGTAGTACGTCTGGACGAGGATCTGCCGCAGGATCTGTACGGACTCGATCTCACGGATCCATGGGGGTGTGCCGGGTGACCAGGCCGCCCGGCACAACGCCAGCGCGTCCTGGCCGAAGACCTGCGCGAGCCGGTCGCGTTTCGTCTGCGAGGCGGGCATGCGCCAGCCGTCCACCCGCGGCCCGTACCGGTGAGCGAACTCGGCGACATCGACCTGCCCGGCCAGCCACGACGGCGCCGCGACAGCCAGGGCCTCCAGCGCCGCCCGCACACTCTCCCCGGCCAGCTCGAGGCGGTTCAAGTCCCGCACCGCACTGATCACATGGGTGGAATCGGTCCGCTGCCTGCCCCCGGCCGCGACCAGCCCCTCCTCCACGCAGTACTCAAGGAGACGGTCGAAGACCACCCGTTCCATGCCGTTGTCGGACAGGCGGGAACGGAACCGGCTCAGCACACTGGCATCGAAGCCGGTGTCCGTCAGCTCCGCCCCGAGCGCGTACTTCCAGTCGATCGCCCGCACCGCCATCGCCGCGGCCTGCCGATCGGTCAGATCCTCGGCGAACTGCAACACCGTGACCAGGCACAACACCCCCGGAGACAAACCCGGAGCCCCACGCACCCCGAACGCCGACGCGAACGGCTCGTCCGCGAAAACCTCCGCGAGCCGGTCTCGCACCCGTATCGCCAGGCTCCCCTGCGGGAACGCCGCCCGCGCCACCATCACGGTCTGCTCCGGGACTTCCGGCAGCCCCTCCGGCCGCATCGACATCCACACCACCCCCACGGCCGCACGACAGGACAACGACCGTACAGACGATCATCCCGTGCCCACCTTCACCCCCGCACGGAATTGCGCAGCAGAGTCGCCGTGGGCGACGTTGATGCGGAAGCCGTCCACGCCCCGACTGAACCAGAACCGCAGGACGGCTTCGAACTCGGCGTGGACGTCGGGGTGGTTCCAGTTGAGGTCGGGCTGCTCGGGGGCGAACAGGTGCAGGTACCAGTCGCCGTCGGGCAGCCGGGTCCAGGCCGGGCCGCCGAATTCGGAGACCCAGTTGTTGGGCGGCTGGGTGCTGTCGGGGCCGCGGCCGGGCCGGAAGATGTATCGCTCCCGCTCCGGGCTGCCGGGGCCCGAGGCCAGGGCTGCCTGGAACCAGGCGTGCTGGTCGGAGGTGTGGTTCGGGACGATGTCGGGGATGACGCGGATCCCGTGCCGGTGTGCCTCCGCGATGAGCAGCTCGGCCTCGGCCACGGTGCCGAACAGTTCATCGATTGCGCGGTAGTCGGCTACGTCGTAACCGTGGTCGGCCATCGGCGACTTGTACCAGGGGTTGATCCAGATGGCGTCCACGCCGAGCGACTTGAGATATGGCCGGCGGGAGCGGATGCCGACGATGTCGCCGACGCCGTCGCCGTTGTGGTCGGCGAAACTGCGGATGTAGACCTGGTAGATGACGGCGCTGCGCCACCACGGTGGGGTACTGGGAACGGACATGCGGCTGTTTGCTCCTTGGACGCGGGGGTGTTGGGCGGCTGCTTTGCCGCGCCCAGCGGTCAGTCCGGCGACGAAGCGGCGCTGAAAGAGCAGCACCATGATCACCAGAGGGATGGTGCCAGGGCCCCTGCCGTCATCTGGCTGCCGGAAGGGGTCTCGAACCGGGTGGCGCCGGCGAACGTGGAGATGGCGGCCGACGCTGTCTGCATGCCGGGCTGGTTCGTCATCGACAGAGCGATGAGAAACCCGTTCCAGGCCGCGGTGAAGGTGGTGATCGCGGTGGTGAAGATGCCCGGTGCGGCGAGCGGGATGATCACCTTGCGGAACGCCTCTCGGGTGGTCCGGGCGGCTGCAACAACCGGTCGCCGGGTTGTTCGCCGGGCCTCCGTCAGCCGCAGCCCGCCAGCGTATTGACGCCGGGCTTGGCCAGTGGTGTCAGGCCGTAGAAGATCCGTGGCGAGCCGTCGAGCGTGAGTGTCACCTGGCCCCGGGCCGATGACAGCTGCAGGCTGCGGCCGATGGCGTCCAGCTGGCGTACGGCGTTGCCGGCAGTGACCGTGAGGAGGGTCTTGGTCGGCCATGGGTCGATCCAGACCTCGGGGGCGGGGAAGTGCCAGTCGGTGCGCCGGCCGGAGGTGTTCAGCAAGTAGCCGTCGGCCCGGTTCCACAGGACGACCGCCGGGCCGTCGGGTGTGTCGAACCACAGGCCGAAGGTCTGCGGGTCGGGGAAGGTCAGCCAGCCCTGGAAGGTGGCCTGATCGAGTACGCGGGCCGCGGTCGCGTACGCCAGGAGCGACGGCTTCGGGCTGAGGTCGCGGTTCATCAGCCCGTAGTGGTACTCGACGTTGTCCGGATCGGCGACCTGCGGCATGCCCAGCACGCTGTCGTGGAACTGGTACCAGCACACGCAGGTGATGCCTTCGGCTTTCGCCAGTGCCAGGCTGAGCAGGACGTTCTCGGCGGCGTGCCGGTAGGTGTCGTGCCACCAGCTGTTCGGCTTGGTCGGCGCGTAGGCCTCGGTCAGCCAGACCTCCTTCTCGCCGTGCTGCGCCATCAGCGTCTTCAGTTGCTTCAGTCCGCCGTAGAAGTTCCAGTACGTACCTTCGGGGCCGGTGCTCCAGTCGGTGCCCGGAGGTACGTAGTCCGGAGTGAAGTTGCCGCGGCCGGGGTGATAGGCGAACGCGTCGATCAGGTCCCAGCCGCCGGCGGCGATGAAGGTCTCCACCCAGGGTTTGTCCATCCCGGCGAGTCCGTTGTTCATCAGCTTGACGGCGGCGCCGGTCGCAGCCCGTCGGTCGAAGACCGGGCGCAGCGCCTTGTCCAGGTAGGTCTGGGCGGCTGCTCCGGTGTTGAACGGCCGGTTCAGTTCGTTGCCGACCTCGAAGTAGCCGGCTCCGGCCCCTTGCGCCACGGTCAGTTTGTCGGCCGCCCAGGCTGCAGCCTCGGTGTCGGTCGCGTCGAGTGACGGTTGGAGTTCGATGTTGTGGCGGATGCCACGTGCGTCGAACGCTGAGGGCGGCAAGCCCGGGCCGCCGTCGTAGGCGATGCGGACCAGTGCGATGCCGACCCGCTGCCAGAGGTCGAGTACGGCGTCGGCGCTCGGCCGCTGCAGCCACGGGTAGTTGGCGATCCCGAACATGCTGTCCGCGCCGGCCTGGTAGGTGAACGGTGGCAGGGTAGCGAGGTTGGTCCGGGCGAAGGCCTCGTCGTCTGCGGACCGTACGACGACCTCGGCGAGCGCGATGCCGGCGGCCGGCGCGGGCACGATGAAGGTGTGCTGCCAGGTGCCCGCCGCGGCGATGCTGCCGGTCACGGTGGTGGCGGCCAGTTGCGCGCCGTCGAAGTCGCGTACCGACAGCTGCAGTTCGACCGGGCGTGCGGTGCCGCCGTTGGCGACCAGGGCGGTGAGCTGCATCGGCTCGCCGGGGACCTGGTAGAGGTTGAAGTCGCGGTCGGTGGTCAGCTCGAGGCCGAGTTCGCGGCCGCGGCCGATGGTGGCTGTGGCCGACGGCCTGGTGTCGGAGAAGAAGAAGTCGGCCCGGCTGGTCCACCCGCCGGCCGGGTCGGCCGTTCCTGGTGCGTGGACCCAGGTCGCGTTCGTCCAGGCCTGGCGTGAGCGTTCCAGCAGGAACAGTCCGTGCCGGCTGCCCCAGGTCGAGGTGTGTGCGACGCCGACGGTTTCCTCGTAGGGGATGCCGCCGCCGGCGTCGCGGACCCATTCGGTGATCGCGATGTAGTCGTCGGGCGCGGTCGGCGTCTGGATCGCCCGGCTGAACAGGAAGCCGTCCGGCACCAGGGTGTCCGCGCCGGTGATCCGCCACTCCAGCCGGGCGTGCTCGGTGGTGACGCTGAACCAGCCGGTGACGGTGGCCTGCCCGGCGGCCGCGTCGAAGGCGTAGTCCATCCGGATCGCCGGTGTTCCGTCCCGCAGGGTGGCCAGTGCGGGGGTGCCGCCGGTCGACAGGTGGATGCCGGTGAGCTGGTCCTTGATCTGGAACTTCGACCCGGCGCTGCGGGTGACACCGGCCGCGTCGCGTATGGCGAGTCGGCCGCCGATGCCGGCCAGCAGGCTGATCCCGCCGGCGGTCAGGGTGACATCGCCGTCCGCGGCGAGGGCCGTCACGGGGGTGGGCTCGGCGATCAGTACGACGCCGGCCGCGAGCGCCGCGCCGAGAAGACCGCGACGGCTGAGGTGGGCGCCTTCGGCAGGTGGGGTCGTCATCGTCTGCTCCTGTCTGGCCGCGAACTGTCGTGATAATGCCTATCTTCAACGTCGTGACACGGACGGTCTCAACCGAACAATGCGATAGTCAAGGGGTATTGCGCTCTTGTTTCCAGCGGTTTAATGTCGCCGACGTCTGTTGAAGTTACGCATTATCACCGGAGGATCGATGCCAACGAAGCCGCGCCGGGTCACCCAGCGCGAAATCGCCGAGATCGCGGGAGTCAGCCAGACCACCGTCTCGGTGGTGCTGAACGACCGCGACGGCACGAACGTGCGTATCCCGGAAGAGACCCGGGCGCGGGTCAAGCGGGCGCTTGAGCAGGCCACCTACGTCGCCGATCCGGCGGCCCGCCGGCTGGCCGGTCTGGACAACCAGATCATCGGCGTCTTCACCTACGAGGAAGCCCTGTCGCCGGAGAGCCTGGACTTCTACGGCCCGCTGCTGAACGGGATCGAACGTGCGGCCGAGGCGATCGGCTGGGACCTGCTGTTCTTCACGTCCTCGCCGGTCGAGAACGGCACCCGCAGTCTGTTCCATCGCAAGACCCGGCTGCGGCTCACCGACGGCTGCATCCTGCTCGGCCAGCAGATGGTCGGTTCCGAGCTGGAACGGCTGGTCGCCGAGCAGTTCCCGTTCGTCGCGGTCGGCCGCAGGGACGAGACGGCCGCGGCCGTGCCGTACGTCGGCGTCGACTATGTCACTCCGGCGGACGCCGTGATCGACCTGGCTGCGAACAGCGGACACCGCCAGGCCTTGTATGTGCACCGCGGCCGCGACACCGCCACTGCGCGGGACCGGCGCGGCGCGGTCGAGGCCGCCTCGGCGGCGGGCCGCATGGCGTTCATGCTGGTGGGTGAGGAGCGCGTCGCCGAGCTGCCCCGGCTGGCCCGGGCCACGGAGGCCACGCTGATCATCGCCGAGGACGCCTTCCTCACCGAGGATGTCATCCTCTCGCTCGTCGGTGCCAGGGTGGACGTGCCAGGCGAGATCTCGGTCGCCGCGTTCGGTGAGGTCCGTGGTCATCGCACCGACGGACGGGTGCTGACGGGCTTTCGCGTGCCACGCAAAAAGGTCGCCGCCGAAGCGCTCGAGCTGCTGCAGCAGCTGGTCACCACCGACCCGCAGGAGTGGGCCGATCTGGACACCCAGCGGCTCCTGGCAGCCGAGGTCGAAGCGGGCGACACCATTGTCGCCCGGTCGGCAGGCCTGTCGTGAACAAGATCGCCACAGAGGTGGCGGTCATCGGCGGCGGTCTCGGATCGGTAGCAGCCGCTCTCGCCCTGCTGCAGCGCGGACACCGCGTGGTGATGACCGAGGAGTACCCGTGGCTGGGCGGCCAGCTGACGTCGCAGGCGGTGCCACCGGACGAGCACATCTGGGT
Organism: Streptomyces sp. NBC_01363; assembly: GCF_026340595.1. GTDB lineage: Bacteria > Actinomycetota > Actinomycetes > Streptomycetales > Streptomycetaceae > Streptomyces. The sequence continues at coordinate 5,871,335 of NZ_JAPEPF010000001.1, forward strand.
GGAGCAGTTCGGCGTAACCGCCCGCTACCGGAGGCTGCGGGAGAACATCCGTCGCTACTACCGGGACCACTACCCGCTGTCGGCGGCGGCCCGCGAGGACCGTGAACTCAACCCAGGGCGCGGCCGGGTGAGCCGGCTGTGCCACGAGCCGCGAGTGGCGCTCGCAGTGATCGACGCTCTCCTCGCGCCGTATCGGGCGAGCGGCCGGCTGACCATCCTGCAGCCCGCGGTCCCGGTCGGGGCCGAGAGCGTGGACGGGGTGGTCCGCACGGTCACGGTCGCGGATCCGCAGACCGGGGCACAGAGCGTGATCACGGCGGAGTTCGTGCTGGACGGCACCGAGACCGGTGACCTGCTGCCGCTGACCGGCACCGAGTACGTCGTCGGCGCCGAGGCACGGTCCGACACCGGTGAGCCGAGCGCTCCCGACGTCGCCGACCCGGCCAACGTGCAGTCGATCGCGTGGTGCTTCGTCTTCGACCACACCGCCGGGGACCACACGATCGCCCGGCCCGACGACTACGACGACTGGCGCTCGTTCGAACTGCCCTACTGGGGCGCGCCGATGCTGTCGTTCACCGCGCCCAATCCGCGCACCCTGGTGCCGGAGCAGCGCACCATGATCGTAAATCCGGAGCAGGACGTCTCCGGTGATCCGCGGTTCGACGCCGGCGATCAGGACCTGTGGCAGTTCCGGCGGATCGCCGCCCGGCAGACCTTCACCGACGGCCTGTACGACAGCGACATCGTGCTGGCCAACTGGCCCCAGCTGGACTACGTCGGCGGCTCGATCATCGACACCGACGAACGACTGCACCATCTGGCCGCGGCGAAGGCGCAGTCCCGGGCCTACGTCCACTGGCTGCAGACCGAGGCGCCCCGGCCCGACGGCGGCCGAGGGTGGCCGGGACTGCGGCTGCGCGGGGACCTGGTGGGAACCGACGACGGCTTCGCGCAGGCTCCGTACATCCGGGAATCCCGCCGGATCAAGGCGCTGACCACCGTCCGCGAGCAGGACATCTCGATCACATCCCGCGGGTCCGGCGGGCCGGCCCGGTTCGACACATCCGTCGGGGTGGGGATGTACCGGATCGACCTGCACCCCTCGACCGGCGGCGACAACTACATCGACGTCGAGTCGGCGCCGTTCGAGATCCCGCTGGGCGCCCTGGTCCCGGTCCGGACCCAGAACCTGATCCCCGCCGCCAAGAACATCGGCACCACCCACATCACCAACGGCGCCTACCGACTCCACCCGGTCGAATGGAACGTCGGTGAGTCCGCGGGCGAGCTCACCGCGTTCTGCCTCGACCGCGGACTGAGCCCGCAGCAGGTCGCCGCCGAACCCGCACTCGTCGATCAGCTTCAACGTCGCCTGGTCGAGGCCGGCGTCGAACTCCACTGGCCCGAGGTCGTCGGCTACTGAGCCGGACAGATCGCGTCGAACTGTACTGCTCGAAGTCGCTGGCTACTGAGCCGGACCGGCCAACCAGCACGTCGAAGGGAACCACCATGATCAGAACCAGAAAGGCGCTGAGCGCTGTCGCCTTGACGACGGTCCTTGCGCTCAGCGCGGCCTGCGCCGGGCCGGCGGCCGACACCCCGGACAAGGCAGCAGAGCTGCGGATGACGGTCTGGACCTCGGACGAAGCTCAGCTGAAGCTACTCGACAGCATCGGCGACGCCTACCGGGCCGACCATCCCGACGTTGCGGAGATCACCTTCGAAAGCCTGCCATTCGCCGACTACAACACGACGCTCACCACGCAGATCGCCGGAGGCAACGCCCCGGATCTCGCCTGGATGGGCGACCTGTCGCGGGATCTCATAGCCTCCGACGCACTCGTCGGTCTGACCGACGAGCTCAAGTCCACCCCGGGCTGGAAGTACGACGACCTGCTCGACAGCGTGACAGCGGAGTTCAGCCGCGACGGCACGCTGTACGCCTACCCGTTCTCCAACTCGCCGTACGCCCTCTATGTGAACACCGACCTGCTCGCCAAAGCCGGACAGAAGATCAATCCGGCCACACTGACCTGGGATCAAGTTGCAGCCGCCGGAGCGGCCGTCCACGCCAAGACCGGCAAGGCCGGCTTCGTCGTCCGCGACTTCGACTACAAGGCGTGGAACATGCTGGCCACAGTGTGGACCGGCTGGGGCGCGTCAGCGTGGAGTCCGGACGGCAACACCTGCACCTTCGCCAGCTCCGAGATGCAGCAGGCCTTCACCTTCCTGCACGACGCGGCGTTCAAGACCCAGGCAATGCCCGGCCCGGGCACCACCGCCGACTTCTTCGCCGGCGATGCCGCCTTCACTATCGCGCAGGTCTCCCGCGCCTCGCTGCTGACCGGCACGTTCGGCTTCGGGCTCTACCCGCTGCCCGCGGGCCCCAAGGGCAAGTACTCCGTCCTCGGCCAGGCCGGGGTGGGCGTACTGGCCTCCAGCAAGCATCCGGACCAGGCGGCGGACTTCCTCGCGTACCTGACCAATCCGGAGAACGCCGCCAAGCTGGCCCAGTACTTCCCGCCGCCGCGGAAGTCGTTGCTGACCGGGGACAAGCTCGCCGCGAACAACAAGGTCCTCAGCGCCGCCCAGCTGCAGGACGCGGTGGTCGACCGGCTGCCGGACGCCGTCACGCTACCCAACCACACCAGCCCGGCGGAGATAGCCCAGAAGGGCAAGACGGCGCTTGATGCGATGTGGCGCCCGAATGCCGACATCCCGTCCGTCCTGCGCTCGGTCTGCGCCGCGATCGATCCGATTCTGGCCAAGTGACCAGGACACGGGCCGCTGAGCGGGCCACCCCGCAGGCCGCCGGGCAGGCGGCTGCGCCGGCCGCCGCCAAGGCCGCACGCGCATCCGGGCCGACCTTCTGGACGACCCGCCGGCGGGACGTGCTGACCGGCTACCTGTTCATCCTGCCGCAGCTCGTCGGGGTGGCGGTGTTCGTCCTGCTGCCGGTCGGCATGGCGATCTGGTACAGCCTGAACGACTGGAACGTCTTCACCGGCAAGCAGACCTTCGTCGGCGGCGAGAACTACGCGGTCCTGGCCGACGATCCGCAACTGCCCAAGGTGCTGCTTGCAACGGTGCTCTTCTCCGGCGGGGTGGTGGTCGTCAACATCACGCTCGGGCTCCTGATCGCCGTTTTGCTGAACCGCAGGTTCCGCGGTGTCACGGTGTTCCGGATGCTGTTCTTCTCCCCGGTGGTGGTCTCCGTGGTCGCCTGGACCCTGGTCTGGGGCTTCCTGCTGCAGGACAACGGCGGCATCAACGGCCTGCTGGGCACGGTCGGGATCGACGGACCGAACTGGCTGCAGGAGGGCGACACCGCGATGGTGTCGGTGATCCTCACACAGGTGGTGCGCAGCGTCGGGGTCAACATGGTGCTGTTCCTGGCCGCCTTGCAGGGCGTGCCGCAGGAGTTGTACGAGGCCGCCCGGATCGACGGTGCGAACAGCCGCACGGTCTTCGCCCGGATCACGTTGCCGATGATCTCACCGACGGTGCTGCTGACCGTCATCGTCACGGTGGTCGGGGCGTTGCAGTCCTTCGCCCAGATCGCCGTCCTGACCGGTGGCGGGCCGGAGCTGTCCACCACGGTCCTCGTGTACTACGTGTTCCAGCAGGCCTTCGAGTTCAACAACATCGGCTACGGCTCGACGCTGGCCCTGATGCTGCTGTCCTTCGTCATGCTGCTCACCTTGCTGCAATGGCAGCTGCGTCGTAAGTGGGTGTTCTATGAGGACTGACAGGGTCCGGTCGGTACTGCTGGTGATCGCTCTGGGTGTGCTGGCGATCCCGTTCGTGGTGCCGACGATCTGGATGGTCGCCGCGTCGGTCAAACCACTGGCGGAAATCTTCGATGCCCCACCATCGCTGTGGGCCGACTCGCCGACACTGTCCGCATACGCCGAGGCATTCAGCTTTCAGCCCTTTGCCCGGCAGTATCTGAACAGTGTCTACATCGCCGCACTGGTCACACTGATCACCCTGTCGGTGTCCAGTCTGGCCGGGTACGCCTTCGCCCGGATCCGGTTTCCCGGGGCGAATGCGCTGTTCCTGGTGGTGCTGACCGGGATGCTGGTGCCGAGCGAAGTGACGATCGTGCCGCTGTTCCAGCTGTTCAAATCGGCTGGCCTGATCAACACGCACTGGCCGCTGATCCTGGTGACCGCACTGGCCGCACCGTGTGTGCTGGCCACGTTCATCATGCGGCAGTTCTTCATCGCTCTCCCGGTCGAGCTGGAGGAGGCTGCCCGCCTCGACGGCCTCGGCCGGCCCGCGATCTGGTGGCGGATCTGCCTGCCGCTGGCCAAACCGGCCCTGTCGGCGGTGGCGATCCTGACGTTCCTAGCCTCCTGGAACCTCTACCTGGAACCCACGGTGTACCTCACGTCACCAGAGCTGTTCACGTTGCCGCAGGCCCTGACCCGCTTCACCGACGCCTACGGCGGCCAGATGTGGAACACTCAACTCGCCGCTGCCACCATGACCGTCGTGCCGATGCTGATCGTCTTCGTCCTGGCCCAGCGCCACTTCGTCGAAGGCCTGTCCCACTCCGGCCTCAATGAACGCCAGGTTGGCGACCGTCGGCAGCCGCCGGACAGGGGAGGGAGCCGTGATGGTGGGCGATGGTGCTGCAGCGGCCACCGGTGCCCCCATGGTAGGCGCATCCGCAAGTGAAGGTGGGGAACCGAAATGAGTTTGCGCCTCTATCTGGACAGCGCCCGGCAGCCCCGTACGCCGGACGGGTCGGCGGGTGAATGGGCCGACTTCTTCGACGGGGCGATGGAACTGGAGGCCAAGAACTGGCCGCCGCTGCTGTGGTGGGCGATGTTCAGCCCCGGAGACCTCGTGGAGGCGAGGATCGCCGACACCGAGGACGCCGGTACCGATGAGCGCGCGGAGTTGCTGAGCCAGTGGGGCGAGGCCACCTACCCGTACCTGGTGGTCGACCAGCGGACGGCGCTGTCGCGACTGCACGCCCGGCGGCAGGGACTGACCAGTCGGCTCGGCGCGCAGTTCTCGTCCCTCTACGATGAGTTCGTCGCACTCATCGACGCCCGGTTCGGCCCCTATGTGCTGCTGCGGACCGAGGCGTTGGCCGATGGCGGTGAAGGCGGCATACGCCTGCTGTTCGAAGAGACCCTGGCCGACGTGGACCGCCTCGACGTCGGTCACGCCACAGCGGCCGGCGGGCGAGTGGACAGCCTGATCTCGGATTTTCAGCGGTGGCAGCACACGGATCCGGTCTGGCTACTGTCAGGTGCTGGCGACGGATGGCCGAGCGTCGCGCTGCGGGAACGCTACGCCGCCACTGCGGTCAGGCGGTCATCCAGCCAGAGTGCCGAGCGCTCCACCGCTGTGGGCTGGGTGTGGGGCGTTCTCGTCGTGGTCTGCAGCATCGGTGCGTACTGGCTCACCGGGAGTGTCTGGCCGATCGTCGTCGCGTTCGGCGTGGTCCTGGCCGTGCTGATGGCAGGTTTCGTCCGGCGGCGGAGGTGAGCGGGCAGGCCAGCACGACGGGTCAGGTGACCAGCACGTGATCACCGCTCGACCTTGATCCACTTCTGAAACACGCCCTAACGCAACGGTGTTGAAGTCCTAGAAGTCAGTAAACGCCAAGCTATCTCCACGAGGTCACGTAGCGCCGCGAGGGGCGGAGCTGCGCGTCGAGTGCTTCGGCACGGTGGGTCGTTGCTGCTCAGCTTCCGTGTCGGCGATGAGTCGCAGTTGAAGACTGAGGGCTATGGCGGGCATCCGATGAAGGTCTATGTCCATCGCCGACAGCATGACCAAACGATCGACCGCGCCCCGATTCGCTATGGCCCGGGGCGGCGTCGCGCGTGCGACGCAGCGTCGCAACAAGACGTCGCCCCGTTGACCACGTCGGCCAGGAACAGGTCCCGGTACCTGAGGACGTGTCACGCTCCGTGCCCGCCCGACCAGTCATCCGGGTATTGCGCCGCTAACCCTCCCCTGAGACAGGCGCCTGCGCGATCTGGAAAAACTGCAGGTCAGAGCTGATTCGCGCTGCTAAACCTCCTCTGTTCCAAAGTGGCGTCACACGCCGCACGACACTCATGCGGCATGGACAAGGAGGAGTTCCATGAGCGAGCGCACGACAGCCCACGAGTCCAGGAAGAGGAAGGGAGAGCCGCGGCCCGACATGGAGTTCAGGGCCCGCGGGTTTCACGTCAGTGTGAACAAGGTCCCGTGGACGGGCCTCGCCCTGCTGGCGGGTGCCGTCGCTGGGTGGCCGGCGGTCACGTCTGGATGTTTTGACCTGACGGATGGGGTGGCCCTGCGGAACGTGCGAAGTGACCGCGAGGCCATCCCAGGAGCACCGTCCTGTCGGGGCACTCATGACCGACCGTACGAGCCGCGGTGGTTCACCGCCCGGTGAGCTGCTGCATCCGTGCTCGGCCCGGCCCCGGGCGCAGCTGCGATGAGGCTGAGGCCGCGGGCAGCCCCGGGCTGGCGGTGACCTCACCTGTCACTGCGGGGCTACGACCAGCACGCATGACCCGGTGTCAGTAGATGGTCTCCCGCTGCGATCACGAGGGCTCGGGCGGACCGGCCCGCGCCGCGGTCGAAGGCCGAGACGGCCGGCCGCCGGGGCGTCTTCGACCTCTACCTCGTCAGCGAGTCCGAGCCGACCTCCGCGAGCACCGCACAACTCGCCTACCGCACGACCGCAGACGGGCATGAGGCGAATGCGGGGCCCGCCCTGACCAGCCCTGCACCCCGTGGGGCGACACAGGCCGCGCACTGTGCCAGACCTGCGTACACATCGAGCGCCTCCCGTACTTCACAACAGTGTCGGAGCGCCCCTTGGCTGGCTTCTCCTGATGCCCTGCTCGAACAACCCTGTCGAACGGCGCTGTCAGTGGCGCACGGTAGCTTCGGGACTGTTCGAGATCACGGGGTGAGAGGGGTGAATTCGTGGGTGTCAGGCATGCGTTGAGCGTCGTCCTGGTCGACGTCAACGACGAGGTGGTGACGGCCTGGCGGTCCGCGTTCGCGGACACGCCGGAGGTCGAGATCAGGCGAGGATCCCTTCTCGATGTAAATGCCGACGCCTGGGTCTCTCCCACCAACGAGCGTGGCCGGATGGACGGTGGGGTCGACGCCGTCGTCAAGCGGTACCTCGGTGTGGGCATCCAGGTGCGAGTGCAGCGGGCGATCCGCGACCGGTTCGGCGGACGGCTGCCGGTGGGCAGCGCGGTGTGCGTCCCGTCCGGGGCGGACGTACCTCGGTACCTGATCTCGACGCCCACCATGCGCCAGTCGTCGCAGAACGTCAGCGACACGATGAACGTGGCCCTGGCCTGCGCGGCCGCCTTCCAGGCGGTGCATCTGCAGAACCGGGCGAAGCCGGGCAGTATCCGGTCGGTGGCCCTCGTCGGGATGGGCGCGCAGACCGGGCAGGTGCCCGCGAAGGTGTGCGCCAACCTGATGTGGACGGGCTACACCCTCTTCCACGACCACGGTTTCGCGGACTACGACGAGTTGCGGGCCGCCGTACTGGGGCAGCTCGACGAGATCGAGGGAGCGGGGTCCGCACGGCGGGTCCGGATCAACGTGCCGCAGCGGCCTTCCTTTCGTCACTGACCCGAAGACCTCGCAGGCCGGTACCGCCCAGGGCGCGGACACCGGCGACGACCCTGCCGCACCTGTTCAGCATGCCGGGGCGCTCGTGGAGGCGTCCGGTTCGAGTATTGGGAGTTCCACCCTCGTGAGTGATGTCGACGTGACGGCCGCGGGCGATGCCGGATCCCCGGCCGGGGATCCGCTGGGACTGGCCGGCCTGTTCACCGATGGCTGCGAGCCGTGGCTGCCGCTGCTCGGACCGGTGATCGAGGCGCAGCCAGGAGCCGCCGACTTCATCGGCCTGAAGCGCAGCCCGGAAGTCGTTCCGGTGCGCGAGCTGACGTTCCAGGCGTTGAAGCCGCATCCGCCGGAGAAGTGGAAGGTGGTCGTCTTCGGACAGAACCCCTATCCGCGGGCGGAGAGCGCGACCGGCATCGCGATGTTCGACAACACCTTCAACGACTGGAAGGACAGTCAGTTCGGCCGGGTCGTCAGCATCCGCTGCCTCATCAAGGCGGCCGCGATGTGGAAGTACGGCATCGTCAAGAAGACCCCGATCGCCGATGTCCGCTCCCTGCTGAAGAAGGAGGACACGGTCCAGCCGCCCGAGTGGTTCCAGGCGATGCTCACCCAGGGTGTGCTGCTGCTGAACGCGTCCCTCACGGCGAGCGCGGACGGGGCGATGGCGACCGATCGGCACACGTCGTTCTGGCGCCCCGTGGCCGAGCGGATCGTCGAGGAGATCCTCCGGGCGAAGCAGGACACGGTGCAGGAGGACGACCGGGGAGTGGTGTTCGCCTGGTGGGGCGCACACGCCCGGAGTCTGAAGAGGGTCGTCCAGCGGCTGGAGAAGAAGTACCCGGGGGTGCAGGTCCGTCACCTGGACCACGCCAATCCGGCCGCGCAGGGGGATCTGTTCTGCGAGGGCGACCACTTCGCCCAGGTGAACGACGCTCTGGCGATGGTGGGGGCCGAGCCGGTCGACTGGCTGCCGCGGAAGGGCTGGGACCAGGGGACGGGCGGGGCCGACGGGCCGGAGGACGGTGGTGTCGCGCAGCGGATGGGCGCGTTCATCGCGTCCACGATGGAGTTGCACCAGCTGTATCTGGAGCGGCTCACCAGCGTCAAGGACGAGGGCCTCGTCCTGCCGCCCGTCACCGGCGTGTTCAACACGCCGCTGATGGACTTCCGGAAGGCCGTCGAGCCGGTCTCGCGGGTGCTCGCGAACCTGGATCGGCATATCGATCTGTCGAGTCGTTTCGGGGAGGCGAAGGCCGCCGAGGCGGCGCCCACGGACGCGCTGTCCGGGAAGGCCGCGGGCGCCTTGTCGGCCGACGCGATCTCGGCCCTCTACCTGTACACGTGCGAGTCGGGCTTCTACCGCGAGATCAACGCCGTGCTGCGCTCGTCGGACCGTGAGCGCGTGGTGCCGTACCTGCCGTACCTGCGGTTGCTGTTCTCGGCGATGGAGGCGTTGCCGGCACAGACGCAGCCGCTGTGGCGTGGTGTGGTGCTGGATCTGCGGTCCCAGTACCCGCTGGGTCGGACGGTGACGTGGTGGGGCGTGTCGTCGTGCACGTCCGAGCTGGGTGTGGCCCGTGCGTTCCTCGGCGGGCGTGGCCGGCGGACGCTGTTCGAGGTGACGCCCGCGCGGGCGGTGGGGATCCGGCGGTTCTCCGCGTTCACGGGTGAGGAGGAGTACATCCTCGCGCCGGGGACGCAGCTGAAGGTGACGGAGGTGAAGGCCGAGCGTGGGGGTCTGTGCACCGTGCGGCTGACCGAGCTGGAGGGGGTCGGCCTGGTGTCGTGACGTCCCTGGGCCGGGCAGACGAGCGCCCCGTGGCGGCCTGAGCCGTGCCGTGGAAGAGGACTGGAAGAGCCGTACCCGGATCTGAGCCCCGGGCCGCCGCAGGAGTCCGTCGACGTGATGTACGTGCGGTGTGCGGCGCGTTAGGCGACCTCCTCCTGCTGGACCAGTCGGCGGTGGAGGCGATCGAGGAGGCATGTGATCACGTAGGCCGGAAGCACCCCGACCGCGACTCGCTGGACGTCCTCGGGATGGTCACCGCTGTGGCTCACCCTCCGGCCGGCACTGACGACATGGAGGCGTGGTCCGCCGGCTACAACCGTGCCCGGATCCACCAGCCACTCAATGAACTGCTGCGCAGTGAAGGGTGAGCGCCAGAGCATGAGTACCGCGGGCTCTGACTGCAAGGCATCTTCTACGTCCTTTGTAACGACATAGCCTGGCAACTCCTGCCGCGGGGGCATGGGTTCGGCTCTGGGGCGGCCTGCTGGCGTCGCCTGAAACAATGCCAGCAGGCCAGCGTCTTCGACCAGCTGCACCGCGGCCAACGTCGCGGCCGCCGACGACTACGCCCGGCTCACCCCGCGTCAGCGCTCGGCACGCCGGGTGGCGCGCGTGCTGCAGCGATCTTCGATCGAGCGACAGGTCCGGCGCCCGATGGGCTTGCTCGAGCGGGTACTGGAGCACGTTTCGGTGCCCCGGACCGGAGTTGGCCGGCCTCGCACCCGGCCCGACCATGTCTTGGCGGACAAGGCCTACACGTCCCGGACGAACCGCCGCTACCTGCGACGACGCGGAATCAGGCACACCATCCCCGAACGTCTCGACCAGCAGAGACATCGAAAGAACCGTGGTTCCCGAGGCGGGCGGCCCACCGGGTTCGACGGCGAGCGCTACAAGAAGCGCAACACCGTCGAGCGCACCATCAACCGCCTCAAGGGCTTCCGCGCCGTCGCGACCCGCTACGAGAAACGCGCCTACATCTACCTCGGCACCGTCACACTCGCAGCCCTCACCATCTGGCTCCGCACATGATCGGAGAAACAGTGCCTAGTACGGGACGAGGCCGTAGCCGGCGGTGTGGGACTTGTTGAATGCGTGGCCGGAGAGCGGGCGGCCCCGGACCTGCGAGGTCGGGCGGCCGGGCGGTACGGGGCGGTCGGCCGCCCGGACGCCGACTCCACTCCGAGCTCGGCCGGCGGTGCCCTCAGCCACGCGTGGCTGAGGGCACCGCCGCATTCCGGTCGCCGGCGCCTTCGTCGGAGGTCGGCTCTCGGTGCACTTCCTCGACCGGCCGTGAAGAAGACTCCGGCTGATCGGCAGGCGCCGCGAGATCTTCGGCTACGCCGATATCGACAAGGGTCCGCTGCGTTCGCCGCAGTTGCCCAGGCCTGCCGCGATTCCTACGGTGCAGCCGTGACGGGCAGGAACGGGAGGAGTTCACACGCGGGATCGCTAACCGTCGTAAACCCCCCAGTCCCGCACGCTGCCGTGACCGGAGCAGTCACCGCTGAAGACCCAGTAGCCCGGGCCGACCAGCGGACCCCAGATTTCGGTACCGTCCGAGCACTGGGTCCACGATCCGGAACTTCCGTAGTCGACGTTGCAGTCCGCTCTCCACGACGTGCCGTAGTTGACGAAGTTGTTGCAGTAGTTCGAGTGCTTGATCGAAGGCGCTCCGTTGCCGCCCTGAGTCACCACTACCGGCCCGTCAGGCACCTGTCGCGGCTGCGCCGTAGTTGCCGAGGCCGCGGACTGGACGGGCGTGGCACTCGCCGGTGCGGCTACGGCAGCGGAGGCTCCGACCAGGACGAGCAGCAGTCCAGCCGCTGGTACCGAATAGCGTTTCATTTTCCCTCCATGGGAGCAGGAATTCGCGCGGGAGCACCGCGCAATGCACGGGACAGGCATGCCCATGCCATGGGCTGAACCGTGCGATCTCACCGTGACACGGGAGGCGCGCGGGCAATTGGGAATCAGCGCAGCGTCACTTGTGTCCTGGCGCAGTCCGGGCCTGCCGTGTGGCCTCGTGGCGGAATTCCGTGGGAGTCATGCCATGGGCTGCCCGAAATGCTCTGCTGAACTCGGCCGGCACCAGGAAGCCCCACCGCGCTGCCAGCGCACTGATCGACTGGTTGCGTTGCCGGGGGTCGGTGAGGTCGGCCTGGCAGCGCTCCAGGCGCCGCCGGCGGATTGTGGCCGCGACGGTACTCGACTCCGTACGGAACAGTTGGTGCAGGGCGCGGACGGAAATGTGATGGTGTGCTGCGATATGCGCCGGCGTGAGTTGGGGATTGCTGAGGTTGTGGTCGATGAAGGCGTGGATGCGGGCCAGCAGGACTTGGCGGCGGGTGTCTGCGGGTAGCCCCGATGCGGCATCGAGCCGCGTGGCCAGAAACGCGGTGGCCAGGTCGAATCCCACGCTCCCCAGGCGGAGCAGTTCCGCCTCGTCGCAGTGCGCGGCCTGGTCGCGCAGCCCGGTGAGATAGGACGTGAGGAGCGCTCCCGACCCGGTCCGGGCGGGGAGAAGTGTGGCGACCAGTTCGTCCGTCCGACCGAGGGGGAGCGGGATCGCGGTTCTGGGCAGCCGGATCATGGTGAGCTGAGGGGGCTGTCTGCCGTCCCGGAACTCACAAGCCAGAGGGACGGAGGTGTCGAACAGGGCCAGGTCGCCCGCCCTGAGCAGGATGTTGTTGCGTCGTTGCTCCAGCCCGACCGGGCCGCCGTGGACCAGGAAGAGGAAGTAGGACTCGGGATCCGCCCGCCGGATGTGGATCGGGGTGCGGCGGGCTGACATCGGGGAGAAGCGGAATGCTGACACCTGGGTCCGGGGCAGCTGCAGCGAGGCCGCCTCTCCCACGAAGGAGTCGACGCGTTCGCACGTGATCGACACGGGAATGACCGCTTCGGCGACCATCGACGACCACCATTCGAAGCCGCCGCGCGCGCTGACGCTGTTCGTTGAGACGCTCGCCGCCCATGTGCCCGCCATCTCTCGCCCCCTGATCCTGAACATGACAGGCCTCAATCTTCGGCTGCCCGAATGCCGACAAGCGAGCGGCTCGCCGGTCAGTCTTGCAACCTCTCAGGCCGAGAAGCTGTGCACCTTGTCGCTGGAACCGTGGCGTGGCGAGCGTTCGATCGGCTGCGGCCCGTTCCTGTCGGCCCTGGCGGAATGCGGGGATCCGGGGATACGGACGCGTCCTCGACCGCCGCACCTGGGCCACCCGTGAAGCCCTCCGCACCGCGATCGTGACGTGGGTCGAACGGACCTACCACCGGCGCCGTCGGCAACTACGGCTGGGCCGATTGACCCCCATCGAGTTCGAGACCACTATGAAACCCGCCGCAGCCCTCGCGGCATGAAACCCCACTGTCACCTATCCGTGCAGCAGTCCCATGTGTCCCACTCTTGCTTGCTCACTCAGCAATCGTCGCAGAGCCGGGGGCACGACAGGCTGCCCACACCGCTGACCAGACCATCCCAACTCGGAGCTCACCCTGACCGTCCGGACCCGGTGAACCTTCGCGGACCAGGGCCGGCACGCTGCTCCTGGACCACGATCCCGGCCGCCGCGCCGGCACTCCGCTGCACGTGAACCCCGGCGGCCGGGGTGGCCGGTGATGCGCTGCTCGTACGATGACCGTGTGACTGTCCGCCGCGCTCTTGGCGCCGGTCCCCGGGCTCCCGCGCACAGCATCCGCGCCGCCCAGGCCGACCTGTTCGACGCTCTTCCCGGAGAGCGTCTGTCCGACCTCGACGAACTGCGGGCCCGAGGCGTGCTCGGTTCCAGTCCGGCGGCGCCTCCGTCTCCGCGGCGGACTCTCGGGACCGGTGGCCGTACCGATTCCGAAGCACCTGTTTCTGCCCCTCCGGCCAGGCCAGGGCCGGGGACCTGAAGCAGGCGGGCCGAGGGCGAAGGTGCTGATCGCCACTCCCAGATTGATCAAGCTGCCTTCGAGCCGGATCCGTGCAGCGCGGCGACTTTGGCCGGACGCACCCGGCACCACCGCGCGCGACCCTGGAGGTATGGCCCGCATACGTTTCTGCGATTCCTGCGGGGCCCGGCTGCCCGAGGGGGCGTCGGCCCGTCGACGGTACTGCGACGACGTCTGTCGGGCCCGGGCGTACCGGGACCGGCAGGTCGCCGACCGGATCTGGCGCCTCGGGCTGATGCTCGCCGAGGCGGAATGGATCGGGGACACCGGCATGATCCGGCTGCTGACCTGCCCGGTCTGCGTCCAGCCGGCACGAGATCAGCCTCTGCCGGAACGTATGACGGCTCTACGTCACGCTCGACCGATCCCCTGCGGCAGCTCCAGGGACATCCCTGCGCCTCCTGCCGCCCGCCTACCGAAAGAGAAAAGGGTGTGGGGAGGGCGGGAGCGCCTCGGGGATCGGCGGCCGGCCAGTCCTCTCGCGCGTCGGCGGGGCCGCGCGCGCCGGTGCCTCGGTGTTCACCGCGACGCGGTTGGCTTTGTCGCGAGAACGGGAGTTTGTCGACGGCTTCGGGAGTCGCTCACGGCCGCGCGGGTGGTTCCGGGGCCACCCCTCGGCGAAGGCCCTGAGCTGTCTCCGCTGTCGTTCTTCCTCCGTGATCCGGTCGGCGAGGACGGGTTGGTCGATGTACGGGGCGACGGCGGCGAGGACCAGGCGCTGAAGCTCGGTCGGGTCGAGAGCCTCGACCTCCCACTGCACCGGCTGACCGGGGTCGAGCCCGTATCGGCTGGCGAACCCTGCCCAACGCGGGTCGCCGGCCTTCCCCGCAGCCGCGGGCAGCTCGTAGTCGCGGACCTGGTCGTGGGTGAGCAGGACGCGTTCCACGTGGCTCCAGCAGTCCGTGCGGGCCACCCCATCCCGTTCAATGTCGGCGCCCGAGGCGTCGAAGTCGCCGACGTAGAGCAGCACGGCCGGACGCGGGTCGTGGGCCGTGCGCTCGCGTACCACCTGTACGTAGCTCTGGCTGCCGAAGCCCCGGACGACAAGCACGGGGACGCCCGTACGCTTCAGCCAGCCAGTCAGCTGAGCCCGCAGGGTGTCCTTCTCGCAGGCCACGTACAGGGCCGACCTCTGGCCTGCGGTCCGGTCCAGGGCAAACCAGTCCGGCGCGGCCCGGAGGAAGGCGTCGGCGTCCGGCCAGGCCGGAGAGACATGGACCTCGCGCAAGGGGTCGATGAGGTCGGGGAACCGCTCTTCCCGGCGGGCTTGGGCGAGACGGGAGGACAAACGCCGGGACGTCGGCGCAGTGTGCGGGATCATCCCCTCCGAGACGAGCCGGTAGTAGACCTGTCGGAGGGTGCAGCCGCCGACCTGGTCGTAGCTGATGACGATGTCGGCGGCGCGTTCCACGATGCTCGGCCACTGGAGTCTGGGCACACCGGTACAGGTACCCATCGGGTCAGCGGCGGGTACCTCCCGAATTCGTGAACATCGACTTGGTCGCCAGCCGACTACCAGCGCATCCCGAGCGCATCCAGATCCGCCCGGCGCTGCTCGGCGAGCTTCCCGGCCCGCTTGCGGACGTTGTCGAGCCACATGCCGAGCTTGACCACCACGCCGCCGTCAGCACTGTCCTGAGGGCCTGTCGGGACCGCCTCCCCGTCCAGCTGTTCAACGTGCTTCCGGGGCACTCGCAGGTGTCCCTCACGGGCGTGGAACTGCCGCGCTGCTGCCAGATTGGCCGCCCACTTCGTATCCTGCGTCCGTTTCACCGGCCGCTCGTCTTCCCCGGCCACCTGGAGCCCGAGGGTGTTCTCCAGGATCCACTGCTGTACGGGCAGGAGCTGTTCCCACCCGTACCGCTGTGCCGTGACCCAGCGTCCGAGGTCTTCGCCCTGGACGACGACGTCGCCCGCGGCCTCCGGGAGGGTTCCGCCGGCCTGGACGTGGTTCTGGACGAGGCGGTAGCACCGCTGCCACCCGGTGTCCCATTCCGGGCCTTGAAGCCCTGATCCGCTTACGTGCGGCGGCGTGCAGCGGGGTCGCGTTCGGCGACGTGCCGGGCGACCGAGTCGACGCTGGGGCGGGCATACCGCTCCAGGGATCGGACGGAGGCGTGGCGGGAGCGGGCCAGCAGCATCGGGGCGGAGGTGCCGTCCTCCGCGTCGTGCGTCAGGGCACTGTGCCGGAGCCGGTGAAGCGTCCAGCCGTCCAGGTCCTCGATGTCATCGGGTGAGGCGAGGGGGTTGGCCAGCAGCCGGGTGTTCTCCTCGAAGATCTCCTCAGCGCGGCGGTAGGAGAGCCGGGCCCGGCCGGTCTCCGGGCACACGTCGAGCGTCGGTGTTCCGGCCGGGGCCTTGCGGTCTGTGAGGAACAGCGGGCCGCGCGTACGGCGGGCGATGAGCCGGGGCAGTAGCTGGGCGGTGCCGGACTGCCAGTGAATCCACTCGGTCGCCCCGCCCTTGGCAGTGATCTTCCCTCGCTTGTCCTGCGGGTAGAGGTCTTCCACGTTGAGGCACAGCACCTCGTCGGCCCGTGCGGCGGACTCGTAGAGCATCTTCCACTGCGTCTTCTCCCGCAGCGCGACGTCGAGGCGCCACAGGGCGGCGATCTGGTTCTCAGCGAGAGTCTTGGTGCGGTCCGGCGGTGCCGGCCGCCGCTCGATGCCGATCGTGGGATCGCCTTCGATCCAGCCCTGGCGCTGCCACCAGCCGATCGCCTTGCGCGCGATGGACAGCTCCCGGTTAACGGTGTCGGCGTCCATCTCGTCCGCCCGCGCCGCCGCCAGCTCGGCCAAGACCTCCGGTAGTGCCGGGTCGTCGATCGCGGCGACGGGGAAGACGGGCGGCTTCGCGCCCCGGCGGGCGGGTCCGGTCGGCGCGGGTTCGCCGGCGAGCATCCACCTCCATGTCGTGAGCGAGATCCGGTAGATCCGTGCGGAGGACTTCGCGATGCCCGCGCCGGTGAGGTACCGCTCGACCGCCGCGGTGTACGACGCGGGCGGGCGGACAGGGGCACCACCCGGGCGCGCGGCACACGCAGCGCGCCCCCGCTCCCGAGTTCGGTCACTGGTTCGATCGTCATACCTGTCCCGCCCCTCCGGCTCTGCCGCAGTAAATGCGTACACCTCGCCCCGGCGGCCGGGATGCCCCACCGCAGGTCGCGGTGATCGCGGTAAGGGCTCCGCCGCAGCAAATCCGGCATTTACTGCGGCAGTTGCGAACGCGTTTCCGCGATCGAGCATCCGCCCGAATGCGGTTCTGCTGTGCGGACTTGAGGGGAGGGGACTGTCAGTGCCCGGCGCCAGCATGCTTACCTGGGTCATGCCCCAGATCCTCCGTCACGGGCAGGCACTCGGCGAGCAGGTCGACGATGTCGCGCCAGGCTCGCTGCGCGTGCCGTGGGTGGTAGCCGACGCCGGGGACCACGGGGTGGCCGACCGGCGGGTGGTGGAAGGCGTGCAAGGCGCCGCCGTAGACCGCGAGGCGCCAGTCGACGCCCGCGGCCTGCATCTCGGCGGTGAACGCGTTCCGTTGCGCGGGCGGCATGATCGGGTCTTCCGACCCGACCCCGGCCCACACCGGGCAGCGGATGCGCGCCGTCTCGCCCGGTCGGCCCGTGGTCAGTGCGTTGACTGTGCCGATCGCGCGTAGGTTGACGCCGTCGCGCCCGAGTTCCAGCCCGATGGCGCCGCCGGTGCCGTAGCCGATGGCGGCGATCCGGTCGGGGTCGGTCCGCGGTTCGGCGCGCAACACGTCGAGCGCCGCGTGGCCGATGCCCCGCATCCGGTCGGGGTCGGCGAGCAGCGGCATGCAACGGGCCAGCATCTCCTCGGGGTCGCCCAAATAGCGCCCGCCGTGAAGGTCGAAGGCCAGCGCTACATATCCCAGCTCGGCGAGAGCATCGGCCCGGCGGCGCTCGACATCGCTGAGCCCCATGCCCTCTGGTCCGAGCAGCACCGCGGGCCGGCGGTCGACACCGGCCGGGAGTGCGAGGTGCCCGATCATCGTCAAACTGTCGGCCGGATACTCGACTGTACGCGTCGTAATCGTCGTCATGAGACTGGACTGTAGTGATCGTCGAGCCCGGTCCGGCTGGTGTTCTGCCGCTGGCAGAACAGCGCGGGTATCCCTCTGAAAGGCGTTGTCACGTTGGTGGGGTGTTGATCGGTTGAGGGCGCGTCAGGGCGTGTGGGGGTTGAGCGGGGGCCTGGGTCATGATGCGGTGGGCGGGGCGGTGGCGCCGGTGATCTGGTCCCAGATCGCGAAGCGGACGGTCATCTCGGTGCGGTGGTCGGGGGCGGTCCTTCGGTGTCGGCGTGGCCGGAAGTGGGGTGGGATGCCGCTGAACGCGGACAGGAATCTCTGAGCTCCTCCGACGCTGTGGAAGCTTTTCATGGCGCGTTCGCGCTGCCTCGTCGGCTGGTGGGAGTTCTCGGCCCGGTTGTTCAGGCCTTTGTGGGAGCGGTGCTCGACCGAGGGCGTCACCTCGCGGTGGGCCGCTCCGTAGGAACGGAGCTTGTCCGTGACGATCACCCTCGGCACGGCCCCGATTCCTTTGAGGAGCCGACGGAAGAAGCGCCTGGCCGCAGCCTTGTTGCGCCGGTTCTGGACGAGGATGTCCAGCACGTTGCCGTCCTGGTCGACCGCGCGCCAGAGGTACTTCTGCTCGCCGTTGATCGTGATGAAGACCTCGTCAAGATGCCATTTGTCGCCGGGGCGGGAACATCGGCGGCGCAGCGCGTTGGCGTAGGGCTGCCCGAACTTCAGACACCACCGGCGGACCGTCTCGTAGGACACGATGATGCCGCGCTGCAGCATCAGCTCCTCCACCTCACGGAATGACAACGGGAAGCGGAAGTACAGCCACACGCAGTGGGAGATCACCTCGACCGGGTACCGGTGCCCCTTGTACGACGGCGGCGTACTACCCACGGACAACCCCCTCCACCATGATCACCCCGAAGATCATCCCACCCGGTCAGCCAACGTGACAGTGCCTGTTGGAGGGCTTCAGATCGCGGTGGATCACCCCGGCCGCGTGGATGGACTGCAGTGCCTCGGCCACCTGCGCCGTCAGCGCCAGCACCGCCTCTACCGCCAGCGGCCCCCGCGCGGCCACCGCATCGTGCAGAGCCGGCCCGGGGACGTACGCCGTGGCCAGCCACGGTTCGTCGGCGCCCAGATCCGCGTCGACGACCGGCACTGTGTAGAGGCCCTGCACCCGCCGAGCCGCGGACACCTCCTGCTCGAACCGCTTACGGAACGACGCGTCGGCCGCGTACTCGCGGTGCACGACCTTGACCGCCACCGCGCTGCCGGCCGGGGTGCGCGCCAGGTAGACCCGGCCCATGCCACCCGCACCGAGCAGGCCCTCCAGCCTGTACGGGCCTGCGGTGACCGGATCCCAGCGGGCGGACCGGCGGTGGCTCGGCCGGCCACCCCGGGGTGCCGGCCAGGTGCGGAACCGCGCGCGGGCCATGGTCCGGTTGGGACATGCCGACTGTCACCCCTAGCTGGTCGTGCCTGCGCCACGCGGGCAGTTGCCTCGTACGAGGACACGGCACAACTCGCCCTCACCGTACGGAACCCGGCGCTCCGTCGAGGCCCGCGCTGGTTCGAGCGGCAGCGTAATGGAGCCCTGGCCGGGGCGTCTGTCCCGGTCCTGTCACAAGCGGGGGTCCGACGACGGCCGCGGTCCGGCCGCCCGGACCGTACTAACCTCGGGCTTTCACGAGCGGGTCGGTGCGCACCGAGAAATCAAAGCCCGGATGATCCAGCTCCGGTCCGAGCACCTGCTTGGCGGGGAAAACACCGACTCTTCAAGAACGAGAAGTTCACCCGGCGTTAACCCAGGCGCCAGACGTCCGACACCAGGAATAGTAAACCGGTGTGCAATCGGCTGCAATGTACGACACGAGCAATCAGCGGATAAGGCGGTACGCACGACGGGAAGAGCCAATTCCTGCAGGGACGGGCGGTCGACAAAAAGCGCCCAAACAGGCAAGAAAGCCCGTGAAAGTGACCAAATGTGACCCGAATGCAGCCCGTTCGGCGGGCTGGCGCGAAACTTCAAGAATTGATTCGCCATATTTGACCCAGAATGGAAGAGCCTGTGAATTAGGCCACCGCCAGGTGCGCCGGGCACACCCGCCCGCTCACGTCGCTCAGCTGCCGTGCTCGACGGCAACCCCCTGGCCGACACGTACGTCGGCCCGGTACGCGCGTCGGCCCGGTACGCGCGTCGGCCCGGTGCAGTCCAAGCCGACGCGGCGCCGCCCCAGCAAGACGCGCTGCCCACTGCCATGGACGCGACACTCACATCGCAGCCCAACGGCACCCTTCCGTCATCGGGGCATCAAATTAATTAATTCCATCGAACCCTCAGGGCCGCAGCTGCGTTAAGCGATTTCCTGCAGGCATGCCGACCGCCACATCCCTATGGACAGATCCCCGAAATTACCTAAGATTATTCGCGATCTCAGGAGGGTACGCGGCACCGACCTCACCCTTTTCCGGTCGCACCAGAAAAGCAAAGCGATCGAAAAGGAAGTAGAAATAATGCGGAAAATTTCAGGCGCCATCGCCACCGTAGTGGGAAGCGCCGCCATGCTGGCCGGGCTCACTGCGCCCACCGCATCCGCGGCCGGCGTGGAGCACTGCTCGGAGATCCTGCCCATCACGACCTCGGCGGTCTGTATCAACGACGACGGTGGCTACCGTGCCCACGTGAGCGTGGCCGTGGACCTCCATGGCCATATAGGGGACTTCAATCTGGAGTGTGACAACGGTCAGAAGTTCGGCGACCTCGGCCCGTTCAAGATGGATGGTTCTGACTACAGCTACATCTTCACCGTCGGGCGTCAGGGTAGGTGCCACGTAACCCTGTACGTCAGGGACGCCGGATTCTCGATCTCTTCGCCGAGCATCACGCGCTGACATAACGCGACCGCGGCAGGACCAACGCATCGCCCGTCCGGCGTGCCACCCACACCGGACGGGCGACTCGCGCCGGATCGACAGCTACTAACCTCGCCGCTTCGGTCTTCTCGGCCGTGAGTGCCGCGCTGCGGGCGGCTGGCCCGGTAGCCGATGGGGGGTGGGCCATCGTTCAAGGGGAGAGCGATCATGGCGGCGAGGCTGTGAGAAGGCACGCGTACATACCGACGGCTGACTCGAAGCCGTCAGGGCACCGGCGAGGGGCCGAGATCCACTGGAGATTTCCTCAACACGGAGCCGGAGCGGCGCCGTGTGACCATGCCGATATGACATCTGGTCGGATCATCTTCCTCAATGGCACCTCCAGTTCAGGGAAGTCGAGCATCGCCCGGGAGCTACTGGACATCCTCGACGACGGCGTCTTCTTCCACCTGGCAGTCGACAGCTTCAACGCGATGCGCAGCAAGCGGGAGCTCGGGACGGAGAAGCTCGACGCCGCGCTGCGGGGGACCAGGATGGGCTTCCACCGCTCGATTGCGGCCATGGCCGAGGTGGGCAACGACATCGTGGTCGACCATGTGCTGAGCGAGCCGTGGCGACTGCTCGACTGCCTGACGGTGCTGCCACCCGAGGACGTGCTGTTTGTCGGCGTCCACTGCCCGCTGGATGAACTGGCCGGGGCGACCGCCCGCCGGGTCTCGCGGCCCACCAATACGACCTGGTCCACGCTCACGGCGACTACGACCTGGAGTGCGACACCAGCACGGCAAGCCCGAGCGAATGCGCACAGTGAAGCTTCCTCTTGATGTTGGACACCTGGAGTCTGGGACGTGAGGTTCCAGAGGAAGTAGTGGCAGGTGGGAGGCAAGAGCAACCGCCGTAGGCGGTATGCGGAGGAGTTCAAGCGCGACGCGGTCGCGCTGGTCCGGTCTTCCGGCAAGACGGTCACCGAGGTGGCCCGGGAGATCGGGGTCAGCGCCGAGGGACTGCGGAACTGGGTCAAGCAGGACACGATCGACCGCGGGCAGGGGGCGCCGGGCGAGCTGACGAGCGCGGAGCGGGAAGAGCTGCGTCGGTTGCGGCGGCAGAACCGTGAGCGGGCCGAGACGATCGGGGTGCTGCGAAAAGCGGCGGCGGAGTCAACCGGTTGATGCAACAGCTGCCGCGAGCCTATCAGCGGGAGTTTCGAACCCGAGGGTCTGCCGGGGGCGGGTGTTCAGCTTGAGCGCGACGGTATCCAGGTCGGCCTGGGTATATCCGGACAGGTCGGTGCCCTTGGGAAAGTACTGGCGGAGCAGGCCGTTAGTGTTCTCATTCGATCCCCGCTGCCAGGGGCTTTTCGGATCGGCGAAGTAGACCTTGACGTCGGTGGCCATCGTGAACCGCTTGTGGTCGGCCAGCTCAGTACCCCGGTCCCAGGTCAGTGAAGTCATCAACCCGTCGGGCAGGTAACGGACTTGATGACTCAGCGCGGAGATCACACTGGTGGTGTCCTTGGTCTTCGACGCTGCGCCGCTGTCAGGGGCGGACGAGGACGATGCCGACCTTGCCGGGCCGTACCGCGTGCTCCACGGCGTCGGCCAGCTCGCCGAGGCCGTATGTGGCGGCCACATCGAACTGCTCCGTGAGCGCCAGCGCGATCTGCTTCGCGGTGGCGATGTCGGACGCCCGCCGCTCGGGGGACGCCTCGGACGGCCACCCGCTGATGATGTTCTTGCCTCGCAGCGTCAGCGACTTGCTCACCAGCGTCGATGCATGCACCGAGATCGGCTCCTCGGCGATCATTCCGTAACTGACCAGCTTCCCGCCCGGCGCCAGGAGGTCCACAAGGCTCCCCGCCATCTTCCCGCCGATCGGGTCAAGGGCGACGCTCACCGGACGACCTCCGGCCGCCTTGCGGACCTCGTCGGCCCAGCCCGGATGTTCCGTCGCCACGACCGGCACATCCGGGAACCGCTTGCGCAACTCGGCGACGCCGCGCTCGCTGCGCACGACGTTGATGAGCGCGAAGTTGTGGAACTGGGCTACGCCTGTGACCAGCCGCCCGACCGACGAGCCCGCGGCGGTCTGCACCAGAAAGCCGTCGTAGCCGAAGGCAACGTGCTCCTGCGCCTCACGGCGCAGCATCACCGCGGTGAGCGGGTTCGCCAGCATCTGTGCGGAGACCTCGTCCGGCAACTCGTCTGGTACGGCGACGACCGCCTCGGCGTCCGCCACGAACCACTGGGACCAGGATCCCGGCTGGGGGAAGACCGTCACGCGGCCGCCGACCTTGACACCCGGCGCCACGCGCGTGCCCGGGCCGATCGCCTCCACCACGCCGGTGGCCTCGATGCCCGGCGTCACCGGATCCGCAGCTTCCCCTGGGTAGGTCTCGATGGGGTGGAGATCTCCAGGGTGTACTGGGAAGGCCGTGGTGCGGACGAGGACCTGGCCGCGCTCGGGCGCTGCCGGCTCCGGCTCCTCGATGAGGGTCAGGACATCGGCGGGCGATCCGCCACGGGTGTAGACGACACGCCGGTTCATGGCTCTCCTCCTGCGCGCTGGTACGTGCGGGGCTTGGGAGGGGACACCAGCCGACGTCCCGCAGCAGCAGGTGCTGCCCGCTGAGTGCACCGTCCAGGCGCATCAGCCGCCCGCGCTCACGCAGGCCCCCGTTCACGCTCGCATGGTGGGCAACCAGCAGCACAGCCGAATAGGCCGATCGGGTTCTGGGCCATATGAGAGGTCCCTGGCGCCGCACTCTCACCGGAAGCGATCAGTGAGCCGACGCAGGCCGTCGAGGTCTTGGCAGGTTGCGTACAGCAGCGGAGTACAGCAACCACAGCCATCGGCATGGCTGCTGTCGACTCCCCAAGAGGCCGACGCGACCGTGATGACCTCAGATGACCGATCTACTCTGAGCTACGGATCAGAAGTGCCCCGTGCCACAACCGCGCCAGATTGGGCGGGGACTCACGGGGAACAGCGGCTGCTGACGGAGGCCACAGCCAGCAGCCGCCGAAGTCGGCATCCGGCAGGTCAGGCGCCAACTCGCCCCACCACGCTCCTAAGAGGGCGTCTCATTTGGCATGATCGGTAGTCTGTGGTCGTGACGATCGTGGAACGTCTGGTCCCGGACCAGTTGTGGGAACTGTTCGAGCGGCGCTGTCAAGTTGTTGAGCATGTCGGTGCCTGACGGCGCGTTGGGGCATGGTGGGCTTGCGGTTCGGGCTTGCGGTCAGGCTGTGGTGGGCCGGCTGGCAGCTTGGGTGATCTGGTCCCAGATCGCGAAGCGGACGGTCATCTCGGCTCGGTGGTCGGAGGCTGTCATCAGGTGGCGGTGAGGGCGGAAGTGGGGCGAGATGCCGCTGAACGCGGACAGGAACCGCTGGGCCTCGCCTACGGAACGGAATCCCTTCATCGCGCGTTCACGCTGCCGCGTGGGCTGGTGGGAGTTCTCCGCCCGGTTGTTCAGGCCCTTGTGGGAGCGGTGTTCCGCCGAGGGCATGACCTCGCGGTGTGCCGCGCTGTAGGAGCGGAGCGTGTCGGTGACGACCACCGTCGGCACCGTACGGGCCCCCACCAGGCGGCGGAAGAAGCGTCTTGCCGCGGTCTTGTCCCGCCGATTCCGGACGAGGATGTCGAGGACGTTGTCATTCTGGTCGATGGCCCGCCACAGATACTTCAGCTCGCGGTTGACCTTGATGAAGGCCTCTCCAGGTGCCACTTGTCCCCGGGCCGTGGGCGACGGCGGCGCAGTCCGTTGGCATAGGCCTGTCCGAACTTCAGACACCAGCGGCGGATCGTCTCGTAGGAGACGATGATGCCGCGCTGCAGCATCAGCTCCTCCACCTCACGGAATGACAACGGGAAGCGGAAGTACAGCCACACGCAGTGGGAGATCACCTCGACCGGGTACCGGTGCCCCTTGTACGACGGCGGCGTACTACCCACGGACAACCCCCTCCACCATGATCACCCCGAAGATCATCCCACCTGGTCAGCCAACGTGACAGTGCCCTGGTCGGGCATATATGACCACATCGACGAGGTTCGGCAAGGCGGCTTCGCTGATCTGCTGCGCCGCCACGGCGTACCGGCCGTGCTATGCGCCAAGTGCGAGAAGCCCATCACCTCCCGGCCCAGCGACGATGGCGGCGGCCCCGCGTGTGAGGGGACAGGGACAGGGCCGTTTCCTCCAGCACCTCGAATCGGCTGGTACACCGACAGCGAATTCGGGGTACCCCATCAACCTCAGTAGTTGATGATGCCGACGATTTCGTACAGCTTCCTGCCTCAGCCGCGTGACGGAGGAAGCCGAACGCCACGCCCGAGCGGAGCGCATGGTGAGCAAGGCCGGGACGGCGGCCGCCGTCCCGCAAGCGGCTTCGCTGGGCAGGACCGTGGTCCTGCCCTTCGATCGGCGTCGTTTCCACCCTGCATCTGGTGGCACGTAGGAGCAGTGAGTGTGGCGCTCATCGCACGCCACTGGCCTTACTGATCCCTCGCATGCTTCAATCCAGATGTTCAGATGTCCAACATTTGGAGGTCCTGATGGAAGGGTTGCGGCAGCCGCGTCGTGCGTCGACTCTGGCCGCACAGGTTGCTGACCAGTTGCGGGAGCAGCTGGCGTCCGGGCGGTGGCCGGTGGGCACCCGGATTCCGGGTGAGCAGGAACTGGCCGAGATGCTCCAGGTGAGCCGGAACACCGTTCGCGAAGCACTGCGGGCACTGGTCCACCTCGGTCTGCTGGAGGCGCGGGTCGGCGATGGCACCTATGTCCGGGTGACCAGTGAGTTGGAGGCGGTGCTGCTGCGGCGCACGGCCACCACGCGTGCGGCGGACGTCCTGGAGCTGCGGGCGGTGCTGGAGGAGCATGCCGCCGGCTTGGCCGCCGAGCGGCGGTCGGAAACCGATACCGTGCGGCTGCGGGAACTGCTGGCGGCGGCTCGCGAGAGCAACCGCTCGGGATCGATGGCGCAGGTCGCGGCCGCCGACGGGGCCTTTCACCTGGCAGTCGTGCAGGCTGGCGGCAACGAGCTGCTCGCGGAGCTGTACGAACACCTGGGCGGCGCCCTGTCGGCCTTCCTGGCGGCGCTGCCGTGGGACGACGATGTCGCTGCCGAACATGATCACTGGCATGCCGCGCTCGTCGACGCGATCGGTGCCGGTGACGCAGTCGCCGCCCGTTACGCGGCGTCCATGCTGGTGCAGGTGACGGGCCGGCTGGCCGCGGATGCCACCACGCAGCAGCGCAGTGCCGTGGAACGGGACCGGTCGTCATGCGGGTGAATGACGCGCGCGACGTGTCGGACTGGGGGAGGGCGGCAGCGCCGGGTGGGCGGTCCATGGTGTGGCTGCTGGCGGGCGTCGTGCTCGTCGCGGCGAACCTGCGTGCCGCGCTGACCGGTGTGGGCCCGCTGCTTCCCGGGATCGAGGCATCGACCGGCCTGTCCGGCACCTGGACCGGGCTGCTCGGCACCCTGCCGCTGCTCACGTTCGCCGCCACATCGCCGCTGGTCGGCCGGACCGCACACCGCTACGGCGCCCCGCGCTCCCTGGCCATCGCGCTGGCCGTACTGGCGGCCGGGCTCCTGGTGCGCTCCCTGCCAGGCGTGATCTTCCTGTTCGCCGGAACGGTGGTGGTCGCGGCCGCGATCGCCTACGGGAACGTACTGCTGCCTTCCGTCATCAAGAGCACCGTGCCGGAAGACCGGATCGGGCAGGTGACCGGCCTCTATGTCACTGCGATGGGTCTGCTGGCCGCGATCTCGTCCGGTGTGTCGGTGCCCATGGCCGACCACCTGACAGGTGGCTGGCGTACTGCGCTGGGGGTCTGGGCCGTACTCGCTGTGCTGGCCTTCGGGGTCTGGCTCCCGCGCTGCCGGCGCACCGGCCCCGCGGGGGCAGCGCCCGCCGTGCGAGAGCGCATCCCCTGGCGTTCCCCGCTGGCCTGGCAGGTCAGCGTGTTCATGGGGCTGCAGTCCCTCGGCTTCTACACCACGATCGCCTGGCTGCCCAGCATCGTGCACGATCACGGAGTGGGCGAGGCCGCCGCCGGGTGGCAGTTGTTCCTCTTCCAGATCGTCGGTCTCGTCTCCAGCAGTGCACTGCCCGTCCTGGCCCGCCGATGGAGGGACCAAAGGTTCCTGGCGGCGGCTGCCTCGGTGATCGTCGCGCTGGGCTTCGTGCTGCTGGCCGTGGCCCCGCAGTTGGCCGTCGTGTCCAGTGTGCTCACCGGCCTGGGCGGCGGAGCGTGCCTGGTCCTCGCCCTGGCCTTCCAGGGCCAGCGGGCTGCGGACGCCTCGCAGGCGGCAGCGCTGGCCTCGATGGCCCAGTCCGTCGGCTACCTGGTGGCCGCGGTCGGCCCGCTCCTCCTCGGCGCACTGCACGACCTCACCGGCGGATGGACGCTCCCCCTCCTGCTCCTGGTCGTGCTGACGCTCGCCCAGGGCGCCGTCGGAGCCGGCGCCGGCCGCGACCTGCTCCTGAAATCCACCTCCCAACTTCCCACTTCCGTACGGATCGGAGACTCACCGTCATGACCATGACCGCTCCCTTCAGCTACCTGGACACGCCGACCGCGGCACCGCTGTCGATCACCGAGCTGATGCCCGGCGCCTACAACCTCCTGGAATACGCCGCGGTCACGGCGGGAGAGCAGGTGCTGGTCCTGGCCGAACACGGCACCGACCCGGTGGTCATCCAGGCCGTCGCAGCGGCGGCCGCCTACCGCAACGCCGACGTGCACGTGCTGTCCATCCCGTCGATCAGCGCCGGCGGGTGGGACCGCGCGACGCCCTCACCGCTGCCGTCCGCCGCCCACGCCGCCGCTGACGTGGTGATCTCGCTGACCTGGTGGGGGGAGGTGCACACCGCCCGGCTGTTCTTCGACGAGATCGCCAAGCAGCGGGCCCGGTTCGTCTCCCTGCACCAGACGGCCACCGCCTCGGCCCTGTCCACCGGAGCCCGGTTCCCGCTCGAGCTGTACTTCGCGCTGGAGACCAAGGCGTACGCCCGGATCACCGCGGCACGGGAGATCCGGGTCGCCACCGCGCTGGGCACCGACGTCACCTTCCGCGCCTTCACCACCCCCGGTCACCCCAGCGCCCCCCTGACCGCCGGCATGTGGCGGCCCTTCCCCTACGGAGGCGCCAACTTCTACCCCGACCAGACCGACGGCGTGGTCGTCATCGAGGAATCCACTGTCACCGGCGTCCCCGCCGAGCGGACCACACTGGAACTGGAGAACAACCGCGTCACCGCCATCCACGGCAGCGCGGCCGCCGAGCTGCGGCGCTACGCGCCGGACGGCTACTACATGCGCCATGCTCTCATCGGGCTCAATCCCAAGGTCCGCTCGGCAGGCGGGACCCAGTTCGAACGCGAGAAGCACGCCGGCGCCTTCTACTTCGGCATTGACGGCCTGACCCCGCAGGGAGAGGTCGACCGCACGGGCCCCGGACACGCCCACTGCGACTGCCAGTTCGACCAGCCCACCATCACCCTCGACGGCCAACCCTTCGTCGACAACGGCTACCTCCTGCTCCTCGACGACCCTGACATTCAGGAGCTGGCTGGGAAGTTCGGCCCCGCCGACGTCCTTCTCAACCCCAATCCCCGCCTCGTCCTGCCGCCCCGCTACAGCCGCTGACCACAACCATGGGCAGCCCCGGCCGGCCAGACCACGCGCCGGGGCCGCCCACACCACATGGTGCGACGTGCCGGGGCACATGCCGGCATTCTTCACAGGCGCACCACCACGTCACTCGGCCTCAGCAGTAGATGGCCCGGCCCCCGGCCCCGCCCGGCGGCCGTCTGACGTCCGCCGCACCGGCCTTTCGGGGGTCCAGCCAAGGTACGTGCAAAAGGGGCCATGACGTGATCTTGGAGTCCTGACCGGCCCCACCGCCGTCCCGGTCAGCGTCTACCACTGTCCGGGGTCGCCCGTCGTGGATATGGAGTTTTCGATCTTGGCCAGGGGTCTGGGGTGTGAGTATGCCCGCGCGGGCGGGCGTCGCTCGCGTCGGCTTCGGGTTGTAGAGCTTCGGGATGACGTCGATCGAGCGGACCGCGTATCCGCGGTTCAAGCGGCTGATCACCGCGCGTGAGCTGCACCTGTTCTTCTCGCCGAGCCGGGAGGAGGTGGAGTGGGCGGTGGCCCGGACGGGCTCCGACGGGCACCAGCTCGCGCTGCTGGTGCTGTTGAAGTCCGGCCTCGGGGAACATCGGTACAGCGGTTATCGGTGAGAACGATCATGGTCAGCTAGCACAGTGATCCACTTTGCTGCTGGGGTTCGGTGAAATGCCTCCGGGCCTGCTCAGGGGCTGGCTACGGTGCGGCCCCGGAGCTTGTCCGTGACGATCACCCTCGGCACGGCCCCGATTCCTTGAGGAGCCGACGGAAGAAGCGCCTGGCCGCAGCCTTGTTGCGCCGGTTCTGGACGAGGATGTCCAGCACGTTGCCGTCCTGGTCGACCGCGCGCCAGAGGTACTTCTGCTCGCCGTTGATCGTGATGAAGACCTCGTCAAGATGCCATTTGTCGCCGGGGCGGGAACATCGGCGGCGCAGCGCGTTGGCGTAGGGCTGCCCGAACTTCAGACACCAGCGGCGGATCGTCTCGTAGGACACGATGATGCCGCGCTGCAGCATCAGCTCCTCCACCTCACGGAATGACAACGGGAAGCGGAAGTACAGCCACACGCAGTGGGAGATCACCTCGACCGGGTACCGGTGCCCCTTGTGCGACGGCGGCGTACTACCCACGGACAACCCCCTCCACCATGATCACCCCGAAGATCATCCCACCTGGTCAGCCAACGTGACAGTGCCTGCTGGACGTCACGGGTGGGGAGCCGACTGGCTCGACGGGCGGCTCGGCCAATGTCTCGGGCGGCTCGGCCGGCGGGTCGTCGACGGCCGGCGACGACGGGACCACGACGAACGGCGGCACCCTGGCAGAAACCGGCTCCTCGACGCTGCCGATCACGGGCGCGGCTGCCGCAGCGGTGGCCACGGGCGCGGGCATGCTCTTCATCGTGCGCCGTCGCCGGACCCAGAGCCCGAGCTGACGACCTAGCGGCGGTCGCTTTCACAGGCGTCGAGGCGTACAGCGGACAGGTAGTGCGTGCTCTGAGGGTTGACGTCTGCGGACAGTAGGAGTTTGCGGTCCGACGGGTCGAGGACCTCGGTCAGTTCATGGATGGGGTAGCCGAAGAGGTCGAAGTCGCCGAAGGCGACCGGAACGTCGGCGGCCCGGACCGGGACGCGCTCGGTCCGCTCGACGATCAAGTGCCCCATGATCTGATCGGCACAAGCCGTGCAGGCATAGGCCGTGACCACGATGTCGCAGTGAACGAAGAAGAAGGTCCAGTGCGCTCCGCACATCCACCCGCCGGCGCGGATGTCCGCCAGAGTTGACGCCGTCCACTGCGCCGCATGCTCGGTCATGCCGAATCGCAGGACGCCTGCGTTCGCTGGGAGGACGAGCCCGGTGCCGGGCATCAATCGAAAGGTCACTCGAATAGTGTGCCGGGACGCGTCGGTTGGGCCACCCCGCTTGCGTTCCGTTCGTCCTTCAGCCGCCTCGGATCAGGCACATAGCCCCCGCCCGACTACCGCCCGCGTCCTACCAGCGCATGCCGAGCTGGTCGAGGTCGGCCCGGCGTTGCTCGGTGAGATTCCCGGCCCGTTTGCGGACGTTGTCGAGCCACATGCCGAGCTTGACCACCACGACCCCTTCAGCGCCGCCCTGACGACCTCCCGGGCCCTCTTCCATCTCCAAGTGCTCGGCGTGCTTGCGAGGTACCCGCAAGTGCCCCTCACGGCCATGGAACTGCCGTGCGGCCGTGAGGTTGAGTGCCCACATGTCGTCCTGTGTCCGTTTTACCGGCCGCTCTGCTTCCTCGGCGGGTTCGATTCCGAGGACGTTTTCCAGGAGCCATTGCTGTGCGGGAAGGAGTTGTTCCCACCCGTGCCGCTGCGCCGTGACCCACCTTCCGAGGTCTTCTCCTTGCACGATCACTTTGCCGGCCGCTACCGGCAGGGTCCCGCTGTTCTGGAGGAGGTTCTGGGTGAGGCGGAAGCAGCGTTGCCACCCCGTGTCCCATACCGGGCACCACCCCGGATCGATCTCCTCCAATGCTGCGCGCCGTGCCTCGGTCAGCGCGCCCGCACTGGTGGGGACGGGGAGGCGGGCCTGTCGCCGCTGCGCGTTCTGTTCCGCTGCCCGGGCGGCGTATCGCTGGTTCTTGGTCCAGGTCCCGACCGGGTATCCGTCCCATACCGCGGTCGAGGGAGGAAGAGGGTGCCCGTGCACGGCCGCCCAGGCACGGGCAGCCGTCATGTCGTTTCGTGGGGTGTAGTTGAGGTACGGGGAGGGGTGTGTGCTGGGGGTATCCGGGATTGGTTGAGACCGTGTGAGCGCGGGTTCGCGAGGGCGTAGGCCTGCTGGTCTGGGGATGTCTCTTCTTCGTTGAGATCACCTTGGCGTTCCTCAGATAGCGTCAACTCCTCAAGGCCCAGGTGTGTTTTCCCTGGTCACAGCCTTCTGCGTCGACCGCTGGGCAGAAAAGAAGAGGGGCAACCGGCGGGGTGCGCGGGATCCGTTCATGGCGGGGCGGTGGTGGGTTTCGGCGAGGTGATCGATACGGACCTGTTCGAGGCTTTGTTTGGTGATCCGTTCGCTGCCGTCGAGGATGCTCGTGATCGCGGCTTGGCGGATCAGCTGGGTGAGGCTCCCGATTCTTCCTGCGGTCCTTTGGTGGAGGTAGGCGGTGTGGCGGGGGAGTGTCCCGGCCCGGTGCGCGCGGAGATCGAGTGCGGTTTCTACGCCCGCGATCAGTTCTCTGAAGGGTTCGCGTGTGCCGTGCCGTGCCGGGAACGCCCCGCATTCCACGAGGGAAGCCCGCCCGGCGAGCTGGGCCCCGCGCACACCGCTGAACAACGCGGTGGTGGTGACGTCGATGCCCGCGTACACGAAGGTCGCACCGATGCGTTCGGTGAGGTCTTTGAGCAGGTCGGTGGTTTCCGCGCCGGTGGTGGTGCGGGGGTTGAGCCGGTGGATCTCGTCGATGAGTACCAGACGTACGCACGCATGGTTGTAGGTGTGGCAGACGGCGTCGGTGATCTGGGCCTGGGTCATGCGGGCGGTGACGGGGATGCCGAGGTAGCGGGCGAACTCGGCCGCGAGGCCTTTCGCTGTCGCCCCGGGCGGGACCAGCACGTACGCGACCGGCACCGCGGCATGCGTGGTCCCGGCCGGTGCCGGCTGGCTGTGGGTGTGGGCGAGGTGGCAGGCACGCCCGACGTGGAGCAGCGCGGTGGTCTTCCCGGCCGCCGCCGGCCCGGTGACGATCAACGAGGGCCGGGCGGTGGTCTGCTGGTGCCGTCCCAGGATCATCAGGGTCCGCACGTTCGTGGTGAGGGTGTCGATGGCGGGGGTGCGGACGGTGACGAACGCGGAGTGATAGGCGAGGCGTTCCTCCACGCTCCGTTCCGGTTCCCCGGAGGCTGGCGGCTGCGGGGGAGGGGTGGTCGCGAAGTGCTGCCAGCCCTGCCAGGTCGTCACCGGCCATGCCCCGCCGGCATCATCGGCAGGCATACCGTCCTCGCGTTCGCCCCGTCCACTCACGCCCGCCGTGCTCGCGACGACGCTGCCGGCTGTGTCCGAGGCATGCCGGTTCACCACTTGAGGGCCTCCTCCTGGGCGTCGTAGAGCCCGTACCCGGCCACCGGCACGGCCGGGCCGTCCACCGCCTGGTCTTCGCCCTCGGTGGTGTCTTCTCCGTCCCTATCGAGGACGTCGAGGCTGTCCTCTCCCACGCCCGTGGCCACCGAGTCCAGTTCCTGCGCCTGAACCCCGGGCCGGGAGTGGGGTGGCGGGGGAGTGCGGATGGTGGTGGTGCGGGCGAGGAGGTGCTGCTCCTGGGCGGTGGCCTGTCCTGCAAGGGCCCTGCGCATCAGCTGATCGAGGGCTTCGGCGAGGTCGGCTTCGGCACGCTCGGCGTCCGCGCCTGCACGGTGGGCGGTGGCGGTGCGCAGGTACTGCCAGGTGCGGTCGTTGAACGGCTGGTGGGCGTGTTCCCGGTGGATCCACGGGATCTCGATGAGGCCCAGCCCGGGAAGGCGCACCCAGATCTGGCGGACGTCGTGCGGGTTGGCATGGACTTCCCATTTCCCACCGCGGGCCGCCACGTTGGAGGGCTGCCCCCGGTGCGGGCCGAGGAGGTCGTGGTCGTAGGTGCGGTGGTGGAGACGGATGCCGTGCTCGGTGATGGCCTGCCACCGCACTGGCAGCAGCTCCAGATAGTCACTGCCGGTCAACGGCACGGGCACGTATCCGGCGACGGCGACCAGGGCCGCCCACATCTCGTTCGGGGACAGTGCGACCTTTGGCAGCATGGGATGCCGCAGCCCCTGGTGCGGGCGGTGGTGGTAGTGCACGAGCCATTCGTCGAGCAGGTCCTGCAGCTGGGCGACGCTGTAACAGGCTTCGCGTGCCACGTCTTGGCCGCGGCGGGTGACGTCGGATCCGGTGTAGCCGGGCAGGTGCTGGCAGAACAAGGTATTGATCGATCCGAAGGTCCGCTCGACGATGCCCTTGTCACGAGTCGTCCACTGCACCCGATCAGTACGGTCAGCCCGGAGTTGTGAGGGTGACGCATCCCTTCCATCCCTGGTCCGGGCAGGAGTTCACCTTCGTTGACCGGCGCCGGACCTGGGACGAGGACCGGGTCGCCTTCCAGGACGAGAACGGCCAGTTGGCGTCGCTGCCTGCGGCCTGGACGAATATCGACCCGGTCGATCCATTCGTCAGGATGGCAGCGGGCCGGTGCCCGTTCCGGGTGGAGGACCTCCTGTCCGTGGCCGGACTGATCGACGCTCTCCGCGTACGGGCGTCGGGAGGATGATGCCGGCGAGACCGGACTGGAGATGACGATCTGTCACTTCCCGCCGGGGACGCAATGCCGTTGCTTGACTACTGAACTATCGCGGGGTGCAGCGTGATGACTTTGGCTGTGACCCGTCGTGTCGGCCGCCGGTCGCGGGTGTTGATCCGGTAGGAGAGCTTCGAGGAGTACTTCGAGTCCGGGCGCTTCAGATGCCGGTCCGCCTCCCGCAGGCGCCTGGCGCCGTTGTCGAGCTTCCGGTGAACCTTCGCCGCCAGCACCACCAAGAACTCTTTGATCTTCGTGGGCGTGTCCGTGCACTGGCGGACCACGCTGCGCCGTGCGTGCTTGAGGACCTTGACGAAGGAGACCCGGTCCGGATCGATCCTGTTGTCGTCGGCCAGAGCGATGATGATCTGGGTGAGGCAGTGGTGTACGACCAGATGTGCCCAGACCTCCTGGCGCACCAGATCCGGGTCGCCTGAACGCAGGACCTCGGCCGGCCCACGCTGGAAGGTCTTGATCTGCCGGAATGCCGACTCCGCCTCCCACCTCGAGTGGTAGATCCCCGCCAACTCCGCCGCCGGATAAGCAATCGGGTCCACCAGATCGGTCAACAGCCTGACCACCTCGCCGCTGTCGACGCGGTACTCGATCACGCGGACCAGCACTCCGCCGGGATGCGCGCCTTTCTGCCCGGCCAGGTTCATCCTTGCCAGGTAGGTCCCGTCGGGCAGGTGCTCGACCGGGCGAGCCGCGACGCTCGAGCGCGCCCGGATCAACAGATGGGCCCCGGCCCCGGTGTATGCCTTCCATAACGCAACCCCGGGAAAGCCCCGGTCCATGATGACCAGCATCCCGGCGGCTGAGTCGGCCATTTTGATCGCCAGCTCCGGCTCGCCGCCGTTGAACCCGCCCACCGCCGCGTCGATCTGCGCATGCGTGCCGCACTCGGTCAGCGTCACGACCCGCGCCTGCGGGAAACCCGCGGGCTGGCCGTTCTTGACCGGCCCGCCGAACGCGGCCCGATTGGCCGTCGTATCCGGCACGTCCAGCACGAACCCGTCCACTGCGGCCAGCCGCATCCCGCGATAGAAGGCGCTCTTCAAACCGACGGGAGCCAGCGGGCCAGCCAGCTCGCGGAACAACGTCTCCAAGACCCGCGGTCCCAGACGCCTGCGCGCCCGCGTGAACGAAGACTTGTTGGGAATGCTCTCGCTCAACTCCGGGTCGCTGCCGACCAGTTGCTCCGCCACGTCGTCATAGGAGTCCTGCTGGAACAGAGCCAGGGCGAGCGTGAAGTAGACCATGAACCCGGCCGGCAGGGCGCCGGATTTCTTATCGCGGACCCCGCATTTCTCCAGCACTCCACCGACGAGCTCCGGCGTCACCCAACGGGTCACTACCCCCAGTCGCACATGATCGGATATCCCCACCCACGGATGCATGCCGGGTCCAACGACCCCGTGCCCTCAACGTCACCTCGAACTACTTGCCCTGCTCAAGCAACGGCATTGTGTTCCCGGTGGTAGGTGGCACACGCTGATCTGAAGGCCGGACTCGGTGGCCAGAACCGCGAGGTTGGCCTTCCACGCTTTGGCACGGGTGCTGTTGGAGCCGCCGCCGTCGGCGGTGATCAGCAGCCGCTTCGCGCCCGGATATGCGGTGCTGCCTTCCTCGTTCCACCAGCGGCGCAGGGCGGCGACCGCGAACGCGGCGGTGTCGTGGTCGGTGCCCACCACGACGAAGCCGGTGTTGCGCCCCACGTCGTAGATGCCGTAGGGGATCGCCGTGCCGGTCGCCTGGGAGGGGAAGTCGTGGTCGAGGACCTTGACCGGGGCGCCCGGCCCGGCCCATTCCCGCCCGCCTTGCGCGAACAGCCCGATCTGCTCCTTCTTCTTCGTGTCCACGCTGATCACCGGGTCCCCGGCGTCCAGGAACCGGCTCACCACGGTGTTGAGGTGGCGGAACTGGGCGTCGCGGTCAGGGTGGGTACTGCCCGCCAGGACCCTGGCGTTGCCGCGCAGGCTGAACCCGGCCTCCTTCAGCAGCGCGGCGATCGTGTCCCGTCCCGCCGCGTGTCCCCGGGCGGCCAGCTCGCCGGCCAGGTTGCGCAGCGATTTCGTGGTCCACGTCAGCGGTCCTATCGGATCGCCCTGCGTGCTGTCCTCGACCAGGGCCAGCAGCGCGGCGCGCAGCCCCGGGTCCTTCTTCGCCGCGGCCGGGCGGCCCCCGCCGGGGCGGCGTACCCGGCCGTCCGGCTCGGCGTCCTCCTCCAGGTCGGCCAGTCCCCGGCTGACACAGCCCTTCGAGACCCCGGCCGCCGCGGCGACCGCGGCGATCCCGCCGTGTCCGAGCTGCCGAGCCTCCGCGCCGTACAGCAACCGGCACTGTCGCTCGTTCAGATGCGGAACCACCGCTTCGAACTTCGCCCGCAACGGACCGATCAACTCATCAAAACGTCCCATACCACATCAACGAGCCCAAGTCCCGGAAGCAACCCGTAGATTCCCGACGAGCCCCCGGGCTTTCACTTCCTACCCGCTGAGTTGGTGCTGAGAAGATCAAGCAGGTCAGGCCCCGTGCTGGGTCCTGATGACCTGTGTCAGTGGGTGTTGACCGATTGCCAGCGAAGGCCGATCAATTGACTTCTGTGCCAGTTAGAGATGACTGCCTGCGGGTTTGTGACAGTGGAGGATGACCGCAGACGGCGACGATGACTCTGCTCGACGGGTCTGTAGTGTGCGGCAATGACAAGAAGCGAGCGGCTCGCGGAGCAGTTGGACTGGTACTGGCGCAAGAACCTGCGGCCACGGCTGGACGGTCTTACCGACGAGGAGTACTTCTGGGAGCCGGTGCGCGGCTGCTGGAGCATCCGCCCACGTGGCACGTCGGCCGCATCGATGTCGGCAGGTTCGGGGAAGTGGACGATGGAGGCGGCCCCTGACCCGGTGACCACGATTGCCTGGCGGCTGGCGCACATCATCGTCTCGTGCCTGGGCTATCGGGTCGGATGGCACTTCGGCGGCCAGGACGTCGACTCCCAGACATTCGCCTACGCGGGGACCGCTGACGAGGCGCTAAAACAGCTCGATGAGATGTATGGGAGATGGAACGCGGGGGTCCGCGAGCTCTCGGACGCTGACCTGGAGAATCCGCCCACGGTGGGTCCCAGGGTGATTTCAAAGTCCGGGTGAGCTGGTGAAGGTGCTGGTCACGGCGGTATGACGAGGCATGATGTGCCCGGTCCGTACACAACGAAGCCCCGGTTCAGTGCCGGTGACCGATCAAGTCGTGCAGATACCCTGTGGTTCATGACCGAGCAAGTCGTTTCCCTCGCGTGGCGCTGGACCGCCGAGACGTCGAGCGACGGCGCGCATCGCTTCTGCGGGATTCGTGTAACCGCGCCGCCCGGCGAGATCGGCGATCCGGACGCCTGGGCGGTCGTCGGGCTGGTTCAGGGCGCGATCGACGACATGCTGAAGAAGCTGGCGTTGCAGCCGGTGTTGCACGCCGCGGCCGGCATGGGCGTCGCAACGCTGTTCGCCGACTTGCACGCATGGCACAGCGAAGGCCTGCGGCCGGCGTTCGCCGCAGCCGACGCCAATCCGCGCAGCTACTTCGCGTTGCCCGAGGCTACCGAGCTCTTCGATGCTGAGGATGCCTATCTCGTGCGCTCGGGCGCAGCCGGCGCCCGCCTGCTGTGGTGCGACTACGCGACCAAGGAGGTCCGGGAAGTCGCAGTGGGCTTCGATGCTTGCCTTGCAGGCTGGAGGGCCGTGCGCGATGCGATCGGGCAGGATGGCAGAGCTGTAGTCCCGGTGATCAGGCAGACTGGCTGGTCAGGCGATACCCAAGAGGTCGAGCGGGCGGGTGAAGGGTTCGTAGGAGGCGTGGCGGAGGCCGGCAGCGATGTTGCGGTATCCGTGCTGCCGCAGCGTGTTGATCGCCAAGTTGCGGAGGGTCGCCATGTTCTCGGGTCCGTGGCCGATGTGGATCCTCGAGGCGTCCTCGCCGAAGGTGCTGTCGCGGACGAAGTGCAGCCGGTTCTCGATGATCCACTGTGACCTGGCGAGCTGGCCCAGTCGCTGGGGTGAGGCTTCTTGCGAACTCAAGTCGGTGATCGCGTAGACGGTCTGGCGGCTGACTGTGCCGGATTTGAGGTCGGTGCGGTGTCGCAGGATGCGTACGGCTTGGACGGCGTGGGGGAAGTCCAGGCCGAGACCGGTGACGGTGAGAGCCCTGGTCACGCGGGTCTCCCGCCGGCCGTGGCCGATCTCGCGGTCGTAGCGGCGGGCGGTGACGTCCTTCCACGGCAGTGACCGCAGTCGGCGGTGCAACTCAGGTTGGTTGGCCTTGACCACGAGCAGGTAGTGGGCCTTCTTCTCCTCCACCAGGAAGCGCGCGTGGGCGCGCTGGGTGTGCAGGGCGTCAGCGGTGACGGTGACCCCGGCCAGGTCGTGGCGAGCCAGCAGAGCCGCGAAGCAGGTGATCTCATTGGTCTTGTCGGGGACCCGCAGTTGGGTGACGGTCCGACCATCTGCGGTCATCGCGGCCAGCAGGTGGGCGGCGGGCGATGTGCCGTGCCGGGAACCGCGGGCGGCCTTGCCATCCACGGCCACCGGGTCCGCACCACCGGGATCAGCGCCGGTCAGCTCGGCCAGACCGCCGGGACAGACCAGGTTGACGACCCGTCGGATCGTTGACGCACTGGGCCCGATGCGCAGCCCCAACGCGCCCGCCACCCGAGCGCCCAGCCGGGCCAGGGCCTGCTGCGGAGCATTCGCAGACCACTGGCCGATCGCCGCATACGAGCGCGCGCCGGCGACCACCGCCGAGGCGGCAACCAGCAACACCGCCACGAACGGGTGACGCACACCGCGTCGCCGACGCGGATCGGGCAGCACCCGCAAACGTTCTGCCAGCGAGAGCTTTGCTACATCCTCCAGAGCGGGCGACTTGACGAGACAGACGGTGGCAGACTGACAGCACATCGAAGCTCCAGCGGTGCAAGGCGACTTGGGAAGGTCACCTCGTTCAACTGGAGCTTCGATGCATACGTGACGGGCCGCCCCGGACTCTCCAGGCCGCTCTGGCCTGGAGAGTCATGTGATCACCGGGACTTTGAAACGCCCCTGCGGTGGGTCCCGAGCGGTTTCCCATGGAGGGCATCGTCCTGCACGTCAACAGGGAGCTGGTCCATCACGGCGCCGAGATTTCCCTGCTGCGCGACCTCTACCGCTGGCAGGACGGAGCCGTACCGCACCGAATATGACTTTCGGTAACCGGCGATCGAGCTTCGGAAACTTACGTGGACTTCGTGACGCTCCATGGCTGCTGCCGCCGAGAGGCCTCACGATCTTTAACCGCCGTTCTGCGCAGGTAGAAGGCCCTGGCATCCCGGGCGAGCGCCACGACAGGGCCTTCTAATACTCCAGCTGTAGATCGCGATCTTGCTGGTCGGGGATGTGGTCATGGGGATGGATCGATATCGGATCGCCTGAGGCGGTCGTCAACTGGCAGGCTGCTTCCATGGATCACGCGGAAGTACTGCTCATCGGTGGGCGGGCCGGTGTCGGCAAGACGACGGTGGGGTGGGAGGTTTCGGCGTTGCTGCGCGCCGTGGCGGTCTCCCATGCGGTCATCGATGGTGACTTCATGGGGCAGGTGCATCCGGCACCAGAGGGGGACCCGCACCGTTCGGAGATCACGGAGAGGAATCTGACGGCCGTGTGGGAGAACTTCACCCGGCTCGGCTACTGCCGTCTGATCTACACGAACACCGCGAGTGTGCTGCCTGACGCGACCGGTATGTTCGAGCGTGCCATGGGGGCGAAGGTGCGTATCACGCGGGTCTTGCTCACCGCTTCCGACGTCACCGCCGGCGAGCGGCTGGTCGGCCGGGAACTCGGCTCGGAGCTGGAGCAGGAGCTGGAAGGCGGTGTCCGTAAGGCACGGCTTCTGGACCAGCGGGCCTGCGCGGGGACCGTGCGGGTGGTGACAGACGGACGGCCTGTCGTGGACATCGCGCGCGAGGTTGTGACCGCCACCGGCTGGGCCGGGAAGCATGCCGCTCGCTGCTAATGATCGCGCTTGTGGGCTGGTCCGGGAACGGATGCGGCCACCGTTGATCATCGGTGTGTGAAGACAGAAGATCAGACGGTGGCCGCAGGTCACAGCGTAGATCCTGCCCGCTGGCAGGAGACGTTCGAGGTCCTGATGGGCCGTATCGCGGGGCGGTTTGCCCGGGTGGAACCACGGCGCCGGGCGCGGGCGTTCGTGCTCGGGCTGCTGTCGGAGCTGCCGCGCAAGAACTGCTGGACGCTTGCCGAGCACGCCGGGGACGCGAACCCGTACGGCCTGCAGCACCTGCTGTCGCGGGCCAAGTGGGACGCCGATGCGGTCCGCGACGACATCCGCGGCTTCGTCGTCGAGCACCTGCACGACACCGCGGCGGTGCTGGTCGTCGACGAGACCGGTGACCTTAAGAAGGGCACGAACACGGTCGGCGTGCAGCGTCAGTACACCGGGACCGCCGGCCGCATCGAGAACAGCCAGGTCGCCGTCTACCTCGCCTATTCCACCCGGCGCGGACACGCGGCGATCGACCGCGAACTGTATGTCCCGCGTTCCTGGACCGAGGACACGGTCCGCTGCCGGGCCGCCGGGATCCCCGACACCGTCGGCTTTGCCACCAAGCCCGCACTCGCTGCCCGCGTGATCGGCCGCGCCCTGGACGCCGGCGTCCCCGCGTCCTGGGTAGCCGGCGACGAGGTCTACGGAGGCAACCCGCACCTGCGGACCGCACTGGAGAAACGGCAGGTTGGCTACGTCCTCGCCGTCGCCCGTGACCACCAGATCACCACCCGCGCGGGCATGCTCCGCGCCGACACTCTGGTCAAGAGGCTACCGAGGCGGGACTGGCAGAAACTCTCCGCCGGCACCGGAGCCAAAGGCCACCGCTTCTACGACTGGGCCCTGGCCGACATCACCGACGACCAGCCCGGCCACCACCAGCTGCTGGTCCGCCGCAACCGGCGCACCGGCGAACTCGCCTTCTACCGTTGCTACTCAGCCACCCAGGTGCCGCTGTCCGCCCTGGTGCAGGTCGCCGGACGCAGATGGACGGTCGAGGAGACCTTCCAGTCCGGCAAGGGCCTGGCCGGACTGGACGAACACCAGGTCAGACGCTGGACGTCCTGGCACCGCTGGGTCACCCTCGCGATGCTCGCCCATGCCTTCCTCGCCGTCGTCCGCGCCGGCGAACACGTCCGCCACCCCGGCCCGGACGAGCTGATACCGCTCACCTGCAACGAAATCCAGCACCTGTTCAACACGCTCGTCGTCCGGCTCGTGCACGACACAGCCCACCGGCTCGTTTGGTCCCATTGGCGACGCCGCCACCAGGCCCGATCACAGACCAGCCACTACCACCGACAACCCACTCAAGCATGAAGATCGCGATCTACAGCTGGAGTACTACTGACTTCGGCGTGTTAGGGTCTGTCCGGTCTGTCGAGAGCGAGGCCCGTCCCGGCGAGGAATCCGCCGAGGATGCCGTGCCGGTACTGCAGCGCTTTGAGCCGCCTGCGGAGCAGAGTCTCCAGCTCGCTGAGGGTGCGGGCGGTCAGGTTGGCCAGGCTTCGCTTGATGTGCGCCCACAGGCCCTCGACCGGGTTGAGGTCGGGCGCATACCCGGGCAGCAGGACCACCGTCAGCCGGTCCCGCTCGGCAACGAGTGCCTTCATCGTCTTGGAGATGTGGGTGTTCAGCCGGTCCCACACCACGATCAGCGGGGCGTTGAGCAGTTGGTGGGCGCCATCCAACAGGCGTATGCAGTCCGCCTCGCCCAGCGAGCGACGCTCGCCCTTGCGGCCGGTATGCCGACGCAGCCGGTAGCACAGACGGGCGGGCAGGCCCGGCCGGAAGCACAGCAGAGCGGCCACCGAGAGACGTCCCCGGCTCCGGCCGGACACCTTGACCCTCGGGGTGATGCCGCGCCGGCCCCAGGTGCGGCCCTTGGGCGGCCGACCGGTCACGCCCGCTTCGTCCTCGAAGCAGATGAACGCGCCGGTCGCCGCCCGGCGGATTTTACCTCCCGCCAGGTCGCCTGCGCCATACGGTGATCGCGTCCTCGTCGCGTTCGGCGGCGGGCCGGGCAGGCATCTGCACGCTGCAGCCCATGCGGTGCAGCAGCCGAGCGACCCCGGAGACGCTGTAGGAGAGGTGGAACTTCCGCCCGATCAGCGTGCGTACCCGCGCGGCGGTCCACACCTGGTCGTCCGCCCAGCCGTGCGCGGCCGGCCCCTCATCAAGCCACATCGCGAGCCTGGTATGCAGGTGTGGGCCGAGCCGACAGTCGTAGCCGCAGGGGCCTCTGGAACGCAGCGCCTCGCGTCCGCCCGTCCTCCAGGTACGGCGCCACTGGTAGACCGACTTCTCACTCACCCATAACTCCCGGGCGATGCACGGGACTTCCACGCCCTCATCGAAGAGGTCAACGGCCCGCATCCGTACCTCTTCCCGGCGCCTGCGCTGCTCGGCGGTCAGCCCGCCCCCGTCCGGATACCGCATGCCTCCGGCGTACCAGCCCGGACGGACCGCGTCACCCCTCCCGACGCAAATCCAGACCCCGAAACGCCGAAATCAGTAACTGCATGTTCGAAGTTGGCGAAGCTTCCATGAACATCACCAAGGCCGCCTCCCACCGCGCTCAACCTTCCCTACGTTCTTCCACGGGACCGGGCGAGCCCTTCGTATGGTTGGCCCACCCAGGGGCGTCGGGTGTGGCTTTCAACCTTCTGCCGCTTGTGGCTACCAACGATTGGCCGCCCGACGCCCCACGACGACTCGGCTGCCAATTAGGAATTGCGAATGATCGCTCCGTAGGGAATCGACAGCGAGGTCGTCCGTCGGGAAACACCCGCAGCACACCGTACGGAGGCACCACATGGCCGCGATATGGGCCGGCATCGACGCAGGAAAGACCCACCACCACTGCGTCGCGATCGACGAGAGCGGCCGCCGACTGCTGTCACGGCGCGTCGCCAACGACGAACCCGAACTCCTCGAACTCCTCACCGACGTCATGGCCCTGGGCGACGACGTGACATGGGGCATTGACCTGGCCGACGGCGGAGCCGCCCTGACCATCGCGATCCTCCTCAACCACGACCAGCCGGTCCACTACATCTCCGGACGGGCCATCCACCGCGCCTCCGAGAGCTACCGCGGCGAAGGCAAGACCGACGCCAAGGACGCCGCCGTCATCGCCGACCAGATCCGCATCCGCCGCGACCTGCACCCCATACGCACCGGCGACGAAGCCGTCATCGACCTCAAGATCCTCACTCGCCGCCGCATGGACCTGGTCGCCGACCGCACCCGCACCGTCAACCGCCTCCGCGGTCAGCTCACCGGCATTTTCCCCGGACTGGAACGCTCGATGGACCTCACCAACACCGGCCCCCTCACTCTGCTGACTGGCTACCAGACTCCGGCCGCCCTCCGCCGGATCGGCAGCAAACGGCTGGAGACCTGGCTCCGCAACCGCAAGGTCCGCAGGGCTGATCAGCTCGCCGAGACAGCTGTGCAGGCCGCCGACCGGCAGCACACCAGCCTGCCCGGGGAGAAGCTGACCGCCCAGATGGACCACACGCTGGCGAAGGAAGTGATGGCCCTTAACCAGCAGGTCGCGGAGCTCGACAAGCTCATCGAGGTCCGGTTTCGCGATCACCACACCTTCGAAGTAATCACCAGCCTGCCCGGACTGGGCGTCATCCTCGGCGCTGAGTTTCTGGCTGCCACCGGCGGCGACATGAGTGCCTTCGGCACCCCCGACCGCCTCGCAGGCTTCGGCGGCGTCGCACCGGTTCCCCGCGACTCCGGCAAGATCAGCGGGAATCTGCGGCGCCCTCAGCGATACAGCCGCAGACTCCAGCGCGTCTTCTACACCTCGGCGCTGTTCAGTATCCGAAGGTGTGAGGAGTCCCGACGGTTTTACGACCGCAAGCGAGCCGAGGGCAAGCGCCATACCCAGGCCGTCCTCGCCCTGGCCCGCCGTCGCGTCAACGTCCTCTGGGCCCTTCTACGCGACGGAC
Source organism: Streptomyces sp. NBC_01363 (assembly GCF_026340595.1). Classification (GTDB taxonomy): domain Bacteria; phylum Actinomycetota; class Actinomycetes; order Streptomycetales; family Streptomycetaceae; genus Streptomyces. The sequence continues at coordinate 5,914,589 of NZ_JAPEPF010000001.1, forward strand.
GGACCTATGAGCCCTTGCCACCAGCGGCGCTTGCAGCGTGACGCCTCTGTCGTACAGCCGATCTGCCAGGTCAGCGGTAACACGGTCGACTGACGGGCAGGCTTGCGGGAGTATCCGCTTGCTGGCATCCGACGGTGAGGAGCCCGGTGATCACTCAAGGAGCAAAGGTCACGGCGCGGTGCGACGACTGCGGTGGCGTGCTGATACTCGACGTTGGCCAGTACATCGACCATGGGCAGTTGTGGTGGGGCACCGAAGGTGCGTGCACTGCCTGCCCCAACGGGTGGTGCGAGCAGGACACAGGCGGAGCGACTCCTGAAGAGATCAGGAATGCCCTGCTGGCAGAGCATGGGCCCGCACGGCTTCGCCTCACGGACGACGAGTCGAGCCTCGTCCCCGTCTTGCGAGTCCTGCGCGAGATGCTCCACCTGCCCCTGGGCCAGGCACGGGTGATGGCCAGCGCGCTCCAAGAGACTGGCCTGGTTGGCACGCTAGTCGAGATGGGGCTCATTGCCGACGGGCTGCAACGCCGATCAGTCGCTACAAAGATCGAGAGGTGCGAGACATCGGCCGACTGAACCCCCACGCACCCAACCAGAACGGCTTGACAAACGGCATTAGGAATCGATGTCACCAAACACGCAGTCGTCAGACTCCGATGACAGACGAGCAAGATCCGATGGCAGAGGACAATCGATCAGGTCGTCGGGGAAACGGAAGGACGTCATCCACATATTCAATCAGGTGTTCGAATTTCGGTGCGGGTTCCCGCACAGGCCCTGCGGCGCCGGCCCGGCCGGGCCCGAATCAGGGTCGCCGCCTACTGGGCACCGGACCGACGACGAGCACGACCAGGACCGCACGGAGTCGACACCGCGCCGACGGCTGCTGCCGCCTCCCCACCCCGCAGGTCCGGTAATGCGATGTCTTCCGGCCGCTCGCACTCAGTGGCTGCGTAGGTGAGAGCGGAGAGCAAATGTCGGTGATTCCTGTCCTTTGACAGTGAAGTTAGTCGTGTGCGCGCGCTGGCCTGGCCCGACTGGGTTGGATGTCAACGGGAGGTTGATCTGTCGGTGTCCTGACTGCTCGTGCTGGCTGTTGGCGGCCAGTCCCACGGCACGAACCCGCGACGACCGTGAAACGAGCCGAAATCCTCACCGCACACGTCCGCTTGAAACAGCTGGCCGCGGTCCGCGTGACATCCGTTGTCCAGTCGTCGTACGACGGGGTGCGCCGGGTCACTGATGTTCCGTAACCGGTTTGCCGATCGGACCGGGAGTGTGGCCGGTCGGCCGATGCGGTGTCGCGGGGGAACGCCTAGCGTCGTGTTGACCAAGCCACCGCGCTTCGAGGGGAACATTCGATGGACCAGCGAGGGACGACCGGAGTACACGCCGACGCCACGGCCGTGGTCGGAGCGACCACGGAGTTCGAGCCGGACGTCATGGACCTGCTCGTGGAGACACTGCGCCGTGCGGTCAGGAGCGAGATGTCGGCCGTGGGGACGGACACCCTGCTGGGGGAGCTCGTGATGGGGGACACGGACGCCGGTGAGGCGATCGCTCCGGGGATGCGGAAGGCCGGTTCGCTCAGCGGCATGATCTCCGGTCGGGCGGGCCTCGGTTGGGTGAGCGACGACGAGGTGCACAGTGCGCCGGTCGGAGCCGGCGCCGATGAGGAAGCCCATCAGGAAGCCGATGAGATAGAGGTCGATGCCGCCTGGCGTGAGGCACGGTGGCGCTTCGGCCTTGGTTCGCGCGGATCGGCCGCAAAGAGCGGCCGGGCGCTGCCCGGGATGACCGGGGCGATGCGTGCGTGCCTGCTGCTCGCGCTCAGGTCGGCCCGCGTCGAGGGGACGATCTCGGTGCGCTGCCGGCACGTGGCCCGTGCCCTGTTGGACCTGCCGGACACCAGGGCACGGGAAGCCCTACTGCTGCAGAGGCTGGATACGGCCGCCTCGGCAACCGCGCTCGACGGACTGGACGCGAGCGCCCCAGCGGAGACCGAGGGACCGGAATCCCGCGGCGTCACCCTTCTTCGCCGGGCCGGAACGCTGGGTAAGAGCGGTAACCGCCTGACACGCGCGCTGACTTCATGGACCTCCGGGGCCTCCCAGAACGGCTCACCGGTTCTGTTCGCGGTGACCGTCGAGGGCGTGCGGCAAGCGGTACGGTGCGGGCGTGCCGCGGCGGAGCCGGTGGATCTCCTGCTGGGGATACTGGCCCTGGACCGGGCGCTGTCCGTTGCCGGGCGCTCGCTTCCCGGGAGTCTGGCAGACGCCAACGCTGCTCCTGCCCTGATGCGCCGACACGGCGTACGGCAGATTTCCCTGGTCTCTTCGGCTTCGGCAACCGAGTCCGTTCCGGTTCCCGACGGCTCCGAGGTGTGGCTGTCCGCCGCCGCCGACCGGACCATGGCGGTCGCACGGCTGTCCGCCGCCGAGCACGGTTCGCCCACGGTCGGTACGGTCCACCTGCTGTCCGCGCTGCTCGACGAGTCGGCGACGGATACGGACGCCGGGGCCGGTGGCGTGGTCGTACGGCTGCTGGCTGCCGGCCGGGTGGACGTCGCCGCGTTGCGGGCAGAGCTGAGCCTCCGGCTGGGCGCATGACCCCCGGGGCCCGCCGTGCGGCGACCGCCACCGCCGCAGCTACCGTTCCTCCCGGGAGATCCACGGTGGCGGGGCAGGGGTGATCATGAGCCAGGTACCCAAAGACACACGGCCGTTGCGCCTGTCCGTACGGCTGGGACGCACGCTGACCGGTGTGTCTCGGTGGGTACGCCGCGAGGTGGCCGAGAGCTGGGCCGAGGTGCGTGCCGCCGAGCGCCGTACGGTCGGCGTCGAGGCGCTGGTCTGTGCCCTGGCGGCAGCCTTCTGCCTGATGCCGCTGCTGCTGGCGCCCCCGGAACAGCCAGCGTCGGCGGTGCTGGAGGGGGTGTGGGCGGTGCTGCTCGTCCCCGCTCGGCGCGGTCGGCCGGTCGCCGCCGTCCTAGGCGCCTCTTTGCTGCTCGTGGGTGCCAACGTGTGGACGCTGGCGGTGGTGCCGCTGATCGTGCTGTCCGCTACCCGTCGTATCGCACCGCCGAGGCGTGCGTGGCAGGTCGCCGGGATGGCCTGCGCCGCCGTCGGTGTCCTGACCGTCGTCTGTGCCCTCATCCGGTCCGATGACTTGCCGTCGGAACTGGCCGGCAACGCGGTCTCCGCGGTGCTGCTTCTGCTGCTTCCCACTCTGGCTGGGAGCCTGCTGGGGCGGCGGCGGCCCCTGGTCAGCCTGCTGCGGGAGCGCAACGCCTATCTGGAACAGGCCCGCACGCTGACCACTGCGGCGGCCCGGACGGAGGAACGGACCCGGATCGCGGGAGAGATGCACGATCTCCTGGGCCACCGGCTGAGCCTGATCTCCGTGTATGCCGGGGCGCTTGAACTCGCTGCCGCGCGGCAGGCACCTGCCCTCGTCGGACAGGCCGGTCTGCTGCGCACGACGGCCGGTACGGCCATGGAGGAACTGCGCGAGATCCTCGGTGTCCTGCGGCACGTTGACATGACAGACCTGTCGGACAGGACTGGGGAGGAGAGGGGAACGCGTGAGGACATCACCGCTCTGGTGACGGAATCCCGGCAGACAGGCAGCACCGTCGAGTTGGACTGGTCCGTTCCCGACACGGCCGAGGTGGGCCTTCGTACGCGTCAGGCGATCCACCGGGTGGTCCGCGAAGGGCTGACGAACGTTCTGAAACACGCGTCCGGTGCGCCCACCAGGGTGGAGGTCAGGGACACGGACAGGGGGATCGAGGTGTCCGTCACCAACGACGCACCGCGCGCGGCGGGGCACTCCCGCGGAGGAAGTCGCAGCGGGCTGGCCGGCTGCCAGGAGCGGATCTCGTTGCTCGGCGGCGCGTTCGAGGCGGGCGCCTTGCTGAACGGCGGTTTCCGCATGGCGGCCTGGCTACCCACCCACGGGAACAGCCCCCTGGAATTCGCCGCGCTCCCAGGGGCTCTTACCGAAACCCCTCCGGACACGGCCCGCCTTCCGTCCGGCAGCATCGGGCAGTCCGGCGGCATCGGACGGGCAGGAGCCCGTGCCCCGCTGCCGGACGAGATCCTGACCTGGCCACGAGTCCTGGGATCCGGCTGCGTGGCGCTGCTCGTGGTCATGCCGACGGTGGGCTTCCTCGTCGTACTGCTGACGGCGGCAGCCCTAAGATGAGCTGATGATCCGAGTCCTGGTCGCCGACGACGAGGCGCTGATGCGTGCGGGAATCCGGCTGATCCTGGAGAACGCCGAGGACATCGAGGTGGTCGCCGAGGCGGGCGACGGTCGGGAAGCCGCCGCGGCATGCCGAGCCCAGGACATCGATGTCGCCCTCCTCGACATTCAGATGCCGACCAGGGACGGAATCGCGGCCGCCGAGGACATTGCCCGTCTCTCGCCCCGCACCTGTGTCGTGATGCTGACGGCGTTCGGCGAGGAAGCGAGCGTGACGCGCTCCCTGCGGGCCGGCGCGAGCGGTTTCCTTCTCAAGGACACCGGTCCCGCCGAGCTGATCCGCGCCGTGCAACTTGCCGCGAGGGGGGAACCAGTACTGGCACCCCGGATCACCCGCCAGCTGCTGGAACGGCACGTACGGTCCGGCCGGGACACCGAGGTCGCTCTGCGCAGGACCGAAGAGCTGACCCCGGCCGAACGGGATGTCCTGCGGTTGCTCGGCACGGGCCTGTCCAACGCGGAGATCGCCGATCAGCTGTATCTGAGTGCCGGCACGGTCAAGGCGCACATCAGCCGGATCCTCACACGCACCGGATGCGCCAACCGCGTACAGGCCGCCGTCCTCGCACACGACGCCGGGCTGCTCACCGATCGGTGAGCCGGCCCTCCGCAGTCGTGTTCAACTTCGTGCACGATCCGGCGACGCTGTTGGTGGCGTTCGACCGGGTCGCGGGCAACCGGGGAGCCCGGACTCCCGGCGTCGACGGCCTGACCGCCACCGACGTCGAGGAATCCATAGGTGTCCCCGGATCATTGCCGTCCTGGTCGACAGCCCGCCACAGATACTTCTGCTCACCGTTGATCTTGATGAAGACCTCGTCCAGATGCCACTTGTCCCCCGGCCGTGGCTGTCGGCGGCGCAGCGCGTTGGCGTACGCCTGCCCGAACTTCAGACACCAGCGGCGCACGGTCGCGTGGGACACGATGACACCGCGCTCGAGCATCAGCTCCTCGACTTCACGGAAACTGAGCGGGAACCGGAAGTACAGCCACACACAGTGCGCGATGATCTCGACCGGGTACCGGTGCCCCCTGTACGACGGCGACACGCTCCCCACGGACGATCCCCCTCCACCATGATCAACCCGAGGATCCTCCCACGCCACCCGCCAACGTGACAGCGACGGGCGAAGGCATCGGCCGGTACAGCCAGGGCACGGACCTGCTGGAGCTTGGCGATCTCATCCAGGAGCGAGTTCAGGCTGACGTTCCCGGGGTGGGCCTTGATCTGCGACAAGACCGCCTCGATGTCCTCGGCCTCTTCGTCCCCGGGTTCGTCGTCCTGGCCGCCGACGGTGTCGGTGACCAGGGCGTCCAGCCGCCGCGTGCACCCTTCGGCCAGTGCCAGCCGGGCGGCGGCCTCTTCGAGCGCGCGTTCCTCGGCCTGGTGCAGCGCGGAGCGGATGATGGTGGAGACCTGATCGGCCGTGGGCGGCTCGATCAGATCGACGCGCATCTGCTTGAGCAGTTCGGCGCGGATCGGCTCCTCGCGGCGCTCGTCGTGCCAGATCTCATCGACCAGCCACGAGGTGAGCTTCACCATGTCGGTGCGGGCGCACTCGTGCCAGCCGGTCAGCTCCCGCAGCTCGGTGCGATGGCGCTGGGCGGTCCGGGAAGTGAAGTCGTACCTGGCCAGCTCGCCAGGGTCGACGTCGACCTGGCGGGCGATGTGCGCGACCGCGTCGCGCGGCAGTTCCAGCCGCATCTTCGGGAACCGACCGCGCCAGAGCAGGAACTTCATCTGCACCGCGAAGCCGAGCCGGGTGGCGCCAGTCTTGTTGCGCAGCCAGCCGGTCTCCTCGCTGGTCAGCGTGAAGTGGTCGACGACCTCGTCCAGGCCCAGATCCCGCGCCATCCCGCCCCTTCACCGTCAGCCCGTCACCGGACCGTTTGCCATCACTCGGTCGGCCTAACGAAACGACGGCCTGGGGGCAACGGCGGCAGGCCGCCCGGCGCGGACCGCCGCAGGTGAGACCGGTGACGCACCTCGTGACTGTCCTAGTCGGGACCGTCCCGCGACGGCGACGACGAACGGCGGTCCCTGGCGCGCGATCCGCGCGGTGACCCCGAGCGCCGCGGCCCGCCGTTCCTCGTACCGCCGCCGCGCCTGAACGGCACGCACCTCGGCGGCGGCGCGCTCCTCCGGTGACGGGGCTAGGTACGCCGTGGCCGGAGCGGATGATTGACCATGCGGGAATCGTGGGCCCGGAAACGCCCGCCGCTCGACCTGGGCGCGGCACACTGGGCGGCATGAGCAGATACGCGGAGGTTATCGTCCTCGCCCGGCACGCCGAAGCCGTGATGGAGCCGCTGACCCGCCCCGATCCGGAGCGGGAGTGGTACCAGTGCTTCACCCGCGTCGACGACTCCGTCTTCGAGGGCACAGGCTCCGGCTCGGCGGAGTGCTACGCCTGGGTCATCCAGTTCATCCGGCACAACTGGCGCGGGCTGCTGCCCCAGCTGGAGTCCTTGCCGTGGCCCGACCCGCACTCCGTGCAGGTCCTGGTCCGCGACGAGGAAGACGACTGCTTCGGCCTGTGGATGCTGTACGACGGCAAGCTCACGGAGGTCCCCCTCCCCTGCACCTCCCGACGCCACGACCCGGGCATCAGCGTGACGGGGACGCTGAGCAGAACCGACCGGGGGTGAGGGACGTCTTCTCTCCTGTCCACGACACAAAATGGGGAGTGCTCATGGCGTTATCGCGGCGGTTCTCACTAGTCATATGCCTCCTCGCGACCCTGCTGGGCCTGGCCGCGAGTCCCGGCGCAACGGCCACCACCCCACCCCCGTATACGAAGTGGGGCCCGCCGCTGACGGCCCGCACCATCGACGGCGCGGACTTCATCATCGACGCCAACGGCGTTCCCCATCGTCTCGCCTCGGCCGGCGACAATGCCTACGCGGACGCCGCCCATGCCCAGATGACGCGGCAGCTCCAGCAGTCGGGGCTGGCTTACAACCCGAAGACGAGGACCGGCGTCCAGTACGTCTTCCAATCGGACGCCAACCCCCTGGTCCCAAAGGGCCCCATCGGCGAGGGCGGCACACTCTCCGGCACCACCGCCGACATGCTCAAGCTCTCCTGGAGCAACGGAAAGCTGATCAGCGTGGACGTGGTCGACGCGACTGGTACATCCAATACGGGATCGGCCGCCGAGGACCTCGGGAAGATATCCAACACGATCCGGAACAAACTCCCGGCTGGCCGGAAAACCCAGGCCGACAATGTGGTGTTCGTCGGAAAAACCCGGGAACAGGCCGAGGCCCTGGCCGGGCAATTCCAGGGAAACCCGAACGTCCGTATCCTCCACCCCTCCTCGGGCTACGACACCGGCGAATTCGAGGCGGGCACCACCGCCCTGCGGGAAGCCGCAGGCCACCTCTTCGCCACCCCACCACCGGACTGCCTCCCGTCAGCGGCCCCCTGCGGCGGACAGCCGGCCCCGCCCAGAGCGGGCGGCCTCGCCCGCGCCCTCGGCCCGAAAAACGCCGGCGGAATCGACTTCACCCGCCTCGAACTGCGCTACCTCTCCGACTCCGGCGGCCTCCGCTACGCCTTCAAGGCCCCGGTCACCGCGAAGGGCTCCTCGCTGACCGGACTGGCCAACGCCCAGCAGGCCTCCGACTCCTTCTTCACCTGGCTCCAGCTCGAACCCTCCACCTTCTGGGTCAACCTCAACCCGAACGAGCCGGACCGCATCATCGACGCCCGGCTTGGCCGCACCGACACCGGCCGCATCATGCTGCAGGCGGACCTGATGCTGAAGAAAACGACGGGGAAACTGATCCACCCGGATACCTCCCTGGGCGCCACGTACTGGCGCTCGCTGAAAGGCTCGTGCACCTCGTTCCGCACCTGGATCGTCCCGGCGCCGGCGACCGTGTACACGACGGGCGACAAGCTGCACATCCTCAAGTCCCCGCTGGACGTCCAGACGGAGACGCAGTACCTCAAGCAGCGCGGCGGCTCGGACGCGACCTCGTGCAAGAAGCAGTCGGAAGCGGTCCAGGAGCACAACGAGTCGGCGTTCCGGCGGCTCATCCTGCCCCGCGTGGTGGACGCGGTGAACACCGCCCCCGAATACGCAGATCTCCGCAGGGTCTACCTCAGCCGAATCGCTGCGGAATGGTACCGGGACCTGAGTACGAGGCAGCGGACGACGTACGGCAGGGTCATCGACAGCGGTGACATCAGCGCCTATGCGACCCGGCAGAAGTGGAAGCCCCGGGATACGTTCGACGCATACGTACGCTCGTACACCAAGGGTGAATTCAACGTCAAGAAACGTACCCGCAAGGGTGATTATCTCTACACGCACACCTATGTCTACGGAGGCGTCGATTTCACGAACGTACGCTTCAACCGGGTGACGTCCGCCTCGCCCGCCCTCACCGACGACGTGGACCACTCCCTCACTGAGCCGACGAAGTCCCGCGACGGGATCTGGCTCGGCGGCGAAGCCCCGCCGACGCCGGGGCGGGGCAACGAGGACGCACTGGCCTCACCGGAAGGGGACGACGACAGCCTCGCGACCCTGGTCCAGCGCTGCCTGGTGGCGGCAGGCGCGGCGGCCTTCGTGATCGTCGCCGCCCGTGCCACGATCCGCTCCCGGCGGGCGCGGCGCGGCGGAGGATGGGGGTGAAAGAATCTCAGGCCCCGATGTCGGGATCCCGCATCGCGGCTCCGTCCCACGGTGAACGCGGCCAGTGGGCCGCACCCGCACCAAGGGAGCACCACCATGGCAAAGTATCTGCTGCTCAAGCACTACCGCGCCGCAGCGGCGGTGGACGTAAGAGGAGATCTCCGCGCACATCCAGTACATGGAGGACTTCGCGGCCCGGCTGGAGAAGACTGGCGAGTCCGTCGACGGGCAGGCGCTCGCGCCCGAGGGGATATGGATCCGGTAAGACGGTGAGGGGCGCCCCCGGTGACGAGCGGGCTGTTCGCCGAGACCAAGGACTTCATCACGGGTGGATGGTGCGCGTGTGCGAGTCCTACCCCAGACACCAGCCGCAAAGTAGCGGGGTGATCATGTGCTCGCTGCCAGCGCGGCCTGCTCGTCGTGTTCGCGCAGCATCCGCATGACGGTGGAGGGCGAGGGGTGCTGGCCCTTCTTCGTGCCGGTGGTGGTGACGAGCCGCTTGGCGATGTCGCGCAGGCTCATCTCCTGGTCGCGCAGGTGGAGGGCCATGGACAGCATGTCTTCGTCGGTGACGCCCGCGCCGCCGATGGTCTTGCCGCGCTTGCGGGCGGACTCGTGGCCTTCGAGGGTGCGGTCGCGGATGTACTCGCGCTCCGTTCCGGACATGGCCGCGAGCACGGTGAACACGATGCCGGATGGGTCGTGTGAGCCTTTCAGCTCCCTCGTCAGGAACTCCAGGCCGATGTCGCTGGCCTTCAGCTCCTCGGCGAGCATGGCGAGTTCGATACCGCGGCCGAGCCGTTTGTGCTCGTGGACGACGAGGGTGACGGCGACGCCGGAGGAGCGGATCTCCCCGGCGAGCTTCACGGCAGCCTCCAGCTCCGGGCGCTTGGTGGCACGCGTGGAGATCTTCTCCGAGAAGACGCGCGTCACCCCGGCTTCGGCGAGTGAGTCGAGCTGTGCGTCGAGGGACTGCCGGGCGGTCGAGGCTCGGGCGTACCCCAGGCGGACGTGCCCGACGGGTTCGGTGCCGGCGCTGACCGGCCTGGGCAGCTCGGTCCACACCGCCCCCGGCTTACGCACGGCCGGAGTCGGCACGTTCAGGGCCATGGCGAGTTGGGGCACGAGGCGGAAGCGGGCGGTGTGGTACTGGATGGCCACCTTGCCCTTGCCGGTCCGGCACGGCGAGCCCGTGGGGGCGGCGCAGGTGGACATCGGGCAGTCGTTTGATTCCTGTCCTGTCTCAGCTAGGTCCGGGCATCTGGGGCCCTCTGACCTGGGGTGCCCGGAGAACTCTGAGACGTCCGGATCTGGGATCGTCTCAGTTTGCTCCGGGTAGCTGTCCTACCGTGGCGGCATCCGTAACTTGTCGATCCATGCCGACGTCAAAGGCCCTTCAGGACACGATCAAGTGCGGACCAGCCTGCGGGCCCCCAGTTCGGCTTGCCGCCAGGCAGGCCGCGATCCCCGGCTTGGCCCATCGCCATCAGGAACAGGCTCCTCATCGCGGCCAGTCCGCGCGCCCGTCGCACCGCTGCCTCGTCCGCCTGTGCGTAGCTGTTGAAAAACCGTGCGGCGCCGCCCGCGGGGAGTAGCAGCCAGCCAGCACCGCCGAGGGCTGGAAAGACCGTGTCGACATCGTCGCTGCCCAGCCCGGCGACAACTCCCTCCCCACCTCTGCCGTACTCATCCGCCCCGACGGATACGTCGCCTGGGCCGCAGCTGCCAACTCGCCAGAACAGTCAGCACACCATGGCTTGCGCGAGGCGCTGACCACCTGGTTCGGCGCAGCACGCTGAACCAGGACCGACAAGCGGATCCGCCGAGTCCGACCTACCCGACCTGCGCAGTCACCGGGCGGAAAGCCACAGCTGCCTTCCGTCCGGCACCGGCGAGCAGACCGCCGGCCCTGAGCCGGTCATGGCCGCGGGCGGATGTGCCTGCGGCCATGACCGGCCCACCCCGCGACAATGCCGAACCCGCTGGGTTCTGACCGCACGAACGGTCAGAACCCAGCGGGTTCGGCATCCTTGATGCATCAGAGTCGGCCCGTGCGAAGCCGGGGCTACACGGAACGCCATCATGGGCTGTCAAAACTTCTGACAGCAACACCGGTTTCCTGGTCCGTTCCTACTCGGCCCCGGAGAAGCCCGCAGGTTCATGGAAACTGAAGGTACTTCAACGCGAACCCGCAGGTACGACCCCCTGATGCTGGGCGCTGAGTCCGCGGGTTCGTACTCAGCTCGCTGGAGTGAGGAGGCTGATTGCACCACCCCGTGCTCGGAGAAGAGCCAGACCTCCTCACCGAGATCCCCAGCCGGAGCATCGGCGACAGGTGCTCCGGCTCACGAGGCAGGCTCACGGGGCAATGGCGTCGTGCCGGTGCGATGAAGTCAATGTCTTCGCGTTTCCGCTTCGGTCGATCAGAGCGGCGAAGGCGTCGAGGACTCGTTGCAGGCCGAAGGAGTAGGCGTGGGCGGGGTCGTAGGCACTGCTGTGTGCGGCGCCTGCGGCTGCGCCGACGCGGACGGCAGTGGGGTAGGCGTTCTCGTCGAGGACCCGGGCGAGGAGTGGGGCGTTCAGCTCCCACCATTGTTGGTCGTTCAGGGCGCTGTCGTGCTGTGCGGCGCGGGCGTCGGCGACGGTGCGGGCGCATGCCTGCACGAAGGTGAGTAGGTGGGTCAGGCAGTCATCCATCTCGACGTCGCTGAGGCCGAGGCCGTCGAGCCCAGACAGTTCGTGCTCGTACTTTGACATCTGCCCCGGCCCCAGCGGAGGCCTGACGGTGGAGACGGCCGCGGCCCACGGGTGGCGTTCGAAGAGGGCTTTGTTCTCCTCGGCGATAGCGGTGACGCGTTGGCGCCAGGGCTGTCCGGTGGTGTCGGTGCGGGGCATGCGGGCGTAGGCGGCGTCGAGCATGAGGTCGAGGAGCTCGGCCTTGCCGGGGACGTAGGTGTACAGCGTCATCGGCACCACGCCGAGTTCCTTGGCCACCCGGCGCATGGTCACCGCGGCCAGGCCTTCAGCGTCGGCGATGGCGGTGGCAGCCTCGACCACCGCGTCGATGCTCAGCCCCCGTCGCGGTCCTCGGCGACGGTCAGAGGAGGAGCCGCGCCACAGCAGTTGCAGGGTGTGGGCCGGGTCGCCCGAGCTGGTTCGTTCCGTTGGCATGGAGTCATCCTCTCCCAGCCGAACTCTGTACAATGTACATTGTACGTCGTACAGAGAATATGCTCAGTGAATCTCGGAGGAGTTTTCATGAAGATCACCTCTAGCGCCGTGTCGCTCAACGTCGACGATGTCCCCGCAGCCAGCGCCTTCCTCGTTGAGCACTTCGGGTTCCGCGAGGAGATGGCCGCCGACGGCTTCGCGTCCCTGACGCGCGACGACGTCGGCATGAACGTCATCTTTTTGCGGCGGGGGCTGGACACCCTCCCGGCAGACCAGCGCGACGAGCACACCGCAGGTCTGATCCTTGCCTTCGTCGTCGAGGACCTCGAAGGCGAGCTGGCGCGCCTGCGCTCCGAAGGCGTCGCGATCACCATGCCGCTGACCGACGAGGAGTGGGGCGAGCGCGCCTTTCAGGTCCGCGACCCCAATGGCGTCATCGTCCAACTGGTCGACTGGAACGCACCCACCAGCCGCTGAGACAACCGGCGGCGCCGCTCCCAAACGATGACGCCCAGCTAGGGTCACAAGGGCGCCGCGAGGAGAGGCCCCGACCTGTTGTTGAGCCCCTCAATCAGGTAGAGAACGCGAGCGGCCCTGGAGATTTTCGAATTTTCGAGGAGTCCCAACAGGGCCGACCTCGGCGGCCTGCTCCAGCAGGGCCCGTGCGGAATCCGCGTAGCGGATCACGGTCTTCTCGTCCAGGCCGAAGACCTCGGCGAGGTGGAGCGGGGCGGGGCCGTGGACGAGGGCTTCTTCAAGCTGGCGGTCGACGCGGAGCCGTTCCAGGGTGGCGTCCTGGCGGTGGAATTCGTGCTTGATCCACCAGCCGCTGACCGGCCCGGTCTCCAGCGCGGTCATCTGGTTGATGAGCAGGTGGGGGTTGGCGGTGTTCGGCCGGCGCCGGCGCCGGTAGTCCAGCCAGGCCAGCAGCATCTGGTGGGTGAGGTCGTCCATGGGGCGGGTGCGTCCGGCGATGGTGAGCCGGCGGTTGCCCAGGTCCACGTCGTCCAACTGGAGAGCGCGTATGGCCCTGGCGGCGTGGGAGGCCGCGAGGGCGAGGCGGGCGGCCGGGCTGCGGACCGCTTCGACGGACCGGGTCAACCGCTGGGGCAGCAGGGGCTGCAGGACGGCGTACTCGAACGTGCCGACCTTGATGCGGGAGGTCGGGTTGCGGAAGACGATGCCGCTCTTCTTCGCCCAGCCGAACAGGGACCGCAGGGCGACGAGAGTCTGGCGCCGTTCGTGCCCGTGGAGGGTCTTGACGTGGGCGAGGACGTCGTCGCGGGTGACCTCGCGCAGGTGGTCGTAGCGCTCGGACCATTCCAGGAGGGCGGGGCGTACGGCATTGAGGTAGGCCCAGACGGTGGACTGGTCGCGGGTGCGGGGTCCGCCGTCGCGCAGGGTGCGGTTCCAGCGCTCGGCCTCCCGGCGAATTCCGGCGGCTAGGCCGTCGAGCCGCTTCTCCAGCCAGTCCTCGTAGGACGGCCTGCGGTCGTCGAGCAGGATGTTCATCGATTCCAGGACCTCGGCGGTTCGCTCGATGCTGCTGTCGAGGGCCCGCAGCGGCGCGATGATCTCCGAGTATCGGATGACGTCGGCCTCGGTGTGCGGGGACAGCAGCACGACCAGGGCCCGGTCCGCGTCGAGACGGACGCGGCGGCTCCAGCCGCGGGCCTCGGCCAGGCCGTGCGCGAGGTAGCATCCCCAGGCCAGCCAGGGGGTTCTCGGGATTCGCGTGCACATCGTGAGCGAAGCGGCTGTAGTCGCGGGGGACGCCGTCGAACAGGACCGGCTGGCGCCAGCGGCTGACCGGACGGACTGCAGCGGGCGGTGGCGGTTTGAGTGGGCGCCCCCGTCGGGCCTGGCCACGGGGCCGCGGTGTCGCGGCGGGGCCGCGGTGGTGGTGCATGCCGACGAAGAACAGCTGAAGGTCACCGACCTGCCGCAGCCAGGGTGCCATCACGTGCCCGGCCGAAGTCGGCTTGCCGGTCGCCAGACGGATATTGCGGCGGGCCTGGCACCAGCACAGTCGGCAGTAGCCGGACTTCAGCGGCTGTCGCCGACAGCAGGCCCCGCACTCGCCGGCGGCGTGCTGACGAGCAAACTGCCAGCACGCCGGGCAGAGCCTGCCCGTGAACACGCCCCAGGCCAAGCAACCGTCACAGCTGGTAGCGGGCTTGCGGTAGCCCTTGCGCGGACTCACCGCGTCACATCGGCGGCAGGGACCGGCCGTCCCGCCGACGCGGCACCACCGCCGGGGCCGGACCGGATGCGGCGGCGGCCTGCTGGCCGGTCTCCTCGCCGTGGCGGCGGACCTTGTCCGGCTCGGGGATCAGCAGGTCGCCGATCTCGCAGCCGAGGACGACGCAGATGACGTCCAGGTCCTCCAGCTTGAGGGAGATCGGCTGGCCGGACCACAGCCCGGACATCTTCCCTGCCGAGATCACCAACCCGTGCTCGGCAAGGCTTCGTTGGAGCTCGGACGCCTTCCAGATGCCTTTGTTCGCGGCCGTCAGCCGCAGGTTCCATCTCATCGGAGCAGCCATTCCAGCTGCTTCGCGGCTCGCTCGGTCCCGGCGCCCCAGGCGTCCTCGACCCGAGTCTGCTGGACATGGACGTATCGCATCGTCGTAGCGATCCATGAATGTCCCAGAACCTCCTGAATTGCAAGCAAGTTCAGTCCGTTCTCATAGAGTTGGGACGCGCAGAAATGCCGCAGGACATGCGGCGTCAGCCTCTCGCCCCACCCCGGCAGATGCGCCTTGGCCGCCTCCTTGAGCCCGCCGCGCAAAGCGTCGTCGCCGACCCGTCGCGAGGAGCCGTCGGCGTTCTTGCGCTCGGAAGGGAACAGCGGGGCGCCGGGGCGGGTGTGGTCGTCGTCGAACTGGCCCCAGACGTCCTCGATGAACCACCGCAGTGTCCTGTCGGCACCGTTGATCAGCGGCACCATCCGCTCGCGCGGCCCTGAGCCGCGGGCGCCCTTGCCGTGACGGACGTGGAGCTTGCCGAAGCGGCCCAGCTCCCACTTGATGTCGTCCAGGTCGAGCTTGCATGCCTCGCTCACCCGCAGGCCGACCTGGGACATCAGCTTCGAGGCGGTGTAGTTCCGGGCGGTCGGGGCGAACTTGCGGCAAGTGGCGAGCTCGCCGCCCCAGCCGGTGAACAAGGTCCCGACTTCCGGCTCGGTCGGCGGGATCCGCAGCTGGGCGTCTTTGACCCCGCGCGGCCGGTTCATCTCGTCGATCGGGCACTCGACCACCCGGCCGGTCATGCGGTGGAGTTCGACCTTGTGCCGAAGCTCCAGGAACATGAAGTACGTGGTCAGCGCCTGCGACCTGGCCAGGCGGGTGCCGCTGGGCGAGTTCCGCAGGACCTTCCCGAAGTACGCGTCAGCGTCGGCGGGCTCCATGTCCCACAGCGGCCGGCCGAACCACGTGCGGATCTGTTCCAGGTGCCCGACGTCCCCACGGATGGTGCCGTCCGCCAGGCCCGCCGAGGCCCTCGCGAGGACGAACCCGGACAGCACGTCCGTCTCGAACCTCTCCAGCTCTTCCGCTGACGCGGGCGCCCAGTGCTCATGCAGGTCCCGTACGACTGCCAGCGCCGCCAACCCGAGCCTCCTCACCTTCGGTCCGACTGCAAATCAGTCGGACGAGATGAGAACGCTTCAAGAATCCCGAAGTTACGTCACGAGGCCACAGAGCACACGAAGGAGGAAGAACCCCTGGCCACAGGGGCGAGGGCTCAGCGGGGCTCAGGTGAACTCACGGGATGTCGCACACATCGCCGAGATCGTCCGCCAGTTGCAGGACGAAGGAGAGAAGGTCGACCCGGAGGACCTGGCGCAGGTCTCGCCGTACCTGACCGAGCACATCCGCCGCTTCGGCGAATACTCCATCCACGAGTTCGCCGACGAACCCGGCGCCTACGACCCGCACCTGGACGTCGACTTCACCCCGATCCGCGGCGACGGCTCGCCAGCCGACGGATTCAGCCAGGCCGCGTGAGCCAGCCAAGGGCCGGATGCCTGAGCTGGCCGGGCGGGTGTCGGCGAGCACGGAGCCTTGGCACCGCGTCCGAGGGCTGATCCCGGGGACCGGGGTGAGGTCACAGCATTCGGTCGACCAGCCCGTCGACGTAGTCCGGGGTGAGCTCCATGCCGAACAAGACGCGGATATACATCGGGGCCAGGATGTGGTCCAGCACGTCGAACGCGTCGGGTGCATGCTCGCCACGGTCGTGGGCGCGATCGAGCATGGACTGCAGTTGCCGGGTGCGTTCGGCGCGGAGGTCGGCGCCAGCCTGCAGGCCCTGCTGACCGTTGCTCGACAGGGCGACGGCCAGGCGCACCACCGCCAGGCCGTCGGGTCCGGTGATCTCGCGGGCCACTTGGGCCGCGTAAGTGCGCAGGTCGCCGGCCAGGCTCCCGGTGTCGGGCATCGGCGACTGCGCGTTGAGGCGGGTGAGCGCCACGTCGGTGAGCAGGGTTTCCAGGCTGCCCCACCGGCGGTAGATGCTGCTGTCGGCCACGCCTGCGCGGGCTGCGACCTCGCCGACGGTGAAGTTGCCGTAGCCGCGCTCACTGATCAGGTCGGTGACGGCCTGGTGCACCTCCGCGCCGACGCGGGCGCTCCGCCCGCCGGGCCGCCGGGCTCGCTGTTGCTCGTTCACGCCCCCACCTTAACGCAGTCGTGACTTGCGTTCGTGAGGCGACCCTCCTTACAGTCGCCTAACGCAGTCGCTGACTGCTTTAGAACGCTCAGGTGTATCGCCACCCGCGTCGGCCATGGCCGGGCGCAACTAACGATTGAGAGGAATCCTCATGGCGGCATCGCCTGCGGCCGTAGGCAGTCGACCAGACCGGGCCGTGCTGCTCACGGTGATCTGCCTGGGCCAATTCATGGTTCTGCTCGACAACACGATTGTTGGAGCGGCGCTGCCCGATATGCAGCACCGGCTGCACACTCAACTGACCGGTCTGCAGTGGATCGTCGACGCGTACGTACTGCTGGTCGCCATGCTGCTGCTGTCCGGCGGTGTCTTCGCCGACCGGTTCGGCCGCAAGCGGGTGTACCTGACCGGCGTGGCGGTGTTCACCGCCGCGTCGGGCCTGTGCACCCTCGCGCCCTCGCTCGGCTGGCTGGTCGCCGGCCGGGTGCTGCAGGGCATCGGGGCCGCGGCGCTGAGCCCTGCCTCGCTGGCCCTGCTCGTCGCCGCCTATCCCGTGCCGCAAGAACGAATCAAGGCGATCGGGCTGTGGGCCGGATTCGGCGGAATCGGTCTGGCCGCGGGCCCCGTGGCCGGCGGCGTGCTGACGGATGCCTTCGGCTGGCCCGCCATCTTCCTGGTCAATCTGCCCATCGGCGTGGTTCTTCTGCTGGTCGGTCTGCGCAGCCTTGAAGAGACCCGCAATCCGAGCGCCCCCGCGATCGATATCCCGGGGACGGTGTTGTCCGTTCTGGGGGTGGGGGTGCTGACCTACGGGCTAATCGAGGGTGGTGCCCGCGGCTGGACGTCGCCGGTGATCCTGGGAAGCTTCGCCGCCGCGGTGATCCTCCTCGCCGCCTTCGTCGCCGTCGAAGCGCGTCGGTCCGCTCCGATGCTGCCGCTGCGGCTGTTTGGGCAGCGCCTGTTCACCGTGTCCAACACCGCCATGGTCGTGGTGGGGTTCGCGCTCATGGGTTCGTCGTTCTTCTTCTCCCAGTTCTTCGTGTACGTCCAGGGCAGCTCGATCCTGCGCGCCGGCCTGCAGACCCTGCCGGTATCCCTCGCCATGGTGATCGTCAGCCCGTACGCGGGCCGGCTCGCCGCCCGGTACGGCTTCCGAATCGTGGTCACCACCGGCCTGGCCCTGGCCGGCCTGGGACTGCTGGCACTCGGCATGGTGCACGCCGACACCGGCTACGGGAACGTGTGGTGGCGGC
Source organism: Streptomyces sp. NBC_01363 (assembly GCF_026340595.1). Lineage (GTDB taxonomy): Bacteria > Actinomycetota > Actinomycetes > Streptomycetales > Streptomycetaceae > Streptomyces. The sequence goes on from NZ_JAPEPF010000001.1 coordinate 5,932,598, forward strand.
TGGGAGTCGTCGGCATCGGCTTCGCCCTGACCATGTCCCCACTGACGGGAGCCGCCATCCAGGCAGTCAGCCCGCAGGAAGGCGGCCTCGCGTCAGGCATCAGCAGCACCACCCGGCAGATCGGCGCGGTGCTCGGCGTGGCGGTACTCGGAGCCATCGTCCGCACCCGGCAATCCGGCGGCGCCTCCTTCGAGACCGGCCTCAACAGCGCCTTCCTCGCTGCCGGCGCCGTCACTTTGGCCACCGCCGTGTTCACCGGCCTGTGGCTGGCGAGGTCCAAGCCCGCGGAAGGCGCCGCGGCGCCGCGACGTTCCACCGATCCAGATGCGGTCACCACCTCGAACAAGGCATCCGCGAACAGCCCGAACTAGACCAAGATCATCCCATGGCCCGTTTCTGCCGTATCTGGGTCACACCCCCACTAGAGAGGAACCGCCTCCACGATGCAGCCCATTCCCGCTGACCGCACCGTGCTCCACCCGATGCCCGAGCACCCGCGCGTGGTTCTGCTCAAGCAGCTGGTGAAGTCGCCGCTGATCGAGGTCGGTGACTTCACCTACTACGACGATCCGGACGACCCGACCGCGTTCCAGACGCGCAACGTCCTGTACCACTACGGTCCCGAGCGGCTTGTCATCGGCAAGTACTGCGCGCTGGGGACGGGCACCCGGTTCATCATGAACGGCGCCAACCACCGCATGGACGGTCCTTCCACCTTCCCGTTCCCCACCATGGGGGGCTCCTGGGCGGAGCACTTCGACCTGATCACCGACCTGCCCGGCCGGGGCGACACGGTCGTCGGCAACGACGTGTGGTTCGGCCAGGGCGCCACGGTCATGCCCGGTGTACGCATCGGTCACGGCGCGATCATCGCCGCCGGCGCCGTGGTCACCGGCGACGTCCCCGGCTACGGCATTGTCGGCGGCAACCCCGCCCGGCTCATCCGCACCCGCTACGACGCTGCGGACATCGCCCGGCTCCTCGCCGTGGCGTGGTGGGACTGGCCCGTGCAGCACATCACCAGGCACGTACGGACGATCATGTCGGGGACCGTCACCGACCTGGAGGAGGCCGCCGCGCAGATCGACCAGCCCTGACACCGCGTCCTCGCCACACCGCCCGCACCCGTCCCGCGCCAGAAACGAGTGATCGCCCATGTCCCGTCGCCGCGCCCATATCGCGATGGTCGGCGTCCCCATCGTCAGCCATGTCCTGCCCAGCCTCGCGCTCATCCGTGAGCTGGTGGCCCGCGGGCACCGGGTCACCTACGCCAACGATCCGTTCGTGGCCGACCGGATCGAGTCCGCCGGTGCGGAATTGCTGCCCTGCACCTCCGCGTTGCCCGTCGCGGACAACGACTGGCCTGCCGATCCCATCGCCGCGGCGAGCCTCTTCCTCGACGACGCCGTCCAGGCGCTCCCGCAACTGCGCGCCGCCTACGACGACGATCCGGCCGACCTGTACCTCTACGACATCGGCGCCTATGCCGCGCGCGCCCTCGCCGAAGCGCAGGGCCGTCCCCTCGTGCAGCTGTCCCCGACGTTCGTCGGCTGGGACGGCTACCGGGAGGAAGTCGCGGCGCATCTGCGGAAGCTGCCGGGCGCCGACGCGTACCGGGACAGGTTCGCGCGGTGGCTCGCCGACTGCGGGGCGGCCACCACGGACGTGGACACGTTCTCCGGCCCGCCCGCCCGGGCCCTCGCCCTGATCCCGAGAGCGATGCAGCCGCACGCCGATCGAGTCGACACCGACACGGTGACCTTCGTCGGCCCCTGCTTCAACACCCGAGCGGACACGGACGGCTGGACCCGCCCGGCGGCCGCGGACCATGTGCTGCTGGTCTCGCTCGGCTCGGCGTACACTCGCCAGCCCGCGTTCTACCGCCAGTGCATCGCGGCCTTCGGCGACCTGCCCGGCTGGCACGTTGTACTCCAGATCGGCAAGTACACCGACCCCGAGGTACTCGGCACCATTCCGCCCAACGTCGATGTGCACTCCTGGGTCCCCCAGCGGGCGATCCTGGAACAGGCCGACGCCTTCGTCACCCACGCCGGCATGGGCGGCTGCGGCGAAGGGCTCCTCGCCGGCGTTCCCATGATCGCCGTGCCGCAGGGAGCCGAGCAGTTCATGAACGCCGACCGGCTCGTGGAACTCGGCGTCGCCCGCCGTGTGGACACCGCTGACGCCACCGCCGAGACCCTTCGCGCGGCGCTGAACGACCTGATCACGGATCCGGAACGCGTCGACCGGTCCAAGCAGTTGCAGGCCGCCGCCCGGGCCGAGGGCGGCACCCCGCGCGCTGCTGACCTCATCGAGAACATGCTGGCCACCGCCGAGGGCCCCGCGCTCTGAAGCACTGCCGCTTCCCTTCCCCGGCTGGCGCCGTCCTCATCCGAGGACCTGTACCTGCAGGACAAGCGCGGAAAGATCACCGCCAAGGGCGGGGCGGCGGAGTGGATTCAGAAGATGTACGCACAGCGGCGTACCCGCCCGGCCATGCCTCCACCGTGCGCCCGGCTCTGGTCAGGTGGATGCCGTGACGCCCCGGCCCTCAGAAGCGCGCGGGCCGGGCACCGTCGCTGCTGGGGTCAACTCCAGGCCCAGGTCGAGGCGGCTGTCCACGCCTGTCCGCACCGCTGGAGCGCACCGCCCGCTGCGCCCAGAACCGCCGCGTACGGGCCCTCCACACGCGGCTGGACCGTCTCACAGAAGCCGCCCCGGCCGCCCATCCTGACCACGGGTAGTGTCCATCACACGGTGGCTGCGGGTCTCAGCTCCTCCCGCAGGAAGCCTGGTAAACGAGTCGACGTCGTCACGCAGTCGGCCCGCAGCTCATGTTCGAGAGTTCTCAACTCTTCGTTGCCTGTGGGCTCCGAAAACGGGTCCCGCCGAGGGCAGGGCCCGTTCGCTGGAACTGAGGAAGCGAGTTCAGCTTGTCTTTTAACCTCCGTCTGCGTCATGCGGCGCGGACGGAAGGTTCGGACGGCGTCAACCCGGTTGACGATCTTTCGGGGCTGTGGGTACCTCTCCGATAGGGCACCGCTCCTGATCACGCGGAAGAGGAGAGCTGTTCACGCACCCATTCAGGGTCGGGGTTGGTGTGCGACTGGCCCGCCACGACGACAGTTGGCACGGTCTCATTGCCATCGTTGACTGCCCTCACCGCTGCGGCTCCAGCCGGGTCACGCCAGATGTCGACCCAATGCAACTGGCGGGCGCTACGGCCCAACCGGATGCGCAGTCGCAGACAGTAGGTGCAGCCCGGTCGCCAGAAGACGACCGGCCGGCCGTCGACCGCGCTGCGGCGTTGTGCCTCCAGCGCACCGATCGGCCTCGGGAACATCAGAGGCGAGTTCACACCTGCGAGCAGCACAAACACCAGCAGGAGTGCTGCGGCTGCGCCGGGGCTCCCCCTGAAGATCAGCCCAGTTGCAGCGGCTGAGCCGCCGAGCACAAACAGTATTGGCGAGATCCAAGCGCGCGTCATGGTGACGCAGGCTATCGGTGAGTCGAAATGCTCTTCGAACTAGGCAGCGCACCTCGGTATTCGCCGGACAGACGGACGGCCTTCGCATGAGCATGCATTCCGTCACAGAACCGCACTCATACGAAGGCCGCAGGGGTGAGTCTGCTGCACCACGATGCCCGGCACGAGGCATTCGACTTCACGTCACACTTCCGGGAGGACTTCTACGCGTGTCTGACCGCGCGCGGTGACGCACTGTTCGAGATCTGTGACGCGATGCTCTGCGAGAACGGGCCGGTGACCTCGCCGGTCGATCTGACGCTGCTGGCCGAACACCGGTGCGGGCACGGCGCGTTGTACGACGCGCTGAACCACGGCCGAATCGACGCCGCCCGGCTACGCCGTGCCCTGGCGGTGCTGCCGCAGCCCAAGGCCGCCGACAACCGGCTCGTCCTGGCCGTGGACGTGAGCAACTGGCTCCGCCCGGACGCCGAGTGCAGCGCGGATCGATTGTTCTGCCACACCTATGGCCGCGGCCGTGACCAGCACCTGATGATCCCGGGCTGGCCCTACTCGTTCGTCGCCGCCCTGGAGACCGGACGCACCTCGTGGTGTCAGCTGCTGGACGCGGTCCGCCTCGGGCCCGACGACGACCTCGCCGAGGTCACCGCCGGCCAGGTCCGTCGTGTCGTCACCGATCTCATCGACGGCGGCCAGTGGGAGGACGGCGATGCGGACATCCTCATCGTCTTCGACGCCAGCTACGACGCCCCGCGTATGGCCTACCTCCTGGACGGGCTCCCCGTCGAGGTCCTCGGGCGGCTGCGCTCTTGTGGACGTTCGCGATATTCCCCAGGTGCAACTTCACGTAATTCCCCAGGCTCTCGCCTCGCGAGGGCGTTACGTTGGTCAGCGTGAACTTGCCGGGGTGGAGCTATCGGTATGTGGGACCGCCTGATCTGCGGGGTCTCGTCCGGCCGGAGGCTGAGGGCCGAAGCATCCACTCGGCAGCGGACTTCGACGACTGGGCTTCCGCTCTGGAAGCAGTGGAGCTGGCCGATCCTTTCACGTTCGTCATCGACTCGGCAGGTGTGCTGCGGCTCGCGCCGCGCCGGAGCGAGCACGTGGCGTGTGCTGGCGGCGGCCCCGTTCTGGGCGCCGGGGAGATGAGCTTTCGCAAGGAGTCCGGGCAGTGGGCGGTCGGTGAGGTGAGTAACCAGTCGACCGGATACTGCCCGGACATCAGCTCGTGGCCGGCCGTCGCAAGAGCTCTGGACGCCGCCGGAATCGAGCACCCTTCCGGCTTCACACACGAGGTGGTGTTCCGGCGGTGTCCCGCCTGCGGCGAGCTGAACATCGTTCGGGAGGAGGACTTCGTCTGCGTCTTCTGCGAGGAGGCACTGCCGCCGGTATGGGGTCTGTCAAACGAGCGGGTCTGGCCCGTAGTCGGTGGTGACGCCGAGTAGCCATCCGCGATCATGATCTTGTGATGGATGTCAACTCCCTTGTCAGGACGGTGTTTTCCGGACTGTCGGTGCTCGTCCTCGAGGACGTGGTGGACGGTGGTGACGCAGTGAGCATTGTTCATCTTGAAGTTGCAGGTCACGGGGCTGGCGTGGGTCGAGGCTGGGGTGCTCGTGCCGGTCGGGGGCGTGATCGGTAGCAGGTGATCATCCGGCGCATTGCCGGTTCGCCGGAATCGCGATGCCGGGTCCAGAGGGCTTCGTAAGCTCCGAGGAAGCACGGGCGGGAAGGGGCTATTGATGGCGGATGTTCTGGTCTGGGTGATGCAGCGGAGGGTGGTGCTGGCCGATCGCGCCGAGCGGCTGCGCAAGGAGCTCGCCGGGATCGATGCCGAGGTGGCCCGGCTGGAGGCTTCCGAGGTGGTGATCGGGCAGTTCATCGAGGCCGAGCGGAGCGGGCAGGCTGACGACCGGGCCGTGGCTGAGGAGTTGGAACGGGTAACGACGGCACCGGGTGCGGGCGGGATGCTGCTGGTCCCGCACCGCGAGCCGGGCGTGGACGAGAGCGCGCTGCCCGCCGACTACCAGGCGATCATGAAGATGGTGACCGCGGCTTCGGAGCCGGTCCCGGCCAAGGACGTCAGCGTCCAACTCGGCAGGCGCGCCCAGCCCGGGCAGGTCGAGCCGGTCCGCGACAAGCTCAGGCGCCTGGCGGACCGGGGCTGGCTGCACCGCACCCCAGCCGGCCGCTTCACTGCCCTGCCGCAGCCGCCGGTCTGACCGGTCGCGGCTGGATTTCGGCGTAACGTGCAGGCCCCCGACGGGAGTTGGGGTGTCCATGCGAAGGAACAACCGCCCCGTCGAGGGCACTGAAGGGCTTGTCTACCAGTGCCGCCTGCCGCTGTCGAGCGCCACTTTGGACCTGGTCTCCGGCCTGGTCCGCGGTCACCTGAAGAAGATCCGCTCGCGCTGGCGCAAGCTCCCGCCCGGCCGGATCGCCCTGATCGTCCTGGCGGGCCTCCGCCACGACCAGCGGCTTTCCGACATCGCGGGCGGCAACGACGTCTCCGCCTCCACCGTGCGCCGCTGGCTGCTGGAAGTGCTCGGCCTGCTCGCCGCGCGGGCCCCGCGCCTGGACCGCGCCCTGAAGAAAATCGCCCGGAAGGGTGGCGTCGTTGTGTTGCTCGACGGCACCCTCGTCCGTACTCGCCGACGCACCGGGGACGCCAACCGGCCGAACTACTCGGGCAAACACAAGGCCCACGGCCTGCTGTTCCTCGCCCTGACCGACGAGCGCGGCAACCTGGTGTGGATCTCGGCGGCGAAGCCGGGGCGCTGCTCGGAGATCACCACTGCCCGCCACAACAAGATCACCGCCCACCTGCGGGAGGCCGGCCTGGGGGTGCTCGCCGACCTCGGCTTCGTTGGCCTGGACGACAATCCCGACGACCCGGTGATCGTCACCGGCCGCAAAGCGACCCGCGGCCATCCCCTGACTGCCGCCCAGAAGGAGGCGAACCGGCTGGTCAGCCGCGAACGAGCGGCGAACGAGCACGGCTTCGCCGATCTGAAGAACTGGCGGATCCTCACCAAGGTCCGCATGAACGCCCGCCACGCGACCATGCTTCTGCGGGCTCTCCTCGTGCTGACAAACGCCGAGGTCCAGCGTTGACGGACGATCACCTGCTACCGATCACGCCCCCGACCAGCGCGAGCACCCCAGCCTCGACCCACGCCAGCCCGGTGACCTGCAACTTCAAGATGAACAATGCTCAGTGGTGGTCACGGCCCGCACGCGGGATGTGGCGGTGCCGTGTCCGGCGTGCCGGACGCCGACGGCGAAGGTGCACGGGTATCACCGCCGGACGGTGACGGACGTGCCGGTCGACGGCCGCACGGTCGTCGTCCACCTGCGGGTACGGCGGCTGGTCTGTCCAGCCCGGGGCTGCCGGAGACAGACCTTCCGCGAGCAGATTTCCGGACTGCTGGAGCGCCATCAGCGCCGCACGGTGCGGCTTGCCTGGCAGATATCCCAGGTGGCACGGGAGTTGTGCGGCCGGGCGGCCGCACGCCTCGCTGGTCTAATGGCCGTGCCCGTTTCCCGCAGCACCGCGCTGCGCCATCTGCGGCGCCTGCCGCTGCCGCAGCAGGCGGTCCCGCGGGTGATCGGCGTGGACGATTTCGCCCTGCGCCGCCACCGCTACGCCACGATCATCACGGATGCCGAAACCAGCAGACGCGTCGAAGTCCTGCCCGACCGCGAGATGGCCACCCTCGAGTCCTGGCTGCGCGAACATCCTGGTGTCGAGGTCGTGTGCCGGGACGGCTCGGCCACCTACGCCGAGGCCGTCCGCCGCGCCTTGCCCGACGCGGTGCAGGTCAGCGACCGATGGCACCTATGGCGAAATCTCTGCGACAAAACCCTGCTCGAGGTCCGCGCGCACGCCGGCTGCTGGGCCACCATCAACCCGCCCCGCCCCGCCCCGGCGGAGTACGCGAACAGAGCACCCGCGAACGCTGGAACAAGATCCACGAGCTCCTCGGTCAAGGCGTCGGCCTCCTCGACTGCTCCCGCCGCCTCAATCTGGCCCTGAACACCGTCAAACGCTACGCCCTCATGCCCGAACCCCAGGCCCTGCGCATCGCTCCGGCCTACCGGCTCACCCTCGTCGACCCCTACCGCGAGCACCTGCGCCGGCGCCGTGCCGAGGAAACGGCTGTCCCGGTCACCCACCTCCTCGAAGAGATCCGGGAGTTGGGCTACACCGGCAGCGCGAACCTCCTGGTCCGCTACCTCAACCAGGGCCGCGCCGAAGGTGACCGCCCCGTCACCACCGCGCGCCACGCCGGCCGCCTCCTGCTCACCGACCCCGAAAACCTGCGCCCGAAGGAAACGACCCTGCTGGAGAAGATCGCCGCGGCCTGCCCGGAGATGACCGCACTCGCCGATCTCATACGCGGCTTCGCCGCCCTGCTGAAACCAGGCGAGGGCAACGACGTGAAACTCACCGAGTGGGTCACGGCCGCCCGCGCCGTCGATCTGCCCTACCTGCGCAGCTTCACCAATGGCCTCGAAATCGACCGGCTTGCCGTGGACGCCGGCCTCACGTTGCCCTACCACAACGGCCGCACCGAGGGCGTCAACACCCGCACCAAAAGGATCATGCGGCAGATGCACGGACGCGCCGGATTCGATCTCCTCCGCCACCGCATCCTCCTGCCCTGACGGACACCCAGCGTCACCACCGACTACGGGCCAGACCCGCTCGTTTGACAGACCCTGACCAGGGCTTCCCGGGTGAACGCACAACAGTCAGCCGCTACGTCTGCCTGCTTCGGGAAGGCACGGTGACCACCCCTCCACCACTTGCGCTGCCAAAACCACGCCGGGCTCTGCGCTGGGTCATGACCCACCCCGAGCGCCTACGGTCCGAGGACGCCGTCGGCCTCAAGGAGATGCGAACGGCATGCCCCGAGCTCGATGCCACCGTCGAGCACGTCCGCGCCTTCGCCCGTCTCATGCACGAGCACCGCGGCCGAGATCTTTCCACCTGGATCGCGGGCATCAGTCAGGACGACCTCCCGCACCTGGGACAGTTTGCCGAGGGACTCCTGCGCGACCTCGATGCGGTCACCGCCAGCCTGTCCACTTCCTGGAGTTCTGGCCAAGTAGAAGGCCAGGTCACCAGGGTCAAACTCCTGAAGCGCGCCGGGTACGGCCGAGCCAAGCTCGACCTCCTCCGCACTCGCATCCTCCTACGAACCTGAACCAGGCCTGTCACAAGATCAGCGACAGAGCCCATGAATGTGCTCACCCAATTGCTGACTGATCCTCTGGGGCGTCCGGGGTCAGGTCGTACTCGTCGACGTCCAGAACCGCGCCAGTAGCAGAGAGGAAGTCCAGCACGTCGCGGTCGAGGTGCCAGCCGAAGAGGTTGGGGTGCTGGGAGGTATCCGGGCGGTCCGCTTCATCGGCGCACTCGTCATCGTTGAAGTAGCGCACGATTTCCAGCACCGCGGAGGGGCACTCCCCCTCTGGATCCAGCCGACGGACGAGCTCGGCGATGCGACCGGTGTGGGGCCGGAGCCGGTCCAGGATTTGGGTGACCTGTTCATCGACCCGAAGGCCCGGTGCTCGGCACACGATCTTCCAGCGGTGGCAGACCGGTCTGGGCGGTTCGGCCAGGCGGCTTGCCCGCACTGTTACCTCATCGGGTTCGATACCGAGCAAATCAGCCATCTCTCGCGCGGTGGTGCGCTCGCTGGACAGAGCGAAATACACGTACTGGTTCAGAGGCATCCGTAGAGAGTAGTTGTGCACATTCGTGGCTCTGGCAAGATTTTCGTTTGCGCCGTGAGGCGCTGTTGGTTCGCGTGGAGGTGGAAGACCTGCACCAACCCGCTGTCACAGCAGTGGGGTTGAAGCTGAGGGCAGCCTGATCCGGGTGATGCCGGGGAGGGTGAGAGCGGCCCTGACAAAGCCGGGACGTGTCCAGTACTGCCAGATGGGGCGGGCCCGGCAAGCGTGATGGAGAGGAGTACGCGAGGAACCGGCGTTTTACGTCTCTTAAAGTGCCTCCGGCTCGAACCTGGTGGATTGGGGCCGGTAGCGGTGCGTACTCGGGTCATCCTTTCGGGTGGTCTGACAACTCCTGGGCCGGTTTACGAAAGCTGGCCGGGAGGCCATGAGGAAAGCCTGCGGCGTACTCGTGGCGATGCCGCAGGGACACAGTCGGGTTCCTCCTTCATCGAGCGAATCACAGTGAACACGGGAACCGTCCCGAACCTCGCCCCCGCTACCTGTCTCCAACAGGCTCGCGCAGACGGCCCGGCCGCTCGGCATCGATCAACCAGAAGTACTCGTCGGCCCATTCGGTGGAGCCCCAACCAGCCCCTTGCCGCCCGGCGCGTAGATCGCATAGGGCTCGACGGCGGAGACGTCTCCGAACTTGCTGTCCTGGCCCTCTCTGTCAGCCTTGGGTGAGACATCCTGTTCTGCGGGGTTAGCCTGAGAGGGCACGACAGGGGAACCGTCCCTTATGCCCAGCACAGAGCCCGTCGGGTCCGACCCGGCGCCGAGGCCGAAGCGCCGCACTTTCACCTCGGAGTACAAGCTGCGGATCGTCGCCGAGTACGACGCCGCGCTCAGGAACGAGAAGGGTGCGGTCCTGCGCCGGGAACGGCTCTACCACTCGCATGTCAAGGAGTGGCGGGCCGCCCGGGACGCCGGGGCCCTGGAAAACCTGGTTGACCGCCGGACCAGCCCGGCCCGGGCGAAGAAGTCCGCCGCGGAGGTGGAGAACGAAAAGCTGCGGCAGCAGGTGGAGCGCTTGCAGAAGGACCTGGCACGGAACAAGGCCGCACTCGAGGTGATGGGAAAAGCCTCCGCGCTCTTGGAAATGATCTCCGAGAGCGCGGACTGAAGCCTGCCGCCGACCCTGTCGTGGACGAGGCGTTCACCGGCGTCGAGGTTCAGCTGGGCATCACGGCCGCCTGTCGGCTGACCGGCCGCTCCCGCGCCACGCACTACCGCCGGCTCCGGCCCCCGCCACCACGCAGAACACGTGCCCCACAGGTGCAGCCGTCGGCCCTGACGGCCGAAGAGCGGGCTGCGGTACTCGAGTTGATGAACGGCGACGAGTACGCCGAGCTGGCGCCCGCGCAGATCTGGGCCCGCGAGCTGGATGCCGGGCGCTATCACTGCTCCGTCTCGACGATGTACCGGATCCTGCGCGAGCAGGATCAGTCCGGTGAGCGCCGACGGCAGGCCACCCATCCCGCCAAGGCGGTGCCCGAGCTGGTCGCCACCGGGCCCTCACAGGTGTTCACCTGGGACATCACCAAGGCGGCCGGACCGGCCAAGAGCGTCTGGTATCACGCCTACGTGATCATCGACATCTTCAGCCGGTACATCGTCGGCCACACCGTCGAGCGAGCCGAATCAGCTGTGCGGGCCGAGGAGCTGATCCGCGAGACCATCGCCCGCAACGGCATCGTGCCCCAGACCGTGCACGCGGACCGCGGCACCTCGATGACGTCGAAGAAGGTGTCCCAACTACTGATCGCTCTGGGCGTGACGCGGTCGCACTCGAGGCCGAAGGTCTCCAACGACAACCCTTACAGCGAGGCTCAGTTCAAGACCACGAAGTACATGTCGGACTATCCCGAACGGTTCGATTCGCTGGCCCACGCCCGCGAGTGGTTCGACGCGTTCATCGCGTATTACAACCATGAGCACCGGCACTCGGGTATCGGCTGGCACACACCCGCCTCCGTCCACTTCGGGACTGCCGAGGAGGTCCGCGACCAGCGCGCGGTCACCCTCGCCGAGGCATACGCCCGTCACCCCGAACGCTTCGGCCGCCGCCCCAGACCACCCGAGATACCCCAGACAGCCTGGATCAACAACCCGGCCAAACGCAGGGAACCCACACCACAAACTTCATAGCGTCACGACCGTCTCACTGGACTTGAAATCTTCCGCCCCGGAGCTCAACCTCGCCCGGTACATCAAGGACGGCACCGTCACCGACCAGGACAACGGAGAGTAGGTAGACCGCGATGAGCATGTTCGGGGACGGCCTGGACCAGGCGGTGCAGAAGGCGTTCACCCGCCCCATCCCGAAGTCGGCCGGCGCGCAGATGCGGTACCTGGTCAAGCAGTACAAGGGCACCAAGGCGGTCGCCCAGATGCTGCGGGTCTCTCAGCGGACCGTCGAGCGGTACGTGAAGGACCAGTTCAAGAAGCCCCGCCCGGACCTCGCCGCCCGCATAGAGCGCGAGGTGAAGGCCCGATGGCAGCCGCAGATCCGGGCGAAGGCCCGCGAGCAGGCGGCGAGCACCGGCGGCATCGTCATCGACACCCGCGCCCGCCTCGGCTACACCGCCCCGATCGGGTCGACGGACCAGGACCGGATCCGGCACCTCACGGTGGCGCTGCCGCCGCAGTATGCCGCCCGCCTCTTCGACGCCCAGGAGCAGGGCGCCACCGACCAGCAGCTGCGGGAGATCGCTGCCGAAGCGCTCAAGGAGGTGTACTTCCAGGACGGCGGCCGCCGCGCCGGCAGCCTGGAGGAAGTCCGCTTCACGGACATCGAGCACCTGGAGTTCGACCTGTAGAGGCCACGCCCCGAACAGCCCGCGCGCCCCGGTGTGACTGAGCGCGATAGTTGGCCACTCCGGCGCTCAGTTTTTGCGCGGAGGCTGAGCCGTGACACGATAGTTGGAACTGGGCCACACCGATTGGAGCCGGAGCGCGTCGGCGCTGGAATCGATCTTGGGATTGAGTGCCATGGTCTTACCTCGGCATCGGTGCCGATCTTCTTGGAAGGTCCCCCTGGTGCAGGAGGAGCTTTCGCAGGGCCCCGCCACCGACTGACGCCCCGACGACCGACCTGAACCCGGCCGCAGGGCAGGCTGACGAGAAGCGGACGGCTGGGAGTGTCCGACGGATAGGGTTGACTACCCGTCGATCGATCACATGTGCTGGCAGCCCGGCCGGTCGCCGGGGAGAGCGGCGGAGGCTCCAGATGCAGGAAGACGTCATGACGGCCGGGACGGGGTTGCGGGTCTACCCCGAGCCTGCGGACGTGTTCGTCACCGACCAGGTCGAACTGGCAGGGCACCTGCACCCGTTGATCTCGATCGATCTCGCCGAGGTGGACCCGGCCTGGCACGGGTGGATCCACCTGGTCAGCCCACTGGAACCGGCGGAAGGTTACCTCGGCGACCACACCGAGGCCTTCCACTCACCTCTGCAGAGAACCAACTGGCTCGGGTTCTCGATGCAGGACGACCGCTACCGCCTACTCGGCGACCTGCGCTACTTCGCGCGGGCGACGACCCCCGAGGAACTGTCCGACCCCTGGCCCGGGTTCCGTACGCGGCTCGACGAGCACTGCGAACGCGAGGGACGCAGCTACCTGGCACACCGGGACGCCTTCCGCCGTGAGGGCATCCTGCTCATGCGTCACAACGACGGGTCCCCGTGGTATGACGGATCCAACGCCGTGGCACTGCTGGAGCAGCTCGGCGGCGACGCGGACCCTCACGACAACTGGGTCCAGCCTGATCTGTTCCACGTTGAGTACGACGACGACAGCGCGTGGCCGGTCAGTCCGGCCGGAAACCCGTTCCACTTTGTGGCGTCGGTGCCGGGCTGGCACTACCGACGCACGGGCGCCGACTCGATTCTGCTGTTCTTCGAGCCCGTCGAGCGGCTCGCGCTGCTGACCTTCGACTGGAGCTGAGGCACCGCCCAGGGGCGCGGGGAACTGCTGGTGGCAGTGGTTGGCGAGCCAGTGGTCCTCGGCGGCGTAGTCGAAGGAGAGCGATCTTCGGAAGCGGTTCCAACAAGAATGGCAACTGAGCGCTTGGTTCCAAGAAGCTTGGCAAATCAGTTCCAACAAGCGTGTCACCCACGCTGAGAACGGTCAGGTCAGCACGCCTTGGCGGTTCCAACTACCATGTCACGGCTCAGAGGCAGAACAGGGACCCGGCGCGGTGAATGCACCAATTTCGGGCGTACCCGGTCCGCTGCGGAGGTAGGAACGCGGAAGGCTGATCACCGGATCCTCCGTGAAGCCATCGGGGCCCCCTCCCGGGAACCGAACCCGGGAGATGCCGTGTTGATCAAATCGTTGCCGCACTGCGTACAACCACGTACAGCCCTCTCCTGTCCCACAGTCAGCCGCGAGGATGAACCTCCGGCCGGTGCGCCTACGCGTTCGGTCCAGGCTGCAGGGGAAAGGGCGAGCTCGAAGATGGGAAGACGATGTGGAAAGCGGTGATGGCCGGTGGAGCGGCGGTCGTGTTCACAGGGGTGGCGGCGGTGCCGGCTGGGGCGGCGGAGGGCGGGGTCTCCTTCACCCGGGTCTCGGTGAACGGCGGGAAGCCGATCGTGATCGGAGTCAAGGAGGAGGTCGAGGTGCATGCGGTCTTCCGGATGACGACCAAACTCAGATACGACTTCGGGCCGACGGTGTTCCCCTACCGGGGGAAGCCCGACACTGGGGACACCCTGCACAGCTCCATCATCACCAGCGACTGCAAGGTCGTGGACAGGGCGAAAGGAATCTGCGACTTCGAGGAATGGCTGTACATCGACCCGCAGAACCATGACTTCGGGAACGAGGACGCCGGCACCTGGCGAACTGCTGCTCGGGTCTTTCTCGCCGGCGACGCCCACGACACTGACGACAAGGACCTCCCGTTGCAGGTCAAGCGGGCCACACGCGTCACTGTCAACGCCTCGCCGGAGCCGGTCGCGAAAGGGAAGACGATCACCGTGACCGGGCGGGTCACACGCGCGAACTGGGACACCCACACGTACCAGGGGTACGCGGGCCGCACGGTCAGCCTGCAGTTCAAGGCGGCGGGCGCCTCCTCGTACACAACGGTCAAGAAAGCGACGTCGAGTAGAACGGGGGCGCTCAAGACCACGGTGAAGGCGACCGGGCCGGGGACATGGCGGTGGACGTACTACGGGAACTCCACTTCCGGGGCGAAGTCGTCGACCGGGGATCACGTCGCCGTGCGGTAGACGACGTGCGCGGACCACCTCCTCTTCCAGAAGCGTTGTCATCCGGACCAGCCGGACCGGGGTACCTCGTCGACATGTGGCCGACCTCGCAGAAGTCGGAACTCCATGTGCTCAAGCAAGTCCGATCCCCTGGGCTGGCTCACCTAACACCGCTCTGAAGTCCGCTCCCTGCGAGCGATGTGCGCGGCGCAGAACCCTGAGCGCGCTACTTGGCCAGGCTGGCCAAGTAGCGCGCTCAGTCACACCCGGATGTGACTGATTCCCAATGATTCTTGTCAACCAGCGAGCCGTAAGGTGCGGCCCATGGACTCGTTGATCTCTGCCGTCCGCGAACAGGACGAAGCTGCCCGTTTTCTCGCTTGGCCGGGTGACTTCGACCTGGACCGAGGCGACCATGTCGAGGAAGTCCACCTAGCCTCGGGCGCCGCGCTCGAGGGTTTCGCCGGCGACGGCGCTGGGGGCACGTACTTCTTCTGCGGTGAAGGCGGCGAGGAACGTCCAATCCTTTATGCCGACTCCGAAGGAGGTGCGGCTCTGGTTGCGATCGGCCTGCCCGAGCTCCTGCGGCTGCTGCTGGTCGCCCCGTGGTGGCGCGACTGCCAAGCGTTCACAGACGAGGAAAGTCGCGAACTCGCGGCCGAGTACCTGGAGGACATGCCGGACCTCGTGGCCCGAAGAGAGCGTGCCGCCGCAGCCCTCGGCCTCGACCTTCCGGACCAAGCAGACGTCCTGGCTCGCTTGCGGGAGGCGGCTGTTCGGGTGGGAGAGAACTTCGTCCTCATCTTCACGCCGGAGGGTTGCCCCTACGAGCCTCTCATCAGGAACTGAGACGCACCGCGGCAGCAGGCAGCACGTGACGTCCCAAGACAACAGGGATCAGCCCACGGCGAGACCGCGCTGAGGTGGCTGGGCCTCAAAAGTTCGCTGATCGCGTATGAGGGCCCACAGCACGTCGAGGCGTCGGCTGGCGAGGGCGAGGATCGCCTGTTTGTGGCTCTTGCCCTCGGCTCGCTTGCGGTCGTAGAAGGCCTTGGACGTGGGGCAGAAGCGCGCGGCGATCTGGGCGGAGAGGTAGAACACACGCAAGAGCCGGCGGTGGTAGCGGTGTGGTCGACGCATGTTGCCGCTGATCCGGCCTGAGTCCCGTGGGACCGGTGCGAGACCGGCGACTCCGGCGAGGCGCCCCGCACTGCCGAAGGCGTCCATGTCCCCGCCGGTGCAGGCGATGAACTCCGCCCCCAGCAACGGGCCCATTCCGGGCATGCTGACGATCACTTCCGCGTCGCGATGTTCACGGAAGCGGGCCGCGATCTGCAGGTCGATGCCGGTGATCTCCTCGTCCAGCGCCAGCACGGCCTTGGCCAGGGTGCGGACCACAGCTGCAGCTGTGGTCTCCCCGACGACAGCTGTGTGCTGGGCCTGTGCCGCGGCGACGGCTGCGTCCGCCAGGGCCTGGGTGCCACGCACCTTGCGGTTCTTCAACCAGCACGACAGCCGGTTCGTACCGATCCGGCGCAGGGCCGCCGGCGTCTGGTAGCCGGTCAGCAGGACGAGGGCACCCTTGGATGCGGCGTAGTCGAACGCCCTCTCCAGAGCGGGGAAGTACTCCAGCAGCTGGGCCCGCAGTCGGTTGATGGCCCGGGTGCGGTCGGCTGCCAGGTCATAGCGGCGAGCGGTGAGGATCTTCAGGTCCACCGCAATCTCGTCCCAGTCCTGCAAAGGCTGCAGGTCACGGCGCATCCGTGCCTGGTCGGCGATGACGTAGGCGTCCTTGGCGTCGGTCTTGCCGTCGCCTCGGTAGCTGCGGGAGGCGTGGTGAACGGTGCGGCCAGGGATATAGAGAAGCCGTTGGCCATGACTGGTGAGCAATGCGATCAGCAGGGCGGCTCCGCCCGCGTTCAGGTCAACAGCCCAAGTCACCGGCTCATCCTCAGCCAGTGCGAGGACGTCGCCTATCAGCTCCAGCAGCTCAGCCTCGTTGTTCGGTACTCGGCGCGAGAGCACCTTCGTCCCGTCCGTGTCGATTACCGTGCAGTGATGCGCGGCCTTGCCGGCATCCGTCCCCGCCCAGAGCTCGGGCACCCGAGCCTCCCTCGTCGATCGGTTGATGGCCCTGCAGACGACCACGCCGACGTGTCCTTACGAAGCGATCTTTGTTCGCTCATCCCAATGAGTGGCCGTGTCGTCGCGGGGCACTGGGCGGCCTATCAGTCAAAGCCACACGTTCGGCATGAGCGCTTTCAGCCACACCCAGGCCCCTGGGTCTCCCGATCGTACGAAGGACCGGAATCAACCCGCCAACAAGGTAAGGAGCGCTCTATCTGGCGGGTGAGCGTTTGCCTCCCTTGTTCTGCGGGAGGGAGTGAGCCCTTTGTATGGTTCACCCGCTGGCGGGGGGCCCGCTACCGCAGAGACAACGCCAGGGTGACCCGCATGTCGCCCTCGGCCAGGACGTCAAGGACTTCGGCGAACAGGTCGTACGGCTGACCGTTCAGCTTCGGGGCGTCGGCATCATTCGGCGGCGGAATGGTCCTCGCGGTCCCATTTCCACCTCCAGAACGCGGAGAGACGGTGGTCGTGCTCGAAGCCGGGGCGGGAGAGCGGGCCTACCCGTTCGATCGCCTCCCCGGTGCGCGGGTGGTCCCGCCGTAGGAGACCGTAGGCGGCGTTGAGCCGCGTCCCGAAGTCGTCCTCGTCGAGCAGGGCCACAAGAGCGTCGGCGACCGCCGCAGTACGGTCCACGCTGTCCGCGAGAGCCTCCGCGGTACAGGCGCGCACATCGGCCATCGGATCCCGGAGCAGCCCGACAATAACGTCCGTGAAGTCGGGGCTGCCGTCGTGGGCCGCGATCAGTGCCCGACCGGCTCCGGCACGAACTCCCCAATCCTCGTCCCCGGCGAGCGATAGCAGGGCAGCGCAAGCCGCCGCGTCGAGGGGAGGGGGCGGGGTACTCGAGCTGAGCAGGAGGTCGGGGACCTGGGCACGGACACGCGGGTCCGGGTGGCCGGCGTGCCGCAGTCCCGCGGCCTTCGATTTCCGGTGCTCCATCTCGCTCAGGACGCGGAGCACCTCGGCGAGGACGCCGGGGTCGTCCTCCCCATCTGTCGCCCAGGCGACGAGCAGTTCCGCCGTCTCCTTCTCGTAGGAGTTCCGCCAACTCGACGGCAACAAGAGGTACCAGTGGAGGACGTCGAGGACGAACCGGCGGTGCGCCGGATCCGGGTTGTGGCGGTACGCCGTGACGGCCGACCACGTCTCCTTGCTGCGGCGTTCACTGAGGACCCACCGGGCGGACGACCAGTCGACATGGTCCGGGTCGCGCCGTGCCACGGCCCTGGCCACTAGCTCGTCCACGGGCGTCAGAATGCGGAAGGCCCATTCCAGGTTTGTGAGGATCGCGCCGTGCCCGCCGCGGACCGTTAGGCCACCGAGCGTCAGCTGCGAAACGTGGTTGTACTCGTCGTCCAGTACCAGGGACTGACGCACGGGGCCGGACCCACCCGTCCTGCCGCGGAGTTCGTCCTCCGCGCTCCGCTCGTACCAGTGCCGGGCCAGGGCGAGCAGCTGTTCCCTTCCGGCCTCCGAGAGGCGCAGCCGGGGCTCCCTGCCCAGCACGGCTTCCGTCACCGCTGGAGAGCCGCCGTCGATTGCCCGTATCAGCGGAGTCGTTCCGTCCGGCAGCTTCCGGTCCGGATCCGCGCCACCCTCGACAAGTGCCTCCGCGACGGCAACGTCATAGGCGGCGACCGCCAGGCACAGCACCGGCAGGCCGTCGTCCGTGACCGTGTCCGGGACCGCTCCGCCCTCCAGCAACGCGGTCACGGCATCTGCGTCCCCTCGCCGGACCGCCGCTACGAGCTGTGTATCGTCCATGTTCCGCTGAGCCCCCGTCTCGGAATGAATCGTCGGCCGATGGGCCCGACCCAGGTGACGGTAGTCGGCGGGGCTACGCCGAGGCCCGTCCATGAGGTCGCCGTCGAACGATGGCCCGAAGTCCGGGCCATCACGAGGAACCACGCCTACCACCTCATGAGCGCTTCAGGCGGCGGGTGAGCGGCTGAGCTGGCGGGGCTGAATGTTTGAGTTGGCGGATATCCAGCCACCGCGTCCCTTCGCCGCAGGTAGGCATCTGCGGCGAAGGGACGCCCAGCCGTAGGGTGCATCGGTCCAATGGGGTTGCATGTCAGGTCGGCTGGCCGCGCGTGAGCGCCCCCGTAACAGGCGCCTTCTATGTTGAAGGTGCCTTCAGTACAGGACCGAGAGCAAGGGCGGCCACATGAACGGCAATGAGGGAGGTCTCCCGGCGCCTGCTCGAGATGAGCACGGAGCGACTGGGAGAGATGGATGCCGCTGGCATCGACTACTCGCTGCTGTCGCTGACCGCACCCGGGGTTCAGGGGGAAACCGACCCACGCCGCGCCGTCACCCGCGCCATGCAGGTCAACGACGAGCTGGCCGAGATCGTCGCCGTCAATCCCACCCGCTACGGCGGATTCGCCACCCTGCCCCTGCAGGACCCGGCCGCGGCCGCGACCGAGCTGGAACGCTGCGTGACCCAACTCGGATTTCACGGGGCGATGGTCAACGGCTACACCAACATCGGCGACGCCGACACCGGCTGGTACTACGACCACGAACGCTTCCTACCGTTCTGGGAGCGCGTCGAGGCACTCGGCGTGCCGGTCTACCTGCACCCGCGCGATCCCCTCCCCGGCAACCAGGGAATCTACGAGGGCCATCCCGAACTGTTCGGCGCCGTGTGGACCTTCACCGTCGAGACCTCCACCCACGCACTGCGCCTGATGACCAGCGGCCTGTTCGACCGATTCCCCCGACTCACGGTCATCCTCGGCCATCTGGGTGAAACCCTGCCGTTCAACATCTGGCGCATCGACCACCGCGCGTCCTACATGGGCGACCTGCGCAAGTTCGAGAAGCCGCTGACCCACTACCTGCTCTACAACTTCTACGTCACGACCAGCGGCAACTTCCACACCCAGACGCTTAACGCGACCCTGGCCGAGATGGGCGTCGACCGCGTGCTGTTCTCCAGCGACTACCCCTACGAATCCATGCGCGAGGCGGCCGACTGGTTCGACAACGCTGCCATCAACGAGAACGACCGCGCCAAGATCGGCCACACCAACGCCAGGCGCCTCTTCCCCGGTCTGCCGGAGCGGATCGGCAGGCCCGCGGCCACCGCGCGAGTCTGACGACGGCGCGTCTCGCACAGCCGATAGCCGTTGGACCACGCCTCGGAGCGCGGTCCAACCGTGCTCAGCGTGATCGATTGAGCAACGGCTTCTGCAATGCCCAGCCCCGCCAACTCGGGCGCTCACCCGCCAGGTGAAGCAGTCACACCGGACCAATTGGTCCGGGGCGCGCTCGCGTATCCGCGGGGGTCGGATGTGCCCAACGACGCTGCAGTGCACCAGTCACCCGCTGGGCACCCGGTGCCGGTCCAATGCGGGCGAAGCCGTCTGCCCGCTGCTCCCGCCCGCCTACGATGCGCTCGTGCGGAACACGAAGGCGTTCAAAGAAGCAGTTGCCCAGACGCTCGCTGAGCTGGCCCACCGAGGGGTGACCCTCGCGCCGGCGACAGTGGCGGACACCATCGAGAAGAACATCAGTACCGTGTCCGAGCGGCTCGGCATCCAAGTACGTTCCGCCTGGCGCTACTTCGATGCCTCCGCCATGGCCGACAGCCTCGCGAGGAGCGTGCAGTCCTACGAGGAGAGCAGCTCCGAGAAAGGGGTGGGAGAGGCGCCGATGCCGCCGCTCGACAACCCCGAACTCGCGCTGGTCCTCGCTGGTGTGCCGGACTCCCTGGCCCAGACTGGCGGCGACCTGTACGCGGTCATCATCAACGTGGCGGTCAACGCCTGGATGGCCGGCCACATCCACGGCGAGGACGGCTGCACCGGATGCGACGGCAGCCGCGGCCCGGCCGGACACGACTGGGAAGCCCGGATGCGCACCATCACCGAGATGCAGCCGAACATCACCAAGTGGTTCGACCGCGACGTGTGGACCGCCGCCGTCAACGACAGCGGCTTCACCGTCACCCGCCGCTGACCCGCTGCTCAGTTCTCACCGAAGCCCTGGTCGAAGCCGTTGAGTAGGGGGTCGAGTTCGGCGGCGGCGCCGCACAGAGAGCAGAGCCGGGTGCCGGGGTGCTGCGCTGCGTCCAGCGCCCGGTCCAGGGTGAGGACCGGGGCACCGGCCGGTGCTTCCTCGCAGTCGACGGCGTGGACGACACCCTGACCGGGCCCGCGCCCGCCGACCTTCGCCAGCACCCAGCCAGGCGGGCGGCGCGGCCCCAGCGCCTGCTGGACGAGCGAGGGCGGCTCCAGGTACTCGGTGGGCACGGCGTCGTACGAGACGCCGCCGACGGGCCGTACGTGTTCCGGCGCGCGCACCCAGACCCGGTACTCGGCAGGCTCCACGGAGTCCCCGGGCCCGTTTCGGTACGACGGGAGGCCGACCTCGTACAGCCAGCCGTCGGGCGCCTGGCGCCGGGACCACAGGTGGGCGACGACCTCCTGGTCCCCGGGCAGCAGCACCCGGATGGGCACCGGCACTGGCTCGGGGGCGGAGGACGTCGTCATGCCCCCACCGTACGGACGGACGCCGGGACGCCGACGCCCGGCGCGATCTGCGCGGACACCGGTCTCCGTCCACAGGCTCCCCATGGCCGACTGGTCGCATGAGCGATGACGAGCAGCAGCAGCCGGCCCCGCGCCGCGGCAAGGTCCTGGAAGCCCTCGCGCGGGCGGAGCGGAAGGTGTTCACCCGGCCCGCACCGAAATCCGCAAAGGCACAGGTGAAATTCCTTCCCACGCGGGCGAAGGGGTCGACCAAGGCCTTGGCGGAGCGTCTGGGCACCTCACGCCGCACGGTGGAGCGCTACCGCGTCGGGAAGCTGACGGCCCCGCAGAAGCGCCTCCAGGCCGCCCTGGTGGAGGAGACGGAATCCGAGTGGCAACCGCAGGTCAGAGCACAGGCACGTGAACAGGCAGGTGGAGGTGACCGCCTACTTCGGATTCACGTGCACGGGCAGCTCGGACGACGGCCGCGAACGCAGCATCACCACGGCGATCTCACCCACCTACGCGAAGCAGATCCTCGAACTCCAGGAGGCCGGTGCGACGGAGGACGACCTGCATCCGATCGTCGCTGAGGCCATCGCCGAGTCGTATTTCACAGAATGGGGCACACGTGCCGCTGGCCTGCGCGCGGATTTTACACACGTCTCGGACTCTGCTGCGCAATTCGCTGCGGGGGTGAGGTCGGGTCCGTGATGATCGTTCTTGAGGTCGCTTCTCTGTCGTGCGGCCGTGGAGGCGGTACGGATGTCGATGCGGCCGGTGGGGCTGCCGGAGATCCCGGAACAGACCGTGGCGGTGGCGCGGGCGGCGTTCCCGAAGGGAAGCCTGGCGATACGGGTGCGGGACCGCCTTGCGGAAGTCTTCGTCGCCGAGCCGTTCGCGGGGGCATTCGGGGTGCGTGGGGCTCCGGGGCTGTCGCCGGGGGTGTTGTCGCTGGTGACGGTGTTGCAGTTCGCCGAGGACCTCACTGATCGACAGGCTGTGGCGATGGCGGTGCGGGCCATCGACTGGAAGTACGCGCTTGGGGCGGAGCTGACGGACACCGGCTTCGATGCCAGCGTGTTGTCCAGGTTCCGGGCCCGGCTCGCGGACAACGGCATGGAGCGGGTGGTCTTCGACCGGCTCCTTGAGCACTGCAAGGACGCCGGGCTGGTGGTGGCCGGGGGCAAGCAGCGCACCGATTCCACCCATGTGATCAGTGCGGTGCGGGACTTGAACCGGCTGGAGCTGGCCGGGGAGAGCGTGCGGGCGGCGCTGGAGGCTCTGGCGGTCGCGGCGCCGATCTGGCTGGCCGGACAGATCGACGTGCCGGAGTTCGCCGAGCGGTACGGACCGAGGACCGACGGCTGGCGGATGCCGTCCTCACAGGCCAAACGCGACCGCCTCGCCCAGGTCTTCGGCCAGGACGCCCTCGCCCTGTGCCGGGCGGCCTGGGCCGAGGACGCCCCGGTGTGGATCCATGAGGTCGAGGCGGTGCATCTGCTGCGGCAGGTCCTGGTGCAGACCTACATCATCCGGTCCGATGCCCGGGGACGGCAGGTGATCAGGAAGCGGGACGCCGACGACGGCGTCCCGCCCGGTCAACTCCGCCTGGCCTCCCCCTACGACGCGGACGCACGCTGGGCGGCCAAGGGCGATGACCTGTTCTGGATGGGCTACAAGATCCACCTCACCGAAACGTGCGGCACACTCCCCAACGCCGACGCCGACGCCGACGCCGACGCCGACGCCGACGCCGACGCCGGGTCCGGGGCCGGGAGGATGCCGAATCTGATCACCGACGTGCACACCACCGACGCGACCGTGCCCGACGTGAAGGCGACCGCTCCCATCCAGCAGAGCCTCGCGGAGCACGGCGTGAAACCGGCCGAGCACTACCTCGACTCCGGCTACCCGTCGGCCGACCTGATCACCAAGGCCACGCAGGACGGTATCCGCATGGTCACTCCGGTCCTTCTGGACCACTCCGCGCAGGCCAAGGCGGCCGAAGGCTTCGACAAGAACGCCTTCACCATCAACTGGAAGACCCGCCAGGTCCGCTGCCCCGCCGGGAGGATCAGCTCCCACTGGAACCCCGTCCAGCAACACGGCACAGACGCCATCGTGGTCACCTTCAGCGTCCTGACCTGCCGCGACTGCCCCTTCCAGAAGCAGTGCACCACCTCGAAGACCGGCCGTCGCATGCTCACCCTCAGGCCCGAAGAACTCCACGACAACCTCGCCAGGGCCCGCGCCGAGCAGAAGACCGACACCTGGAAGAACAAGTACGCCCTCCGGGCCGGCGTCGAGGGCACCATCAACCAGGCCCTCGACATCACCGGCATCCGCCGGGCCCGCTACCGCGGCCTACCGAAAGTCCGCCTCCAACACGCCTTCTCCGCCACCGCGCTCAACGTGATCCGGCTCGACGCCCATTGGACCACCGGGCCACTCGACCGCGCCCGCCACAGCAGGCTCGAACGACTCAGCTACCAACTCTCCGCCTGACGAATTACGCAGCAGAGTCGTCTCGTTAATAGAATTCCGGTTCTGACCCGGCCGAATTCCGGGCCTGCTATAAACCATATTTGAGCCGAAGCACGATAGTTGTCACAAACGCAGGTCTGTTGTCACCAAGATCGCCGGGCGCGAAGTGCATGCTTGCCGACAGGCGCCTTCACGGACTCTGCTGCGCAATTCCTGGGTCAGGCTGTGAGTCGGTAGGCGAGGCGTTCGAGCCGGCTGCTGCGGGTGTGATGCTGGTCGTGTCCGGTCCAGTGGGCGTCGAGTCTGATCACGTTGAGTGCGGTGGCGGAGAAGGCGTGTTGGAGGCGGACTTTCGGTAGCCCGCGGTAGCGGGCCCGGCGTATGCCGGTGATGTCGAGGGCTTGATTGATAGTGCCTTCCACACCCGCTCGCAGGGCGTACTTGGCCTTCCACGTCTCGGTCTTCTGCTCGGCGCGGGCCTGGGTGAGGGCTTCTTCTGGCTCTCTGGGGCGCAGGGTGAGCATGCGGCGGCCTTTCGCGGAGCTGGTGCATTGGTCGCGGAAGGGGCAGGGGCGGCAGGTGCGGACGCCGAAGGTGATGACGATCGCGTCCGTTCCGTGCTGTTTCACGGGGTTCCAGTGCGCGCTGGTCTTGCCGGCGGGGCAGCGGACCTGGCGGGCCCTCCAGTCGATGATGAAGGCGCTCTTGTCGAAGCCGGCGTGGGCCTTGGCCTGGGCGGAATGATCCAGCAGAACCGGGGTGACCATACGGGTGCCCTGTTTCAGCGCGGCGGCGATGAGGTCGGCGGATGGATAGCCGGAGTCGAGGTAGTGCTCGGCGGGCCTGATGCCGTGCTCGGCCAGGCGCTGTTGGACCGGGGCGGTCGCTTTCACATCGGGCACGGTGGCATCGGTGGTGCACACGTCCGTGATCAGATTCGGTGCCGCCCGGACACCGGCTTCGGCTTCGGCTTCGGCTTCGGCTTCGGTGGGAGTGTCGCAGGTCTCGGTGAGATGGACCTTGTAGCCCATCCAGAACAGGCCCTCGCCCTTGGCCGCCCAGCGTGCGTCCGCGTCGTAGGGGGAGGCGAGGCGGCGATGACCGGGCGGGACACCCTCGTCGTCGGCGGCCCGCTTCTTGATCACCTCCCGTCCCCTGGTGTCGGTGCTCAGGTAGTACGTCTGGACGAGGATCTGCCGCAGGATCTGTACGGACTCGATCTCACGGATCCATGGGGGTGTGCCGGGTGACCAGGCCGCCCGGCACAACGCCAGCGCGTCCTGGCCGAAGACCTGCGCGAGCCGGTCGCGTTTCGTCTGCGAGGCGGGCATGCGCCAGCCGTCCACCCGCGGCCCGTACCGGTGAGCGAACTCGGCGACATCGACCTGCCCGGCCAGCCACGACGGCGCCGCGACAGCCAGGGCCTCCAGCGCCGCCCGCACACTCTCCCCGGCCAGCTCGAGGCGGTTCAAGTCCCGCACCGCACTGATCACATGGGTGGAATCGGTCCGCTGCCTGCCCCCGGCCGCGACCAGCCCCTCCTCCACGCAGTACTCAAGGAGACGGTCGAAGACCACCCGTTCCATGCCGTTGTCGGACAGGCGGGAACGGAACCGGCTCAGCACACTGGCATCGAAGCCGGTGTCCGTCAGCTCCGCCCCGAGCGCGTACTTCCAGTCGATCGCCCGCACCGCCATCGCCGCGGCCTGCCGATCGGTCAGATCCTCGGCGAACTGCAACACCGTGACCAGGCACAACACCCCCGGAGACAAACCCGGAGCCCCACGCACCCCGAACGCCGACGCGAACGGCTCGTCCGCGAAAACCTCCGCGAGCCGGTCTCGCACCCGTATCGCCAGGCTCCCCTGCGGGAACGCCGCCCGCGCCACCATCACGGTCTGCTCCGGGACTTCCGGCAGCCCCTCCGGCCGCATCGACATCCACACCACCCCCACGGCCGCACGACAGGACAACGACCGTACAGACGATCATCCCGTGCCCACCTTCACCCCCGCACGGAATTGCGCAGCAGAGTCTTCACGGTGGTCAAAGCCCCGGAGTGGGTCCCGGGAACTGTTACGCCTGGTGGGCCCGTGACGGGTCTGTAGTGTGCGGCAATGACAAGAAGCGAGCGGCTCGCGGAGCAGTTGGACTGGTACTGGCGCAAGAACCTGCGGCCACGGCTGGACGGTCTTACCGACGAGGAGTACTTCTGGGAGCCGGTGCGCGGCTGCTGGAGCATCCGCCCACGTGGCACGTCGGCCGCATCGATGTCGGCAGGTTCGGGGAAGTGGACGATGGACTCCGCGTCCCCTGACCCGGTGCCGGCACCGGTGACCACGATTGCCTGGCGGCTGGCGCACATCATCGTTTCGTGCCTGGGCTATAGGGTCGGATGGCACTTCGGTGGCCAGGACGTCGACTCCCAGACATTCGCCTACGCGGGGACCGCTGACGAGGCGCTAAAACTGCTCGATGAGATGTATAGGAGATGGAACGCGGGGGTCCGCGGGCTCTCGGACGCTGACCTGGAGAATCCGCCCACGGTGGGTCCCGAGCGGTTTCCCATGGAGGGCATCGTCCTGCACGTCAACAGGGAGCTGGTCCATCACGGCGCCGAGATTTCCCTGCTGCGCGACCTCTACCGCTGGCAGGACGGAGCCGTGCCGCACCGAATATGACTTTCGGTAACCAGCGATCGAGCTTCGGAAACTTACGTGGACTCCGTGACGCTCCATGGCTGCTGCCGCCGAGAGGCCTCACGATCTTTAACCGCCTGACCGCTGTCGTCCAATCGAGGCGTTTGACAGCGAACGCAGTCGATGAGGCTTCCTTGTCAGCCAACCCAGTCGTGCGGAGTGAACACGCTGGGGGTGCTGGATGTCGTTCCGGTGGTCGGGGTGGATCTTGCAGAGCCGTACGTTGAGCTGCCGTACGTGGATGCTGTACGCGAGCGGAGGCGGCGTCCGCTGCTGGACTGTGTGACGGCCCGCTTTGAGGAGGGCACGGGCGGAGGCGGCGATCACCGGGTTAGTCTCGCCTCGGACACACGATTCCGGGCTCGTCCTAGGCCGAGCCCGACTCTCAAGCACCGACCCCGGGGGATCCCATGCAGCAGCACTACGTCCGGCCTGACGGTCTACCTCCGGTCAACGGGTACAGCCATGCGGTCTCGTTCAGCGGCAGCATGGTCGCCGTCTCCGGTCAAGTGCCGCTGGACGGGCAGGGACAGCTTGTCGGACTGGACGACCCGGAGGCTCAGGTCAGGCAGGTTTTCGAGAACCTCAAGACGGCTCTCGCTGCGGCTGGCGCAGGCATGGAGCAGGTCGTCAAGCTGACGTTCTACTTGACTGATCTCGCGGACCTGGAGGCCCTCAGGCGGGTGCGCGACGAGTACATCTCGCTGGAGAAGCCGCCTGCCAGTTCGCTGGTGCGAGTCAGCGGCCTGGTGAACCGGCGTTCCGGGTCGAGATCGATGCGCTGGCTGCAGTCTGAGCGGGCGACGCTCGGCCGCTCGTTCACGGAGTAAATCGTGCTCAGCTCGCCAGCCACGGCGCTCACCAGCCAGCTGCGCGGTCGCACGTCAGCCCGTCGCAGGTGGTGCCAATAAGAGTGGCCAGGTTCCAACTATCGTGTGAAGATAGTCCGCCCCGGTCAGGCAGCTCTGCCCGACTAACTTCATTGGCAACGGACACCGCCGTTCTGCGCAGGTAGAAGGCCCTGGCATCCCGGGCGAGCGCCACGCCAGGGCCTTCTAGTGCTGCACCGCGTTGATTCGTTGAGGGTCATGCGGCCTTGAGCGGTGTGCCGTCGTGCGTCCAGCGGTAGGGCTTGGCGGTCGTGTTGTGCCGGATGGCGAACGAGCTGGCCACCACGGCGACTCGCACCTCGGGCCCGTGGACGCGGGGATGCCCAGGGCGTGGTGCGTCCCGTGGATCTGCCGCCGTGCTGCGTCAAATCGAGCCAGGCCCCGCGGTCAGGGGTTGGGGTAGGTCGTGCCGGGGGGCGGAGATTTGAGTGTGCGGAGGTAGGTGTCGATCGCTTGTGCCGGGAGGGGTGATTGGCACTTGCGGTAGAGCCAGTGGTCCACTGCGTCGAGGACGGCGAGCCTGCCCTTCGGGAAGGCACGTGCCATGCGCTGTGCGCCCGGCAGCGGGGTCGCCAGGTCGTGCTTGGCGTTCACCACCAGGACCGGCGGGAGCTTGCCCGGGGCCTGGGCCGGCTGTCGTTCGGGCGCCTCGGCACCGCGGCCGGACCGACCATCATGGACCCGGCCGGCCGCACGATGTACTTCCTCGTCCCGCCCGGCACCACCCGGACATGGACCGTTCCCCAGACCACGGCCCTGGGCGAAACCACCCACGTCGTCCTCCCACCCGACCACAAACAGGCACCACCCGGCCCCTACTGGCTACTGACCCCCCGCCGGCCGCTCACCAGTACCAGCGCCCTGCAGCAGGCACTCACCGCAGTCCAGGGACCACGCACCAACGCCCCGCCCGACGAACCCCATGATTTAGCACGGCTGACCTTCGGCCAGGCACAGGGATGGAACTGCGCCCTGTGCGGAGCACAGCTCCTCGCCGACCGGTCGCTCGGGGTGTTCACACACGACCGGGGCCTCCTCACCGAGCCGACCGAGCTGTGGGCCTGCGCCCCCGCGTGCCGAAACCCCCGGGGCAGATGAGCTGCGTGCTTTCCACGCCGAACACCGCGGCGGGTGCTTGCTGTACGAAGCGACGATGAGGTTCCTCGATCGCGAGGGTGCAAGCCGCAGCCGGGACTGCGACCGCAGTAGACGACGCACGGGTCAGGTGACGTTGTCCGGGGCGAGGTCGGGGCGCAGCCGGTGCCAGGAAGGGTGCCGAAGCAGTCCCGCTCTCGTTCTGGCCGCGTAGCGGACTTCTCCGACCAGGCGTGGCAGTACCCACCGCGCTCCGGTCACGCCTGGCGCTGTCTCGAAGGGGCACTGGTCGATCGCGGCGACGTGGAGCAGTTCGGCGAGGGTGGTGCGTTCGGTGTCGCTCCATCCGGTGCCGACGCTGCCCACGTACCGCAGGCCGCCTTCATGTGCTTCTCCTACCAGCAGGGCGCCGGGCAGGCCGGCGAGCCGGCCACGGCCGGGCACCCATCCGCCCACGATCACATCGACGGTCCGGACGTGCCGGATCTTGATCCACGCGCGGGACCGGACCCCGGGCTCGTATACAGAGGTGAGCCGCTTCGCGATCAGGCCTTCCAGTCCGGCGGTCCGGGTCATCTCCAGTGCCTGCTTGCCGTGCCCGACGACCGCTGCGGGCGTCGACCAGTGCTGCCCGTCCAGTCCCAGGTCCTGTAGGAGGGAACGCCGCTCGGTGTACGGAAGCCCGGTCAGGCCGCGGCCGTCCAGGTACACGGCATCAAACAGAACGAGGTGGGCGGGCACCAGCTGGGCCATGCGGGAGGCCCTTGCCGCCGAGGCCAGGCCCATGCGGGACTGCAGCCGCTCGAAGTCGCTGCGCCCTTCACGGTCGAGTGCGAAGATCTCGCCGTCCAGGACCGCGGGCTGTCCGAGCACGGACCCGAGTGCCGCGAGCTCCGGGTAGGAGGTGGTGATGTCCGCCCCGGACCGGGACCGCAGTGTCACCGTCCCGTCGCCCGGCAGGTAGACCATGGCCCGCTGCCCGTCCTGCTTCACTTCGAACGCCCACCGGTCCTCCACGGCCGCGGGCGGCAGACTGCCCGGTGTCGCGAGCATCGGACCGATCCGCGGCAAACCCACCATGAACATCCCGCCCGGGCGCCAGCTCAGGACGCGCTGCGCTTCCTCGCGGCCGTGGTCTTCTTCGCCGTGCGCTTCTTCCCGGCCGCGGTCCTCTTCTCGGTGCTCTTCCCGGCCGGGGCGGCTTTCTTCTTGGCCGTGGTCTTCTTGCGTGGCTGCATCGTGTGCACGGTGGCGTCCTGGTCCTGGCCGTGCTTGCCGCGGCTCTCTCTGGCCGCCTTGACGGAGGCGTTCAGGGCGGCCATCAGGTCGACGACCGGGCGCGGTGTTCTACGGAGGGCATGACCTCGCGGTGGGCCGCGCCGTAGGAGCGGAGCTTGTCGGTGACGATCACCCTCGGCACCGAGCAGGTCTTCTTGAGCAGTTTGCGGAAGAACCGCCTGGCCGCAGCGGTGTCCCGCCGGTTCTGGACCAAAATGTCGAGCACGTTGCCATCGGCGTCGACGGCCCGCCACAGGTACTTCAGCTCACCGTTGATCCTGAGGAAGACCTCGTCCAGGTGCCACTTGTCGCCCGGCTGCACACGCCGGCGGCGCAGGCCGTTGGCGTAGGCCTGCCCGAACTTCGTACACCAGCGGCGGACCGTCTCGTGGGAGACGAGCACGCCGCGCTCGAGCATCAGCTCCTCGACCTCGCGGAACGACAGCGGGAAACGGAAGTACAGCCACACCCAGTGCGCGATGATCTCCACCGGGTACCGGTGCCCCTTGTACGACGGCGGCGCGCTGTTCACGGACGACCCCTCCCAGCACGACCAACCAGAAGATCCTCCCAGGCCGGTCAGTCAACGTGACAGTGCCTTCGCATGCTTGTTTACCCGTCCGGCGCCGACGCCCTGCGCTTCCTCGCCGCCCGCCTGAAGGAACACCGCCGCGCTCTCGGCACCCGATGGCGGCGCCTGAGCGCCGGCCGACAGGCCCTGCTCACCCTCGCCCACCTCCGCAACAGCCAGCCCTATGCCCAGCTCGCGGCCGGTTTCGGGATCGGCAGTGGTGGGGGAGCGGCATGCGGGCGTACGGCGCCGCGCCCCCGATGCTGTTCACTGGCGCTTCCTCACGAACTGCGACGGCGGGGCCGGGAAGGTCCTGTCGCTGGAACCTGAGCTGTACGCGGGTACCGGCATCACTCCGCTGAACCCCACCTGACCCCCTACCCGGGGCGAGGCGCCGCGGTAGGTCCCGGTTCAGTCCAGACGGTCGTATGCGCCCGGTTCCCAGTCGGCGAACAGCGTCAGTTCCTGTGCTGTCTCGGTACGTTCCGGCGCTGTGGAGGTGGGCGGCCACCAGTTCTCCACCTGATGAGCGTCCACGAGGACGAAGTCCCGGTATCCGTCGAAGTCGCCGGGGTCGTCTGCCACGCCGATGTGGACGGGCGCGTCATCGGGCAGGTCCTTGAGTGCGTCGCGAAGCTGCGAGGCATTCCAGACCTGCGGGGTGTGCTCGAAGACGTCGGTCATGGGCACAGAGTGCCGGACCGGACCGCGTTGCCGGTGGAGACACGGCTACGACCGGGGCCAGAGGTCGAACTCGGGCCAGGCGGGTGACCGTACGGTGACGCCTTGGCGGACCGTGAGGTCGATACGCCTGTGACGGAACGAAGACGTCGTGGAGGGCCGCCTGTGACTCGGTGCGGGATACAAATATTTCCGACCGCATGCACCGCGTTATTCCTGGGGGAACACCGTGAAGTACACCCGCGTCACTGCTCTTGCCGCCGTCGGCGTCGCCGCCGCCCTCTCGCTCACCGCCTGTGGCAGCGACGGCTCCGGGAAGGACTCGTCCTCCAAGGGCTCCTCGTCCTCGTCCTCGTCTTCTTCGTCTTCGGACGGTGGCTCGAAGTTGCAGGGCGGCCCGGGCTCCGGCGGCTCGGAGGCCGGCAACGCGAAGTCGGGCTCCGGTGAGGACACCGAGGCGAAGGCAGCCGCGAACGGCACGATGAAGACCGGCGGCAAGGTCACGTTCTGCAAGACGCAGGACCTGGCCATCGACGCCATGGACGCCGCGCCCGACGAGGACTCCGGCAGGATCGACATCACCATGATCAACCGGGGTTCGACCACCTGCTCGGCGACGGGCTTCGCCGGCGTCGACATCAAGGACGCCGACAACACCTCGAACCCCATCGAGCGCGGCCACGCCCAGCCGCGTATCACCACCCTGAAGCCCGGTGACGCCGCTGTCTTCGACCTCGCCTACGACATCGACAACACCGGCGACAGCCTCGCGTCCCCGACCAACATCCTGGTGACGCCCCCGAACGAGACCCACACCGTGAACCTGAAGTGGCCCGCGGGCGCGGGGGACATCAAGGGCGCCTACACCGACGTTCAGGTCTACCCCACACACACGACCAAGTAGGCGGTGGGTTCGCGACCTGCGCCCGGAGGAGATGTGACCCGCGCGACGGGGTGCGGGTCTGGGGCGAGGGTGGCTCGCTCCAGACCTGATCGTGCCCGTTTTGTAGGGTTTCGGCGCGCCACTCGCATCCGAAATTCGAACAGACGGTGTGCCACGAACGCTGAGAGGAGCTTTATCAGGGCCCCGGGGAGAGTCCTGTTCGCCCGGCTTGATCACGCGTCGGTGTGGCAGGGTCAGGTCCGGTTCAGGATCAGAGTTCAGCTGGTGGCAGGCCCAGGTGGTCGTGCAGTGCCCGGCGGCCGACGGGTGTCACGAGGAGGGCGCGGCTGGTTCCGATGCGCGTCATCCACCCGGTGGCAAGTGCGTGGGCGGACAGGGCGGCGCCCACCGCGCCGGCCAGGTGGGGACGGCGCTCGGTCCAGTCGAGGCAGGCGCGCACCGGTGGCCGGCGTGAGCCGACGGGCACCGTGATGCCGACCTCGGCAAGCCAGAGGGCGCCCTTGCCGGTCAGGCCCGGCTCGGGCCCCCACTCCAGGAGTCCGTGTTCGACCATCGCGTCGGTGATAGCCAGCGCGGTGGTTCCGGCCAGGTGGTCGTAGCACAGCCGGGCGCGGGCCAGTGCCTGCTGCCGGCCGGAGGCCGACAGCGAGCGTGGCCGGGGGCTGTGCTTCGGGGCCAGCGCGGCAAGGCTCTCGATCAGTTCGATCACTCTGCGGTCGGCCACCCGTACGTAGCGGTGGCGTCCGTGCCGCTCCTCGACGAGGAGCCCGCCGTTTACGAGCAGGTTCAGGTGCGAGGTCGCAGTGGACGGCGCGACTCCGGCATAGCGCGCGAGCTCGTTCGCCGTCCAGGCCCGGCCGTCGAGCAGCGCGAGGCAGAAGGCGGCCCGGGTGCCGTCGGCCAGCAGTCTGGCCACGCCCGCCAGGTCCACACCCACATCCTGGCCTGCGCGCTGAATGTCCACGGTGCCCATTGTCGCCGACGTCCCTTCGACGTCCGTCGAAGCGTCCCCGTTCTAGCGTCGGCCCGTGCGCCGGGCTCACCGGCCCCGCACCCGCATCCGCTCACGTACTGGAGCAACCATGCCTGCGTCCGACACTGCCGTCACCGCCTCCCACCAGCCCAAACCCCAGACGGACTGGGTGCTCACCGACGCCCCCAACCCGGAGGACGCCGCGGCAATCTCCGGCGCGCTGGACCGCTTCAACATCGAACACACGGGAATCGCCGACCGCAGACCTCTGGCCGTCCTGGTCCGTGATCCCGAAACGCGCCAGGTGGTCGGCGGACTGACCGGGCGTACCTCGCTCGGGCTGTTCTTCCTCGACCTCTTCTACCTGCCGCCCCGGCTGCGTGGTAGCGGGCTGGGAACAGAGCTACTCCGGCAGGCCGAGGACGAGGCTCGTGCCCGTGGCTGCCGCACGGCCGTGCTCTACACCATCACCTTCCAGGCCCCCGGCTTCTACCAGAAACACGGGTGGAAGCGGCTCGGAGAGGTGCCCTGCGATCCGCCAGGCACCAGCCGCGTCTTCATGACCAAAGAACTCACCGCACCGACCGGTGAACCAGTCCGGTCCCGGTAAGGTCGCCGTGCTCGTTGCACCATCATCTGATCCGTCCGCTCTGCACCTGCCACAGGCCGCGTCCGGGGCGTCACGGCCCGAGGCGGTGGTGCCGTCCGGTCTGCTCGCCGCACTGGCCCAGGTGCCAGATCCGAGGAATCCGCGCGGCGTGCGGTTCCGGCTGGCAACGCTGCTCGCGGTCGGCGTATGTGCACTCACCAGCGCCGGACACAACTCCCTAACCGCCATTGCCGAGTGGGTACGCCGCTGCGACCAGGATGTACTGGCCCGGCTGGGCTGCCCCTTCGACCCCTTTACCGGCCGGTTCAAGGCTCCGGGCGAGCGCACCCTGCGCGACGTATTTGCCCGCGTCGACCCCGCGCTACTCACCGCCGCCGGTTTCACCAGACTCACCACACTCCAGGCCCGCCCGATATCCGCAACAACCCCGGACGGGACCGTAGAGCGCGAACAGCGCCGCGCCCACCACACCGCCCAGCACGAGACGGACCCGCCGCAACCACGTCGTACGGCCTTCGCCGTGGACGGCAAATGCCTACGCGGAGCTGTCCGTGCGGACGGCAGCCGCGTCTTCGTCCTGTCCGCAGTGCGCCACCACGATGCGTTGACCGCCGCTCTACGCGAGATCGGTGCGAAGACGAACGAGATCCCCGAGTTCGCTCCGCTGCTGGACACCCTCGATGATCAGGATCTGGCCGGCTCCGTCGTCACCGTCGACGCCCTGCATGCCCAGACGAGTCACGCTCGCTACCTTGTCGAGGACCGCCAGGCCCACTACCTGCTGTCGGTGAAGAACAACCAGCCCACCCTGGCCCGTCAGTTGACCAAACTGCCCTGGAAGCAGGTACCGGTCCTCGATCAGTCCCGCGACCGCGGGCACGGCCGGGAGGAGGTCCGCGAGGCGAAGGTGGTGAGCGTGGACGGACTGCTGTTCCCCCATGCCCGCCAGGTTGTTCGCATCCACCGCAAACGCCGCCGAATCGGGACATCGAAGTGGCAGACCGAGACTGTCTACGCCGTCACCGATCTCGCGACCCATCAGGCGTCTCCCGCTGAGATCGCTGCATGGGCGCGCGGCCACTGGATCATCGAGAACACCGTCCACTGGACGAAAGACGTGACCTTCGCCGAAGACGCCAGTCAGATCCGCCGGCATCGCACCCCCGCCGTCATGAGCGCCCTGCGCGATCTTGCCCGCGCCACCCTCCGCCGCTCCGGATGGGCCAACATCGCCAGCGGCCGGCGAGCCCACACGCACCCCGCAGCCACGCTCACCCTCCACGGGATTCCATGATCAAACCGGGCGAACGCGACTCTCCCCGGGGCCCTGGGAGCTTTATGTAGGCGAAGTTCTGAAAGCGGTGCTGTGCAAGAGATGAAGGTATGGCCCTTTCGGAGCCGCCCTGCGGGGGGGAGGCTTCAAACCGCCACATGCTGCGTTGGCTAAAGACCGTCGTGGTGAGCGATGTGGAAAAGGCGTCCAAGAGGCGTCAGGTGGGGAACAGGAAGACGAACGCAAGTGAACCACTGTAGAAGTGTCGTTATCGAATTAAGCGGCATCAAAACCGGGAGTTATCGTTTGGCGCCCGGGATAAGTCTGGCGGAAACCCGTTTACTGGCCAGGCGGTGTCCGGCACGAAGGTGGCGTGAGCCTGTTCTGCTGCTCTTGCATGGAACGTGGGAAGGCGTGTCTTGATACGGCGTCCCAAATAGGGGCGCGAGAGGGAGCTCTCCAAGCGGATGAACCGCGAGGAGCTGAGTACCGTCGCGAGACACGCTGGCGGACCGGCCCGTAGTAGTGCTGAAGCCCCTGTAACGGGGGTGGAGCGAAGGGGCCGGGTCATCTGTGGCTGTGTAGATCTGGTCAACCGGAAGTTCTCCGGGAGGAGCCGATGGACAAGCTGAAGTCTCCGAACAAGCCGTTCGAGATTTATAAGTGGGAGGTCGTGGAGGCTTATCGGGACGTCAAAAGAAATCAGGGTGCACCAGGAGTGGACGGGCAGTCCATTGCGGACTTCGAGAAGGATCTCAAGGGAAACCTTTACAAGATCTGGAATCGAATGTCTTCAGGGACTTACTTCCCTCCTCCGGTGCGTGGTGTAGAGATTCCGAAACAGCATGGCGGCGGAACTAGGATGCTCGGCATCCCTACCGTCGCCGACAGGGTCGCACAAACAGTTGTTGCCCGGCATCTTGGAATTCGAGTGGATCCGATTTTCCATGAAGATTCGTACGGATACCGGCCTCGGCGATCTGCCCTGGATGCGATTGAGACGTGCCGACGCCGCTGCTGGAAGCGCGACTGGGTGATCGATCTGGACATCCAGAAGTTCTTCGACAGTGTCCGTTGGGACCTCATTGTCAAGGCTGTGGAGGCCCACACTGACGCCGTTTGGGTGAAGTTGTATGTGGACCGGTGGTTGCGCGCCCCGCTCCAACTGCCCGACGGCTCCTTGCAGAAGCGAGACCGAGGGACTCCACAGGGTTCAGCGGTTTCGCCCGTGCTGGCGAACCTGTTCATGCACTACGCGTTCGACACCTGGCTCGCCCGGACGTTCCCGGGAATCCAGTTCGAGCGCTACGCGGATGACGCAGTCGTGCACTGCGGCTCCGAGCGCCAGGCCCGTCAGGTCCTGGAAGCGTTGGAGCGCAGGATGGAAAACGTCGGGCTGCGTCTGCATCCCGACAAAACCAGGATTGTGTATTGCAGGGATGGAAAGCGGCGGGGTTCGCATGAATACACGTCGTTCACATTCCTTGGCTACACATTCCAAGCCCGCGAGGCGTGGAGCAAGCAGGGTCGGAAGAATTTCACCGCCTTCTTGCCCGCGATCAGCAAGAACGCTCTGAAGAAGATCAGCAGAGAAATTCGCTCCTGGCGAATTCGCATGCGGATATGCATGACGCTCCAAGAGCTCGCGCGGTGGGTCAACCCCATCGTCCGTGGCTGGATGCAGTACTACGGCGCTTACTACCGCTCTGCTCTGCATCCCCTCCTGACGCGCATCAATGCCTACCTGATGCGTTGGGTCCGTAAGAAATATCGACGGCTCCGGACATTCAAGAAAGCTCACGCGTGCTGGAAGCGGGTTACAAAACAGTATCCAAGGCTTTTCGCTCAGTGGGCATGGACTCCGATGTTCTGGTGATCAAGATGGCAAGAGCCGTGTAACGGGAGACTGTTACGCACGGTTCTGTGGGAGCCCGGGGGTGAAATTCCCCCGGGCGACCCAACCACCCTTGCGGCGTGCCGAAATCCTTCCCCTTCCCGCAGGACCTCCTCGACGCCCAGGCCGCCCTCGACGAGACCCGTGCCGCGTCCGAGGAGTACGCCAAGACCCTGCCGTGGTCGGGCTGAGCCGATGCCCGGCTGAGAGAGCGACAAGCAGCTCCACAGCAACTACATCTCCGCGAAGCCGGACAGCCCGGGGTACACCGAGGACCAGGCCGCGGAAGTCACCCGCTTCCGCGCCCGGCTCCGGGAGCTCAGCATCGCTGTGTCCACACATCCCTTCTGGGATTCCGTCGAAGCCGGCGACCGTGTTGCGGCACGTATGGCGCTCAAGCACGCACACGAGCCGGCCGAGGCGTAGCCGTGTCCGGCGGCATATCCGACCTGGACAAGAACCAAGCCCTGGCCGACTGGCTGGAGTGGCAGCTGCGTCAGGTCCGGGGCCGGATCCGGGAACTGGAGATCGCGGAGCAGCAGGAGCGGCGGCGTCGGGAGCAGGCGCACGCCGCGATGCGGTGGAAGATCCAGCCGCAGCGGTCGTCGTCGGCGGCTCTGGTGCACCGCGGGGACTGTGCCCTGTATCCGGTCGAGGGTGGATTCCTCACCCGCGAGGACGCGATGATCGCGCTGGCCGAGCCGGACATCGAGCCGTGCCAGATCTGCAAGCCCGAGACAGGGCTGGAGCAGTGTGGCTGAACGCCCGGCTTGAGAGCATGTGGGTCCGACGTGGACCGGCGGGAGGCGCGGATGAGCCTTGACGAGCTGCAGCAGCAGGCGATGCGAGTACATGATCTGTACGACCGGCTGAACCGGCGTGAACGGGGCCGGGTTGTAGGTTCCGCGATTGAGTGTCCAATCGTGTGGCGTTGAGCTGGGGTTTCGTTCGAGTCCGCGTTAGTTGTCGTCGACGTCCGTCCGCAGAGTCGTGTCCAATCCTCGTGATCAGCCGTTCGTGCCGGGGGCGACCCAGTCGAGTGCGGATCTGAGGAGAGCATGGAGTTCTTGGTCGGTTTGGAGGTCTCGATGCTCAGGACGGTTGTCACCACTGCCGAGGTCCACGTAGTCGAGTTCGGCTTCGCCGCTGCTCCAGACGGTGATCTGGATGCCCCGGTCCCGGGCCTCGACAGTCAGCCATGCGCTGTTCTTGAGTCGGCCGTCTTCTGGGGAGTGCCGCAGTTCGGCGGTGATCCCACGCGCGCAGAAAACCGCGTCGTTCTCGGCGAACCATGTCGTGAGCGTGTCCGGGAGGTTAGGCAGTCGATGGCCGTTCCCGACTGTGGAATAGGACATCTGGAAGGCGAGACGTTCATCAGCCTGGTCACCGATACGCGCGAGCACGCTGTCCAGGTCGAGGAACTCCTCCCAGACCGTCCTTCCGCTCGCCACCGCGAGCCTGGCGACGACAAGGTCTTCGAGTTCGGTGACCCGTTTGTTCTTCCAGATCTTGTCGGCCAGGCTGACCAGGAGGTCTTCCATCCCGGCCTCCTCAGCGGTCCAGGCGGCGTGTGTTCCGGCGAAGCGTGCGATGGCGGAGTCGATGCCTCGGGTCATAAGCAGCTCACGGCCGGCTTCTTCGTGCTGTGCGCCGGGAGCAGTCAATTCGGCGGGGTGCAGGACCTTGCCGATGTCGTGGGTGGCGGCTCCGAAGAGAACGGCCTCCGGGTTGATGCCCAGATCGAGGTTGCGTGCAGCGATCCATGCGAGGAGTTGCCCTGCAACGTCGTGGACTGCTCGCAGATGGGCGACCAGGCGCGGCGGAGCATCAACGTCGTGAAGAAGTTCGGCTGCTTCGATGGGCAGTGGACGCAGCGGGGGCTGGCCGGTGTCCTGGAGGGCGATCGACAGTACTCGCGAGGTCGTCACCGCGACAGGGTAGCCGTTGCACCCACGGGTGTCCGCGTACACGTGAACGTGGCTCTGGCAAGATTTTCGTAGCCGGAGATCATCTCGGAGGGAAGGTCAGCCGGTCCGCGTAGTGGCGGCGGAGGTGGGCGATCAGGACGACGCGGTGGCGGAGAAGTGGGACGCCGGCGCGTCCAGCCATCAGACGTTTCTGCAGCTTGACATCGGTGATGCGACCTTCGTCGACCCCGGAGTTGTAAGGGGTAGTGATTCCCTGGGCGACGGCATGCCGGTCTTCGCGCAGGGCTCCGGCGAGGCCGGCGAGAGGGGCCAGTCCGCTGTTTGCGAGGTCATCCAGCCAGCCTGGCAAGGGTGTCGCGTCATGGTTGTCGAGCATGCTGGCGAATCGGCGGACCAGGTCGTGGGTGTGCCTGAGTTCAGGGCAGTGATCGAGGAGCCGGGGCAGGCGGTCGTTGATGCGCGGGCTGCGGCGGCCCGGATGGGTGGTAATCCAGCGGGCGGCTTCGCGCGGGGAGGGCGGTCGCTCGCGTGGCTCGTCCAGCGGCAGACCCCGTCGTAGGGGTGCGACGGCCATTTTCACGCGCTGGTAGTGGCCGAGGTAGCCCTTGGTCCGGAGCTCCTCGTGCAGGATCTTCGCGCTGTGCTGTCCCTCGTCCCAGCGTTGTTGCAGGTAGTCGAGGTAGGGGTCCAGGGTGGAGGGCTTGCGGGGCGGGCGGCGCATCACTTCCTGCCAGGTGCGGGCTCGGGCGTACTTGCGTACCGTGCGGCGGTCCAGGCCGAGCTCTCGGGCCACGGAGCTGTGGCTCCGGCCGGTGCGGGTCAGATCATGCACGGCCTCGAACAGCCTGCGGGCGTGGCGCCCGGCCCGGGTGTCCGCCGCGGTGTTCTCGGCAGTCTCCTCGACCGGTGCGGGATCGGTCTCACTGACCGGGGGCAGTGCTGCGGCCAGGCAGCCGCGGTGGGTGGAGGCGATGTCCTGAACGCGGCGGGAGAGGCCCTGCCAGAGGTGGAAGCGGTCGCTGACCTGCACGGCGTCGGGTGCGCCAGCAGTGATGCCCCGCCGGTAGGTGAGGGAGCCGTCGCGACAGGCGACCTCGACACCTGGGTGCTCGCGAAGCCAGTGGTTGAGCTGCTCCGCGTCGCGTCCTTCCCAGAGTGTGAGCGGGAGCCGGGTGGTGGCGTCGACCAGGAGGGTGCCGTAGGTATCGCCGTAGAGCGCGAAGTCGTCCACCCCCAGCACCCGGGGTGTCTCCAGTGGCGGAAGCGGCACCCGCATCAGATGGGACAGGACAGCGCACCGCGAGAGCGTGACGTTCAGGATCCGCAGCATCCGGGCACCGCCCCGGCCGGCCAGCACCACACCGACAGCCTCTACCAGGCGCTGCAACTGTGGGGTGCGCCGCTGGTAGCGCACGGTCAGCCCCGGCACTTGCTCGGCGAAGGTCACCTTCGGGCAAGTCGGGTTTTCGCAGTACAGGCGGCGTACGGACAACTCGATGCGCAGAGGCCGGCCTCCGAGAGTGACGTCGGCGAGGCGCCGTACATAGCGGCTGTGGCACCACGCGCTGAGCTGGCCGCATCCCGTACATCCCACTGGAACACCGGACCTCGTGCGGGCGCGGACCGTCACGACAGCATCGGAGACATCGGCCGAAACCACCAGCACATTGACCAACTGCGGTAACAGGCTTGCCATTTCAACAGAGCACAGCTGCAGTCTGCCCACTACGCGGACCGGCGGACCGTCCCTCCGAGATGATCTCCGGCTACGAAAATCTTGCCAGAGCCGTGAACGTACCCAACTATGTACGGACGAACGTGCTCAGCTGGTGCTGTGCTGGGGTCGGCGCCTCGCCCGGCGGCACCCGACCCACGACGACGGCCCCGATCGGTGATCGGGGCCGTCACCGTGTCCGACTACGGGTGTGATACTGGTGGGCTCGCGTATTCAAGTGTCGCCAGTTCTGGCGCTTGGGAGACGGAGCAGTGACTGTGCGCGTTCGCCGGGAGGCAGGGGTTGCGTGCTGTCAGGGCCGCAGAAGCCTGACAGCAAGGAAGCACGGAGCCTGGTGGAGCTTGTTGTAGGCCGTTTCGTCGAGTTCTCGCAGGCCGGGCGTCGGGCGAGGCTCGATGAGTCTTTCAAGCATGAATCCGGCGGCCAGCAGCTCGCTCAGGAACGTTTCCAGCGACATGCGCTGGTAGTGGACTGCCAACGGCCCCCCAGCGAGCGGGAGGTCAACCCAGTCCTCGGCGTAGTACGAGCCACCGAATTTCCGCCAGTCAGCCGTCGGGTGGGTCGTCGAGACCAGCAGCCATCCTCCGGGACGCAGGACGCGTCGTAGGTCGCCGAGGAGACGCGGCCGATCGGCGATGTGGTGGAGCATCAATGCGCACACGACTCCGTCGAACGACGCGTCGTCGATGAAGTCCAGCGGCTTCTCCGCGTCGTGCATGCGCAGTTCGGCCCGGTCACCCAATCGCTCCCGCGCGTGACTCAGCAGAGTTGCGCTGCCGTCGATTCCGACTACCTCGGCACCACCCGCCAGGAGTTCGGCCGCGTAGTGCCCGGCCCCGCAGCCGACATCGAGAATCTTCAGCCCGGCAACATCCCCCGCTAGCGCGAGCATCGCTGGCCGATCGGTGTGTGCGTTGTAGGGGCTGGTGTCGGCGTTCTTTGCGAAGTAGTCGCCGACTTCGTCGTGGTAAGCGGTCTCTGCAGGCATCGTGACAGCATCGCGCCGGTGGCTGCCAACCGCGAGCGGTTTTGTGCAACCCAGGGTGCGTCCGGTCAACGGCTGCCTTGACTTGGGTCTGATTGTGGTCGGCTCGTTTTCAACTGTCGCAAGTTCTCCGCGGGGTCCAGCCGGGTGGTGACCGCCATTGGTCTCCGGCGGCGTATCGGCTCCAAGTGCCTCCGGCCTCGGACGCGAGCTTGGCTGTGGTAACCCGGTGATAGCCAAGAGCCTCAGCGACGACCGGTGCGGGCATTTCCAGAACGTGTTGCCGGATCGCGGCTGTGCGGCCAGCGATGGTGGGGATGCCGATGTCGTTGATGAGCGCGGCGAGAGCGTCGGGGTGCATCGGTTGTCCGGCCCGGCGGCCGGGGAACAGCCACCGGGAGGCGTGGTTGGTCGCGGTGTTCATGTTGTCCCGGCTGCTGATCCAGCGATGCAGCAGTTCCGCGAGCGGTTCGGGCACTGGGGACGGCGGTTCGCCGAGGCGGAGAAGTGTCTGGTCGTTGCTGTGGCCGATGTCGTCCAGGGTGAGACGCACGACTCGGCTGAGTGGCTGGGCATAGAGCAGGACGATCACGCCCGCGACCCGAGTGCGAAGCGGCAGGTCCGGGTCGGTGAGAAGACAGCCGATCAGCTCCAGTCGTTCGGGCTGCGGTATCGGAGTTGCCCGGCGGATCTGGACCGGAGGAAGCCGGAAGGGCCGGGTGAGCTTGCTGGCCGAGCACCAGAGCAGGAAGGCTCGCATGGTGTTGCGGGTGTACTCCTTCTGCTCGGCGTGCCAGGCGTCGATGCCGGTCTGGCCGCAGGTGCCAAGGGTGTGATCACGGGCGGCGAGCCAGGTGAGGAAGGCTGTGGCCTGCTTGACCTGGTCAGCGGCATGTCGACGGGCTGCCGGTGTGATCGGCTTCTTCTGGCTGCTGGTCCGCAGGCGTGGGAGCACTTCCCAGGTGGCGAACCGGCGGATGACCTGAGCGTGGTCGGGGTCAGGAATGTCGGCGAGGTGGCCGATGAGCCACCGTTCGAACGAGCAGATCTGCTTGTCGACGGCGGGTAGGACACCGCAGGACATGAGGAGTTCCCTCAGATGGGCGGCGGCCCGCCAGGGTTCGAGGGCGTGGAAGGCTTCGTGGGTCAGCTCGATGTCGCCGGTGGCGAGTCGGCGTAGCCAGTCGGCGGTGGAATCGGGGCGTTCTTTGTGCCGGTCGAGCCAGGCGAGGCCGGACAACGGGCTGTCCATGGTGCGGAGCGAGTCGGCCAGCGGAACGAGTTCGAGGCGGATGCGGCCGGTGCCGTCGTCCAGCAGCTGGGAAAGCCGGTCGGCAACGGTGCAGCGGGTGCAGAGCCGACCTCCGTGCAGCTTGCCTTCCTCTCCGCAGCGGGAGCATCGATAGGACATCATGAAGCCCGCGCAGTCGGAGCAGATGGGCGTGCGGTCGCCGGGCCGTAGGCCGGGAAGAGCCCGCTCGACTCCACATTCGGGACAGGTTCCACGAACGCAGAGAGCTTTGTCGTGGCAGGTGCGGCAGACATAGCCGTCGGGCCAGCGAGCGGCGAACCAGCCGTGGCGCTGACAGCGGGCGCACGTCCTCTTGTGCCAGCGCTCGCACTCCTCGGGGGTGTAGGAGGGGCTCACTCGTCAGGAAGGATTCGGGCCGGTCGAGGCCGCAGCTTCGCGACCGACGTCGGCAAGGCAGGGAGATCACCGGTCGCGGTCTTGCGCACTCCGGCGTTCTCGGCGGTCGTGGTGACCAGGTCTGCCGGCGTGCAGGAGAAGATGTCGCAGAACGCGGCCAGGACCTGAAGCGACAACCGCTCGGGGGTGCCGGAGACCAGGCGGTGGACCTGGGAAGCTGACAGTTCGATGCCGCGGTCGCGTAGTAGCGGCACCAGCTCGGTGGTGGTGAACATGCCGTGGGTGCCCATCAGTTCGCGCAGCTTCCACGTGTAGCCGACCTTGCGCTTCACCTCTGCCTCCCGGCCTGGCTCTCCAGGGCGGCGGCAATGGTGCCGTCCAGATGTCGACGGAGTGTGCGTGTGCGGAAGTCCGAGCTCACGCAGGTGTAGATCGCGGTCGTGCTTGCGTGGTCGTGACCGACCTGCTCTTGGACGAATCGCGGATCCCAGCCAGCCTCGATCAGATGGGTGACGTAGGACCTGCGGAAGGAATGGAAGTCCAGTCCTTCGTCCAGGCCAAGGGCCTGACGATAGGTGATAAACCGGGAGTTGAGCCGCTGGCAGCCGATCCGCAGTCCACGCTCGGAGGGCCAGGCGGCTGGGTTCCCTTCGCCTCCGAACAGCGGCCGGACCTCGGTGAACCACTCGTCCAGGATGTCGGGAGCCCAGTCCCAGACGGTCAGCACTGTGCGTCGCTTGGGCGGCGAGCCCTTCTTGGCTTTGCCGAACCGGACGCGGCACAGACCGAACTCGCCGTACTCGTTTCCGTGTGGGTTGCGGCCGAAGTCAGCGGCGTCCAGCATCCGTGTTTCGTTGCGTCGTGTGCCGAAGGCGTACGCGGTCTTGAACAACGT
Source organism: Streptomyces sp. NBC_01363 (assembly GCF_026340595.1). Classification (GTDB taxonomy): domain Bacteria; phylum Actinomycetota; class Actinomycetes; order Streptomycetales; family Streptomycetaceae; genus Streptomyces. The sequence goes on from NZ_JAPEPF010000001.1 coordinate 5,976,201, forward strand.
CGCGTCGCGGAAAGCGGGCAGCCAGCCCTTGCGGCCGAAGGCCCGGATGCGGGCCACCTCGTCGTCGCAGTGGGCGAAGAAGGCATGTAGCTCGGCCTTGGTGAAGGCGCGCTTCTTCGCATCGGACTCGTTGTCCTGGACGTGTACCGCGGTGTTCCACTCGTGCACGATCTGGACTGGATGGGAGCCGAACCGCTCTTCACACGTGGTGGCCCACTCGTAGAGGGGGTCGGTAGCGAAGTGGCAGAAGGAGCGGATGGCTTCGGAGTACGAGCGGATCGTCGAACGCTTCAGATCACGCAATGAGCGCAGATCACCGAGCCATTCGTCCACCATGGCCGGCGTCCACTGCCACGGGAAGGCGTTCACGTAGGCGGTGAACGCCTTCACCGTGTTCTCCCGACCTTCGACAGTCGAGCGGGCCAGGTTCCGTGCGAGCTGCTGATTGGCGAATCCGCCCAGCATCGCGGAGAAGACCTGTTCCTCCGGCCGCAGCAGTGCGATGCCGTCTGTCAGGTGCAGTCTCGCCGCCCCCGGGACGGGCCCGTTGAACCTCACTGTCCACCACTCTCCGTAGCTCGCATCCAATGCGAGAAAACCGCATCGGATGCGAGTCGGCGGCGAAACCGCAGGCCGTCCATCCGGACGAGTGACAGTGGCTGGCCAGCAGGCCTCGCCAGCCGCTACCGTCGCGCGACGCAACAGAGCCGGACGTCCCTGCTCAGCGAGGTGTCGTCCGCCTTCGCCGGCGTCGCCACATCAACTGTCGCCAGTTCGCATCCGATGCAATTGGCGGCGCTTGTAGTTGCGGTACAGAAAGTGCCGCTGAGATTGATCATGGTCGTCTAGCACATCTACCAGGGTGCCGCCGGGGTTCTCGGAAAGATCGTCGAGTGGCTGTCGGTGCTGGCTACGGTCCGGATCGTGCCGGTGGAGTTTCTGACTGATGAGCAGGCCGAGGCGTATGGGACGTTCACCGAGGTGCCCACGCGCCCGGAGCTGGAGCGGTTCTTCTTCCTCGATGACGACGACCGTGACCTGATCGCGCTGCGGCGTACTGACGCGCACCGGCTGGGCATGGCGGTGCAGATCTGCACCGTCCGCTACATCGGCCGGTTCCTGGGCGACGATCCGCTGGCGGTGCCGTGGGAGGTCGTGGAGTACCTGGCCGGGCAGCTCGGCATCGAGGACGCGTCGTGCGTGAAGCGGTACCCGGAGCGGCGCAGGACACCGTACGAGCACGCGGCGGAGATCCAGGAGCGGTTCAAGTACCGGGACTTCACCGACCGGAAGTGGGGGCGGGAGTTCCGCGGCTTCCTGTACGGGCGGGCGTGGACGCACGCCGAGGGGCCGGTGGCGTTGTTCAACCACGCGGTGACGTGGCTGCGCAAGAACCGGGTGCTGCTGCCCGGGGTGAGCGTGCTGGCCCGGCACGTGTCGGAGGCCCGCACGGTGGCCGAACGGCGTGTGTACGAGGCGGTGGCCCGCGCTGCGCACCGGGCCGACCCCGCGCTCGCGCCGGCGCTGGCTGAGCTGCTGGTGGTGCCGGAGGGCAAGCGGGTATCGGAGCTGGAGCGGCTGCGGACGCCGCCGACGAAGTCGACGGGCACCGCGATGGTGCGGGCTATGGAGCGGGTGGAGGAGATCTCCGCGTTCGCGCTGGGGCGTGTGAACCTGTCGCGGGTGCCGGTGAACCGGCTGTCCACGCTGGCCCGGTACGGGTAGCTGAGCACGTTGCAGACGATCGAGCGGGCGCCCGATCCGCGGCGGACCGCGTTGCTGACGGCGGTGGTGCGTCAGCTGGAGGCGCAGGCGGTCGATGACGCGCTGGACCTGTTCACGGTGTTGATGGCGAACCGGCTGATGAGCCCGGCGCGGCGGGCCTCGGAGCGGGAGCGCCTGGCGATGTTGCCGCAGCTGGAGAAGGCGGCCCGCATCCTGGCGAAGGCGTCGAAGATCCTCACTGAGGAGCTGGACCTGGTCGCCGAGCACGACGCGGACCTGGACGTCGCGGCGCTGTGGGCGGCGGTTGAGGAGGCCGTGCCGCGTACGGTGGTGGCCGGCGCGGTGGCGACCGTCGAGGCCCTGGTGCCCGAGGACGACGGGTCGGCCGAGGCGGCGATGCGCGAGAAGCTGGCCCTGCGCTACAACACCGTGCGCCCTTTCCTGGCCCTGCTGGGCGAGTCTGATGCGCTGGGCGCCGCACCGGCCGGGCGGCGCTTGTTGAAGGCGGTGCGCCGCCTGCCCGCGCTCTCGCGCCGGAGGGTCAAGGACCGGCCGCTGCTGCCCCGTGAGGTCGACGCCGAGTTGGTGCCCGCCATGTGGAAGCGGCCGGTGTTCTCGAACACCAAGCTGCCCCAGGGCGCGGTCGACCGGGACGCGTACGTGGTGTGCGTGCTGGAGCAGCTGCACCGCGCGCTGAACCGGCGCGACGTGTTCGCCGCCCCGTCGAACCGGTGGGCGGACCCACGCGCCCGGCTGCTGGACGGCCCTCGGTGGGAGGCGATGCGCGCGGACGTGCTGGCAGGCCTGTCCCTGACCGAGGACGCGGGCGAGCACCTGGCCCAGCTCACGCGCGGGCTGGACGCGGCGTGGCGGCAGATGGCCGACCGGCTCGCCGAGGCCGGCGATGACGCGAAGGTGGAGGTCGTCGTCCCCGAGGGAGGCGGCCGTGCCCGCCTGTCGGTGGACAAGCTCGGCGCGGTGGGCGAGCCGGAGTCGCTGACCTGGCTGAAGACGACCACGGAGGCGATGCTTCCCCGGATCGACTTGCCGGACCTGCTCTTCGAGGTGCACTCCTGGACCGGGTTCTTCGACTCCTTCGGGCACGTCTCGGACCGGCGCACCCGCATGGAGGGCCTGCTCGTCTCCCTGGTCGCGCTGCTGGTGTCGCAGAGCTGCAACATCGGTCTGACCCCGGTCATCGATCCGGAGAGTAAGGCGCTGACCCGCTCGCGGCTGTCCCACGTCGACCAGAACTACGTGCGCGCCGACACCCTCGCCGCGGCGAACGCTGCCTTGATCGCCGCCCAGTCCCGCATCGAGCTGGCCCAGATGTGGGGCGGCGGGCTGCTCGCCTCCGTCGACGGCCTGCGCTTCGTCGTACCCGTCAAGAGCATCAACACCGGGCCCTCGCCAAAGTACTACGGCTACAAACGCGGCGTGACCTGGCTCAACGCCGTCAATGACCAGGTCGCGGGCATCGGCGCGATGGTCGTGCGCGGCACCCCGCGTGACAGCCTCTACACCCTGGACACCCTGCTGAACCTCGACGGCGGCGTGAAGCCGGAGATGGTGGCGACCGACAACGCCTCGTACAGCGACATGGCCTTCGGCCTGTACAAGATGCTCGGCTTCCGCTTCGCCCCGCGCTTCCGCGACCTGGCCGACCAGCGGTTCTGGCGGGCCGACCTGCCCGACGGAGAAGGGCCGGCTGCTGGGTACGGGCCGCTGGAGGCCGTGGCCTGCAACAAGGTCAACCTCAAGCGGATAGCCGCGCACTGGCCGGACATGCTCCGGTTCGCCGGGTCGCTCATCACCAACCAGGTCCGGGCCTACGACCTGCTGCGGATGTTCGGCCGCGAGGGTCACCCCACCCCGCTCGGTGCCGCGTTCGCCGAGTACGGGCGCATCGACAAGACCATGCACCTGCTCGCCTTGGTCGACCCGATGGACGATACCTACCGCCGTCTGATGAACCGGCAGCTCACCGTGCAGGAGTCCCGCCACCGGCTCGCCCGCGCGATCTGCCACGGCGGCCGGGGCCAGATCCGCCAGGCGTACCGGGAGGGCCAGGAGGACCAGCTCGCCGCCCTCGGCCTGGTCCTCAACGCCGTCGTCCTGTGGAACACCCGCTACCTCGACGCCGCCGTGGCCCGGCTCCGTGCCGAGGGCCACGACATCAAGGACGAGGACGTCGCCCGGCTCTCCCCGCTCAAGGACCGGCACATCAACTTCCTGGGCCGCTACCTGTTCAACATCAAGGCCAGCGCGCCAGGCCAGGGCCTGCGCCCCTTCCGGGACCCGGACGCCGCCGAGGACGACGAGAGCGACTGACCGCGTCCCGAACGGCTGCACAGTGGCCGAGGGGCCTGATACTGCCTCAGAAGCCGAAGGAGTTGTGCGGTTCGGGGTCGATGCGGAACAGCCGGGTTAGCTGCGCGATCGCGCCGTCGGCGTGCGGAGTGATGCGACCCGCGTACATCAGGTCATGTGCCGACATACCGCCGAAGTAGAGCGAACTGAGCGCCGCGATTGTGATGGTCAGATCCGCCTGCTGGTCGGCGGCAACGCATGCCACCGACGTACCGCCTGTGCGGAGAAGCCATGTCCGGTTGTTCGCCGGGCACATTTGGTCGTCATCGATGGTGAACGCCACCTCGCCGACCGTGTCGTACGAGCGTTGCGTCAGGGCGCGGGGGACGTCGAGAAGGCGTGCCCACAAGTTGTCGGACTGCCGGGCGATGCGCATCGCTCGCGGGTTCGCAAGTATCCACCGCAGTGGTTCGTCGCGCGGGCGGCCGGGCGCCACGATGGTCCTGGTGAGGTCGAAGTCGACCAACAAGCTCCACAGTGCGCGATACGCCGTCGGGTTCGTCGCCTCCAGCGCCTCAACAACGAGTGTCCCCGCGTTGACGGCTGTCGAGGACCACGGCAGTCGGAAGTTGGCGATGCCGTCTACCTCGCCGTGCTGGTCGCGGTGGGCGAGATACCGCAGCGGTCCGTTCGTGCCGTCCGTAGTGTCGGACAGGCTGTCCCAGTGCCCGGGCAGGGGGGTGAGCTCACCGGTACGGTGTGCACGCACCTCCGCGTGCACCACAGGCCAGAACTGCTTCGCCTGCGCGGCGTCGACCAGCTCCAGCGAACCCGGGTCGGGCGCTGCCGGAAGGAAGGCGGCTTCGTGACGGTCCAGCTCCCACCGCGTGCGGAAGGTCGCCGGTGAGAACCCGAATCGGCCGTAGATGCTGCCCTCGCTGGCGCTGAGCATCGCCAACGGCTCGCCTCGGTCCAAGGCGGCGTCGAACATGGCCTGCATCATCCGCCGCAGGTAACCGCGTCGGCGGTGTGTAGCGATCACCCCGGTAGAAGTAACGCCGGCCATCTTGACCGTGCCCCCGCCAGGAACCGTCACGTCGAAGGAGATGGCGGCCGATGCGCCGACGCACGCGCCATCTGCGAAAGTCGCGATCGGGTGGAAGGACTCGTCCTTGACGTCAGCTTCTGCCCACTCCTCTAGCTGCTCGGCGGTCGCCGGAGTGCGCCGCGGGGGCCACGGCTCCGGACCCCCGTGCCACGCGGCATCAGCTGGCTCCCATTGCGGCAACCCGTTCGCGAAGGGCAAGGCCCGGTAGTACGCGTTCATCTCATCTCGTTGCGGTGGGCGCACCTGGGTAACCATGGCGGACAGTAGATCCACAACCATCGTCTACAGACAACCGATTACTTGATCGCCGAGCTACCAACCTTCAAGAAACCTTCGTTTTCTGAAGATCGCTCTGCGAGGCCGCCCGGACCCCGCAGAGCCTTCAAAAACCCCTTCAAAAACCTGGGTCATTCAATAACCCCGACCCAACGTTTTCTGACATGATCCGTGGCCATGACCGCTCTCGAACCGGCCGAGCCGGGCCTCCTCGTCGCCGAACCACTCGTCCGCACCGAGATCAAGATCGGATATGCGCGAGTCTCGACCAGCGGGCAGAAGCTGGAGCGGCAGCTCGACGCGCTCACCGCCGCCGGGTGCCGGAAGATCTTCGCGGACAAGAAGTCCGGCAAGAACGCGCTCCGCCCCGAACTGAAGGCGTGCCACGCCTTCCTCGACCCCGGCGACACCCTCGTCGTCCCGAGCCTGGACCGCTACGGCCGCAGCCTCCAGGACCTCATCAACATGGTCGCCGAACTGCGCGAGTGCGGGATCGGCTTCACCTCGCTGCACGAGAACCTGGACACCACAACCCCCGGCGGCCGGCTCGTCTTCCACGTCTTCGCCGCGCTCGCCGAGTTCATCCGCGAACTCATCGTCATCGGCACCAACGAGGGCCTGGCCGCCGCCCGCGAGCGCGGCCGGGTCGGCGGGCGCCCGAGCGTCGCCACCGAGGAAGTCATCCGCGCCGCTCGCGATCTGCTGCCGGACCCCGGCCGCTCGATCACCTCGATCGTCAAGCTGCTGGGCGTCTCGCCGGGCACCCTCTACAACCACATCCCGGACCTGCGTGAGCTGCGCGCTGGCGCCGTGCCTCGTCAGCTCGAAGCGCCGACGAGGTAGGCCAACCCCAGCAAGATCAATCTCAGCGGCACTTTCTGTACCGCAGCTACTCCTACCCGGACTACACCTCGTTGAAGCCACGCGACGCGTCGTAGATGTCGAGTTCGATGAAGACCACGTAGAAGCTGGTTACGACGTACTGGACCATGACGTGGTCCTCCCAGACCGAGCGGGTCACTGTGTCGGTCGTATAGGTGAGGTGACTGCCAGCGCCCTCTGGCTCGGCTGCGATCCTGTCGACCAGACGCAGGAACGTTTCCCGATCTCCGGCCGGCATGTAGTCGCGAAACCGCACAACCTGCTCGGTGAACTGCACTCGTTTCTTCATCGAGGCAGGACTCTATGGCCACGGTGCATGCCCTCGCCGGGAATTTCGGCCGGGCCTGCTGGCTGACAGGGTAGCTGGGGCGGCAGCTAATGGGCCGCCGCCACCGTCGGGCGGCCGCACTCGCCGACCGCCTCGGCCAGGACCTGCCGCACGTCGACGTCACCCCGGGGTGAGCGCTTCCGAGTTGCTGACCGTTCAGCAGTTGGGCGGACTGGTACTGGTCCTGGCCGGAGTCGTCCTGGGCAGGCCCACCCGCGCGGAACGAGGCGGCAGCGGTCAAGAACCCGCCATTCCGGCCGCCGACGACCAATCCGTACCCGAGCCGTACGCGTAGCCACAGTGACCGCCTGGGCGGGGACGGCGCCCCGGCGGGCCCGGTGTCCGGACGACCGGCCGCCCCGCAGTCGGATCCACCGCAGTCAGCCGGCCGCCAGGACTTCGACCCCGCGCGCCGTGCTGCTCGATCACCGGGTCGTGCGGCTTCTCGTCCGTGATCAGCCCGCTGATCTCTTCCCGACGCGGCAGGACACGGAAACGGGAAGCAGTGCCGATCTTCTTGGAGGAGGCGAGGACATAGGTGTCCGCGGCCCGCGCCGCGAGGGCGCGTTTCATCGCAACCTCCTCGGAAGGTGTCCGGCGGAGACGTTCTGCACGGCCTCGACCGCAGCCTCACCGCAAGCGACTGCCGAGTGCTTGAAGAGGCGGCCACCGAGCACGAAGACCTCCGCTCGCGGATGGTCGAGCAGAGCCACGGCGATCGGCGGACTGTGGGTGATCACGGTGCAGGCCAGGTCCTGGCCGGACGCCTGTGTGGCTGCTTGCAAGCAACTGAGTCAGCGGCTGCTGTGGCCGCGCAGTGCGTCCTGGAGCCACCGGCTCCAGGACAGGGCCGCCGCCGCGTGGTCATCGGTGCGGGGCGCCAGGCGGACACGCGGTCCCACGATCTGGATCGCGGCGATCACCTCACCGCGGAAGTCGCGGACCGGTGCGGCGATCGAGTACAGGCCGGGTTCGGCCTCCTCGTCGATGACGGAGTAGCCGCGCTCGCGGGTCCCTGCGAGACGGCGGAGAAAGTCGTCGACGCTGGTGGGGGTGTTGGGTCCGTGGCGTACGAAATCGGTGCGGGCGAGTACCGAGGCGACCTCATCGTCCTCGGCGTCGCACAGCAGGGCCTGGCCGCAGTCACTGCAGTACGCCGGGTAGGGCCGCCCGATCCAGGAGCCGATCTGATTGCTGCCCGGCGGCACCCGTTCCGCAATGGTGACGGTGGCGTCGCCGACGAGTATGCCGAGGTAGCAGCTCTCGCCCGTGTCGGCGGCCAGCCCTTCCAGCGCCGTCTGTCCGTCGGTGCGCAGCCGGTGGGCTGTGAGCTCCTGTGCGTCCGCGTACAGCCGCCAGTGCGGTGCGAGGGTGCGTGACGCGGCGTCGCGCAGGAGGAATTCCTCCTCGGTCATGGCGTTGAGGGCCCGGGACACCTGACTGCGGTCGCGCCCCATGTCGCGGGCCAGGTCGCTGATCGAGGCACCGCGGTGGTTGGCAACCGTGCGACCGGTGAGTGCGGACAGTACGTCGAAGCCCCGGCCCACACTCGATTCCATGCGCGGCACCCTACCCGGCCCGGAAACCACCCAGCGATCACCCCGGTGATCATCCGGCGAACCTTTTTCAAACTGTGCAGCATTCACATCTTGTCGTGCACTTAATGCACACATAGCATCACGGTCAATCGGAGAAGGGAACTCACACACATGACCACCGCCACGACGGCATCGGCACTCGATGGTGTGTCCGACCGGCCGCCCCTCGGGGGGATCAAGCTCCGCTCAGTCCGGTCGGTCCGGGTGTACTGGCCGGTCACCGGTGAGACACTCGCCGCCCTGGGAGCGGGCCAGACCGAGACGCTGCGCGACGACGCGGCATTCGGCTCGTTGCTGCAGGTCCTGCGTTCTTCACCGTGTGCGGGCGACTTCGGTGTCTACAGCGACGTCTTCGAGGTGGGTGTCGGCGTGGAGGGCTTCACCACGGAGCAGGGAGCCCACCCGGCCTTCGGTTCCGTCGGCGTCAGTTCTCTCTCCCCCACGCTCACTGTCACCGTCCACATCGACGCTCGTACGCCGGACGACGAGGTGTCGCGCGTCCTCGGCCGCATCCTGGATGCCCATCCCTGGGAAGTCCCGGTCGTCGAACTGTCCGCTCCATTCGACCTCGTCTACCGCGCCTGACCGATGTCGCAGACGTCAGGCGTTCCTCCCGGCCGCGGCGCGCGGGGCCACCCCATCCCGCACGCCGCAGGCCCCACCAGTGGCATCACCCGTTCGCCATGCGTTGCCGTCCCCAGCCGCTGCCACCCAAGGACACGTCATATGTCCCTGCCCCTCACGCCGGGAAGCCCCCCGGCACAGCCGCACACAGCGCCTTCGTCCCCTCCTTCGTCCCCCGCACCGCCGCCCGTCCCGTCCGAAGCGCCCCGCGAGGCACTACGCCGCTCCATGACCGCCCGCCACCTGGTCATGATCGCGATGGGGGGCGTCATCGGCTCCGGGCTGTTCATCAGTTCCGGCTTCACCATTTCCCAGGCCGGCCCTCTCGGTGCCGTGCTCGCCTACCTCGTCGGCGCGTTCGTCGTTTACCTGGTCATGACCTGCCTTGGTGAACTCGCCGTCATCTACCCCGTCTCGGGGTCCTTCCACATCTACGCCGCCCGTTCCATCAGCCCGGCGACCGGATTCGCCACGGCGTGGCTGTACTGGCTCACCTGGGCCGTCGCCCTCGGCTCCGAGTTCACCGCCTGCGGTCTGCTGATGCAGCGCTGGTTCCCCTCGGTGAGCGTGTGGGTCTGGTGCGTGGTCTTCGCCGCGGTCGTCTTCGCAGTGAACGCCTTCTCGGCACGGATCTTCGGTGAGACCGAGTACTGGTTCTCGCTGATCAAGGTCGTCGCCGTGGTCGCCCTCATCGTCCTGGGCGGTGCCGCCCTGGCCGGCTTCCACCCGCTCGCCGACAGTGGACGGGCGTTCCCGTCCCTCTTCGAGAACTTCACCACCGACGGCGGCCTCTTCCCCCACGGCTTCTCAGGCATCCTGGTCACCGTCCTCGCAGCCTTCTACGCCTTCTCCGGCTCGGAACTCATCGGCGTCGCCGCGGGCGAGACCGCAGACCCAGCCACCGCCGTCCCCAAGGCGCTGCGGGTGACCGTCGTCCGGTTGCTGCTCTTCTTCGTCGGCGCCATCACGGTGATCGCCGCCATGATCCCGTACGAGAAGGTCGGTCTCGACGAGAGCCCCTTCGTCACCGTCTTCTCGACCGTCGGCATCCCGTACGCGGCGGACCTGATGAACTTCGTGATCATCACGGCGCTGCTGTCGGCCGGGAACAGCGGACTGTATTCCTGCGCCCGCATGCTGTTCTCCCTGTCGGAAGAAGGACAGGCACCACAGGCACTGCGCCGCCTCAACTCCCGCGGAATCCCCATGACCGCGCTGCTGCTGAGCATGCTGGGCGGCCTCGCCTCCCTGCTCAGCAGCGTGGTCGCAGCGGAGACGGTCTACCTGGTGCTCGTCTCCGTGGCAGGCTTCGCCGCCGTCGGCGTCTGGATGTCCATCGTCGCCTCCCAGTTCCTGCACCGCCGGCAGTTCGTCAACTCCGGCGGAGACATCAGGACCCTGGCCTACCGGACCCCGTTCTACCCAGTCGTGCCGGTACTCGCCTTCACCCTCTGCCTGGCATCACTCGTCGGCATCGCCTTCGACCCGGCGCAGGTCACGGCCCTGTACTTCGGCATCCCGTTCGTCGGAGCCTGCTTCCTCTATTACCACCTGCGCCACGGGGCCGGGCAGTCGTCCAAAGCGACAAAGACGGAGACGGGATGTTCATGAATCCGACCTGTCTCCTGCTGGACCTCGACGGCACCCTGGTCGACTCGGCGCCGGGCGTCACCGCCAGTGCCGCGGCCGCGCTGCGCAGCGTGGGCGCAGGGGTACCGGACGAGCCCACCCTGCGCTCCTTCGTCGGACCGCCGATGTACGAGTCCTTCCGGTACGTCGTCGGCCTCGACGAGGAGACGGCGCGGCGGGCCCTGCACACCTACCGGGCCGACTACGCGGAGCACGGTGCCCTCGACAGCTCCCTGTTCACCGGAGTTCCGGAGATGCTTGACGCCCTGGCCGGGCTGGGGATGACGATGGGCGTGGCGACGTCCAAGGTCCAGGACCAAGCCGAACGCGTGACCCGGCACCACCGTCTGGACGCTCGTCTGGCGGCAGTCTGCGGCATCGACGAGTCGGCGGGACGGACTACCAAGCGTCAGGTCATCCGGCTCTGCCTCGCCCGGCTGCGTGCACTTGGTGTCGATGTCTCCCGGCCGCTCATGGTCGGCGACCGGGCGTACGACGTGCAGAGCGCGGCGGCCGAGGGGATCCCCGCCGTCCACGTGCGGTGGGGATACGGCGGCCCCGAAGAGGCCGCAGGTGCCGTCGCGTTCGTCGCCGAGCCCCCGGAGCTGGCCGACCTGCTGACGAACAATCCGACCTGACGGGCCGAGCGTCGGTCTGCAGCCCCGAAGCACCCCCGTCATACCGGCCGGCCCGTGCGCGTCGCACGGGCCGGCGCCCAGCCTACGAGACAGAGACAAGGTCGAACTGCACATGGACCGCTTCCCCGAGCCCCGCCTGTGGGCCGCTCTGCGCGAACTGACCGAAACGTCGGTGCACACGGACCTCACCCACGCCTTCCACCCGGGCCAGCCGCACTTTCCGGCGTTCCCGGACGAGCGCCGCGAGATGCCCTTCGACATGAAGCGCGGTGACGGCTTCAATGTGCACCTCTACACGTTCGTCGGCCAGTGGGGCACCCACGTCGACCCGCCCGCGCACTTCGTGGACGGCGCACGCACTCTGGACGACATCCCCGTCAAGGAAATGCTCCTGCCGCTGGTCGTCCTCGACATCACCGGCCGTGTCGAGGCCGACCCCGACTCCGTGCCCACGCTGGACGACGTGACCGCCTGGGAAGGGCGCAACGGCCGTATACCGGCCGGAGCCTTCGTGGCCCTGCGCACGGGCTGGAGCCGCCGCTGGCCGGACCCGTCCGCCATGGCCAACCGGGACGAGGCGGGCCTCAGCCACGCACCCGGCTGGTCGGGGCCGGTGCTGCGTCATCTTTTCGAGGAGGTGGGCGTCACCGCCATCGGTCACGAGCAGACCGACACCGACCCCGGTCTGGCCACCTCGGCAGGCGACTTCAGCCTGGAGCGGTATGTCCTGGAGCGCGACCGGTGGCAGATCGAGCTCATGGCCAACCTCGACCGGGTTCCCGAGGCGGGCGCACTGATTGTCGCGACCTGGCCGAAGCCGCAGGGGGGTTCCGGCTTCCCGGCCCGGGTGTTCGCCGTCCACGGGGCGGAGTGCGCTGTCCGGTGAAACGGCCGGAGCGGTAACCGATGCCCCCGCCCCGGCGGCCAGCAGGCCGCCGGGGTCCTTTCACGACCAGAACCAGGAGCCGAGGCCATGGACGCCGTCGATGAGAAGATCATCGCTGAACTGACCCGCAACGCCCGCATCACCCACGCCGAACTCGGCCAGCGTGTGCAGTTGTCCAGGAACGCCGTGCGCCAGCGGGTGGAACGTCTCGAGCGGCAGGGGCACATCGGCGGCTACACCCTAGTCCGCCCGTCCGGCACGGCGGCCGGAGACCTAGTCCGCGCCCATGTCCTCGTCTACCGGAAGGACCGGATGCGCGGCGGCGACGTCCTCGCGGCGATCAGGCGCATTCCCGAAGTCGTCTCCTGCGACGTGCTGAGCGGCGAGTTCGATCTGCTGGTCAGTCTGGAGGCCCGGTCCCTGGAACGCGTGAGGGGCATCTGGGAGCACATGGCCCAGATGCCCGGTGTACGTGACACGGTCACCACTCTCGCGCTGTCCCGCGTCGTCGACCGCAGCCGGTCCTGAATCGCAGGGCCGAGGGAGCTGCTGCCCCCGGCGGGCCGGCGGGCAGCAGCGGTACGCGGGCTGCCCTGCGGGGCCGGCCGCGTCCCATGCCCCAGGGGCTGCGGGCGTCCCGTCAGGCGCCCGCCCGGAGCAATTGCTCGGCGCTGTCACGGTCGAGCAGTCCGCTGTCGACGACGACGTCCAGCACGTCGGCACCAGTGGCCAGTGCCTGCCGGGCGGCCTCGGCCGCTGCCGCGTACCCGATGCGGGGTATCAGCGCCGTCACCACCCCGACAGACCCTGCGGCGTGCCGCGCCAGTCGCTCCTCGTTGGCTGTGATCCCGACCACGCACAGGGTGCGCAGAGTGGCGCAGCCGCGAGTCAGCCACGCGATGTGCTGGAGGAGCAGGTGGCCGATGAGCGGCTCGAAGGCGTTGAGCTGCAACTGCCCGTTGTCGGCGGCCATGGTGATCGCCACATCGGCCCCGGCCGTGGCGAAGGCGATCTGGTTGACAAGTTCCGGGATCACCGGGTTGACCTTGCCCGGCATGATCGAGGAGCCGGCCTGGCGCGGCGGCAGGTTGATCTCTCCGAGGCCGGACTGCGGGCCGCTGGACAGCAGCCGCAGATCGCTGCAGATCTTCGACAGCTTCACTGCCGTGCGTTTGAGGACCCCGGACGCCTGGAGGAACACACCGGTGTCGGAGGTTGCTTCGACGAGGTCGGACGCCTCCTTCAGGTCCAGCCCGGTCAGTGCCCGCAGATGCCGGACAGCGGCCTGGGCGTATCCGGTTGCCGCGGTGACGCCGGTGCCGACTGCGGTGGCGCCGAGGTTGGTCTCGGCGAGCAGCGGAAGCGTTTCGGCGATGCGGGCGGTGTCCTCGGCCAGAGTGACGCCGAACGCGGCGAACTCCTGGCCGAGTGTCATCGGGACCGCGTCCTGCAACTGGGTGCGGCCCACCTTCACGACATGCCGGAACTCCCTGCCCTTGGCCTTGAATGCCTCGGACAGCAGGCCGAGTTCAACGGAGAGGTCGGCGAGAGCCGCGCTCACGGCGATCTTCAGGGCTGTCGGGTAGACATCGTTGGTCGACTGGCATCGGTTGACATCGTCGAGCGGGTGGAGGACGTCGTACCGTCCACGGGCGCAACCCAGGCGTTCCAGGGCGAGGTTGGCGATGACCTCGTTGGCGTTCATGTTGGTGCTGGTGCCGGCACCGCCCTGGACGACGTCCACGACGAACTCCTCGTGGTATCGACCCCGTTCGATTTCGGCGCACGCCTCGGCGATGGCCTGTGCCTTGCGAGGCTCCAGAGCACCGACCTCCTCATTGGCCATGGCCGCCGCGTGTTTCACGGCGGCCATGGCCCGCACCAGGTGCGGATGGGAGGCCGCGGAGACACCGCTGATCCGGAAGTTCTCCAGAGCGCGGGCGGTGTGCACGCCCCAGTACGCCGCCTGGGGGATCTCCACCTCGCCCAACGAGTCGGATTCGATGCGGAAGCCGCTCACCGGCCGTCGCCCGTCCCGTTGAAGCAGACGACCTTGGGCTGGGTCATCTCCTCGTAGGCGAACCGCACCCCCTCACGGCCCATGCTGCCGTACTTGAAGCCGCCGAACGGCATCGCGTCGAAGCGGTAGTCGGAGGAGTCGTTGACCATGACGCCTCCGGCGTCCAGCCGCCTGGCAGCCGCCAGGGCTCGGTCCAGCCGGGTGGTGAAGATACCGGCGTGCAGGCTGAACTCGATCTCGTTGGCCCGCTCGACGGCCTCCCCGAACGAGTCGAAGGGCTGGAGGACGACGACCGGCGCGAACGCCTCGTCCTGCCACACCGCAGCCGTGCCCGGGACGTCCTCCAGGACCGTCGGGGCATAGACACTGCCATCGAGCCGATTGCCGCACAGCAGAGTCGCCCCCTGTTCGAGCGCCGCGTCGACAAGGGCCTTGGCAGCGGCCGCCGAGCCGACTGTGATCATTGGCCCTACGTCCGTACGCTCGTCCGTCGGGTCGCCCGCCCTCAGCCGCAGTGTTCGCGCGACGAAGGCGTCCCGGAAGGCCGCATACACCTGGCGGGCGACAAGGACCCGCTGGACGCCGATACAGTTCTGGCCGGCCGCCCAGAAGGCACCGGACACACAGCCCTCCACGGCGGCGTCCAGGTCCGCGTCCTCCATGACGATCACGGGCGCGTTGCCGCCGAGATCCATCGCGAGTTTCTTCAGTCCCGCCGAGCGGGCGATCGCCTCACCGGTGCGGAAACCTCCGGTGAAGGACACCATCCGCACGTCGCGCGAAGCAACAAGGGCCGCACCCAGCTCGGGCCCGCCGTTGACGACGGTCACGACCTCCTCGGGCAGACCGGCCTCGACCAGCGTGTCCACCAGGCGCAGCGCCGACAGCGGGGTCAGCGCGGACGGTTTGAGTACCACCGCGTTGCCGCCCGCGACGGCTGGCCCCAGCTTGTGAGCGACCAGGTTCAGCGGGTCGTTGTACGGGGTGATGGCGGCGATGATCCCCAGCGGCTCCCGGGTGAACCACCCCTGACGGTCCTCGGAGCCCTCGTACGCGTCGAAGGGCACCACCTCACCGGCGTTGCGGCGGGCCTCGGCGGCCGACAGACGCAGGGTATTGACCGCGCGGGCGGTCTCCTTGCGGGCCTGGACGAGGGTCTTCCCCGCCTCACTCACGATCAGCCGGGCGAAAGACTCGGCGCGTTCCTCCACCAGCCGGGCCGCGCCGTCGAGGACCTTGGCCCGGGCAGCCCGCGACATGGCCCGCGCGGTGGTGCGGCCGTCACGGGCCCGCAGCATCACGGCTTCCAGGGCGTCCGCAGCGACGGCACAGACCGAGCCGATCGTCTCGCCGGTGTAGGGGTTGCGCACAGGCGCCATGTCGTCGCCGAGGTGCAGCGCGGTGTTGATCACGGTCTCAGACACGGTTCGTCTCCTCCAGCTCACGTGCACTGTCCACCGGCGCGCCGGCGCGTGCCCCGCCGGTGGCCCCCTGGGTTCCGGTGCCGCGGTCGTTGCGGCTCTCATGGATGCTGATGATGTCCGACAGCAGCGCGTACGCGGTCTCCGTGCGCCCCGCGCCGGGCCCGGAGACCGTGACGGTTCCCAGCAGGTCGGTGTGGAAGGCCACCGCGTTCACCGGTCCTGAGACCCCGGCCAGCGGGTGGCTGTCCGGCAGCGCCACGGGGGCGACGCGCGCATCCACGGTGCCGTCGGGGCGCCGGGTCGCCGATCCGACCAGTTTCCAGCGCAGTCCTTCGGCCGCGGCTGCCCGTATGTCCTCGGCGGTGATGCCGGAGATGCCTTCGCAGGGCACGTCGGCGCGCTTCAGTTCCGTGCCCAGCACCTCACCGGCCAGGATCATGACCTTCAGCTGGACGTCATGCCCCTCCACGTCGGCGGTGGGGTCGGCCTCCGCATATCCCAACGCCTGCGCCTCGGCCACCGCGTCGGCGAAGTCCATGCCGCTCTCCAGCCGGCCGAGGACGTAGTTGGACGTGCCGTTCATGACGCCCTCGACGGCCGACACCCGCAGCCCCCCGAACATCCGCCGCGCCGTGCGCAGCACGGGCGTGCCACTGAGCACTGATCCCTCGCACTCGAAGGCGACGTCATGACGCCGGGCCAGTTCCTTCAGCTCGCGCCCGTGCAGTGCCACAGGGCCCTTATTGGTGGTACAGACGTGCTTCCCGGCCTCCAGCGCCCATCGCACGTGCGACAGCGCGGGCTGGCCGTCCTCGGGATTGGTGAAGGTCGCCTCGGCGACGATGTCGGCCGGGACCTCCCGGATCACCCACTCGTTGCGGGGATCAGGGCTGCCGCCCGCCATGCGGGAGAAGTCCAGTTCGCTGGGCGTGGCCGCGAGCAGCGGAGCCAGTTCGATGCCGTCGGCGCGCACCAGCGAACCGGCACGCAGATCGGTGATGGCCACCACGCGCAGACCGAACCCCAGTTCGGCGGCAAGTGCGTCGCCCCGCTCGGTGATCAATTCGGCGAGCGCGCGGTTGACACCGCCGAATCCGATGAGGGCGAGGTCGTATCGGGTCATCTGGTTCTCCTTCACGTGGACCCTGTGCGTGCTGAACAGCGTTGCGCCCGGGGCGGTCATCCAGACCGTGCCGATGCGGCCGAGGCTCATGACGATCCGCTCCTGCGACGAGCGGATCGCTATAGTGCCGACGTGACAGCATTCGGCCCCGACAAGCGATCCGAGCGGTCCCAGCAGGGCGGTGACCGGCCCGGTCCCGGAGGATCTGGGCCGTCCGGGAGCAGCCGGCCGGGCAGGAGCGACTCCGGGAACTCAACGGCCTCGTCGCTGCGCACCGGACTGCGCCTCGTCGACGCCGTAGTCAACCGGGAGCGGTCCGGGCGCACCGGGTTCAACGTCAGCAGGCTCGCCGACGAGATGGGCCTGGAGCGCAGCAAGGCCTCACGGATGACGCAGGAGCTGTGCGACAAGGGCTTCCTCGAACGCCGCGAGGACTCCACTCTGCGCGCCGCCCACGAGTTCTTCGCCCTGGCGGCCTCCCTCAACCCCGGTCTGCTGCACAGCAGCCGGGCAATTCTGCGCCGCCTCGCGATCCGGCACGGGGCCAGCGCCCGGCTGTCCGTCCGGGACGGTGTCCTCGTACGTCTGCTGCGTGTCGAGCCCTCGCCCGCCATGGCCGACCAGTGGCTGACCAGGGCGACGCTGGTGACCCCCTGCTGGTGTACGGGCGCGGGCCGCGCACTGTTGTGGGACCACACCGAGGAGGAGATCGCCATGCTGCTGGCGGGTTACGAACTGATCGGAGTCGGCGGCCCCAACGCCGCCCACTCGGCCGCCGAGGTCGCCCGGGCCAACGTACGCGACGCGCCCGGAGGTCTGGTCGCCGCGCACGGGGAGTTCGAGCACGGCATCACCGAGTACGCCGCGCCCGTGCGCGACGCCCGGGGCCGGGTCTTCGCCGCCGTCGCCGTCCTGGGGCGGCAGAACGACCTCGCCCCGGACGAGGAACTGGTCCGCACCGATCTGACGGCAGCGGCGGCCGAGTTGGGGAACCTGTCCTGACCAGGCCCGCGTAGCAACGGCCTGTCAAAGTCCGCCCACTCCTGGCCGGTTCTCATTCTCGCCGCCGTGCCCCGCCCGCGATCGGCCGGAACCACGTCGGTTGCAGTTCGTCAGTGCCCCCGGTGCCCCCGATTCATCCTCCGCGGCCAGTTCACCTTCCTCACGCCTGGTCAGACGCCCCTGCGGGGCCTGCTTGGCCAGCCCGATGATCCTCGACAGTTCCGCCTTGGTGATCCGGCGCGGACTGACGGCTCCCGGCCGGTCTTCCGCCCCCTCCACAGCCAGCATGTTGAAACGGTGCAGCCACCACCGCACCGTCTTTGCATGACAGCCCAGCTCCGTCGCGATCCCGGCTACCGCAGACCGTCCCAGCTCGGAGCAATGATGCGTGCTCTCACCACCAGGTCAGCCGGCGTGTACCGCGTTCCAGCCTCCGGTGCTCGGACTGGGATGGGAAATGGGCTGGATGGGCGGTGCCTCCCCGTGCTTGCATGAGCTTCATGGTGTCTACTGACCGTATACTTACTTTCGCGGCCATGTCGTTTTTGCTGATCATGATTCCCGGTCCCAGTGTGCTGTTCGTGATCGGGCGGGCGTTGGCGCAGGGGCGCCGTGCCGCGCTGACCACGGTTGTGGGGAACACGGTCGGCGCCTACATGCTGATCGTGGCTGTGGCATTCGGGGTCGGGGCGGTGGTGGAACGCTCGGTTCTTGTCTTCACGGTGCTCAAGCTGGTGGGTGCCGCCTACTTGGTGTTCCTCGGCGTCAAGGCATGGCGCGAGCGCGGGTCGTTGCAGCCGACGGTCACTGGGGTGGGAGTCGCGCAGGGTGGTCTGTGGACGTTTTGGGAGGGGTTCGCGGTCGGGGTGACCAATCCGAAGACGATCGTGTTCTTCGCCGCTGTGTTGCCGCAGTTCGTTGACCGCAGTCAGGGGCATGTCGCGGTGCAGATGCTGCTGTTGGGCCTGGTCTTCAACATCATCGCTGTGGCGTCCGACATGGCGTGGGGGATGGTCGCGGCCACTGCCCGGGACTGGTTCGCGCGCTCGCCGCAGCGGCTTTCTTTGGTGGGCGGGATCGGCGGGTTTGCCATGATCGGCCTGGGAGTCACCGTCGCTGCGACGGGGCGCAAGGACTGATCCGTTTCGGCCGGTCACAGGGCTGGAACTAGCTCTCAGAACGAGCGCGTGCTCGCTGCCGTGCGCGGGTGGTGTGGGCCTTCATCTGTTAATCGATCTGTAGTCGGCATCGCGATTCCGGCCGTGGACGAGGTCGCCGGCCCTGCCTGCCGAATTGGTGGAGTTGCTGCCTTACCGGAGCCTGCCGAAGCGCCTCCGTCGGCAGTTCCTGGCAGGGACGGGCGGGGCCGGACCCAGGCACAGATCCTTGCCCGTGCTGCTCGGCGCTGGGCGCAGCGCGGGTACGTGGACGCGCTGCACTCCGCCGAGGGCAAGGGCATCGGGAGCGCCGTGGGCGTGGCCATGGCCCCGGTACAGGCAGGGGAGTGCCTCGGCCGCGCTGGCCGCGGCCTGCACGATGCAGATGGAGGGCGCCGGTGGAGTGCGCAGAACGTGGCTGCCGCCCGCACCGTGCTCACCGGTGGCGGCGCGCAGATGCTGCTGTCGGCGCTGGCCAGGCGGCCGGACCGCAGCGATCGTTCTTGGGCGCTGCTGGCGCTGCCCGCCACCCTCGGGATCGAGGAACTGCGGGTGGTCGCTGCCGGTGTGCTGGCCGCGCTCGGCCGCCCCTTCAACTCGATCCGGCAAGGGGGCGGCCGGATGTGGATCGGGGAGGAGACCACCGCCGTGAAAGAGGCGGCATCGTTTTGCATCAACACCCTTCGCAGCAAAGGGGTGTAACGGCTATGCCGAGTCGCGAACTCTGGCCGCATCGGCAGGCCGCAGCCGCCGCCCGCACCCGCGTTCTGAGCATGACCTTGCCCGGATGTCTCTTACTGACTTCGGATCGTCAAGGTGACGCTGGTTTGTCGAGGGTTAGGCCGGTGCCCGCTATGAAGCCGTCGAGCGTGTCGGGCCGGTACTGGAGGCGTTTGAGCCGGTTGCGGACGAGCGTTTCCAGGCGGTCGAGGGCGACGACGGCGAGGTTGGCCAGGCTGCGTTTGACGTGTGCCCATACCCACTCGGCGGGGTTGAGGTCGGGCGAGTAGGCGGGCAGCAGGAACACCGTCAGCCATGCACGCTCGGCGATCAGCTCACGCATGGCGTGGGAGACGTGGGTGTTCAGGCGGTCCCAGACCAGCACGATCGGCGCTTTGACGAGTTGGTGGACACCGTCGATCAGTGCGATGAAGTCGCGCTCGCTCATGCTGCGGCGCTTGCCTCTGCCGGCGGGGTGGGTACGCAGGCGGTGGCACAGACGGGTGCGGGAGCCGGGCCGCATGGCAAGCAGTCCGGCCACCGACAGCCGTCCCGAGCGTCGCCCGCTCACCGTCACCTGCGGTGTGCGGCCGCGTCGGCCCCAGGTGCGTCCCCTGGGCGGCCTGCGGGTGAAGCCTGCCTCGTCCTCGAAGCAGATGTAGCCCCCGCAGGCCGCCCGGGCTCTCTTACCTCCGCCCAGGCCGCCTCCTTCCAGACGGTGACGGCCTGCTCGTCGCGCTCGGCAACCCGCCGCGCGGGGACCTGCGGGCTGAAGCCGAGCCGGTGCATCAGCCTCGTCGCGCCGGAGGCGCTGTAGGAGACGTGGAACTTCCTGCCGATCAGCGTGGCGACCCTTGCCGCGGTCCACACCTGGTCCTCCACCCAGCCGTGCGCGGCCGGGCCCTGCTCCAGATACGCGGCCAGCTTCTCCAGACAGCGCTCGGACAGACGGCACCGCGATCCGCTCGGGCCACGGGAAGCCAGAGCCCGCACACCACCCTCCCGCCACAACTGGTGCCACTGGTAGGCCGACTTCCGGCTCACCCGTAGACGCTGTGCCACCTCCAGCGGCTTGATGCCGTGCTCGAACAGCTCAGCCGCCTGCAGTCGTACCGACTCCCGGCGCAGCCGACCCGCAGCAGTCAGCCCGCCCCCATCCGTATACCTCATCCACCACCGAATACAGCCACCACACCGGGCCCCTCAGGGACTTCGAGAAAGTTCACCCCAACGAGCCGAAGTCAGTAACCTCCTCGATCAACAATGCGGACAGGTACGGAGACAGCTCCAAGAGCACATCACGAGGGCACGCGATACGTGATCGCGAACGACTGACGCGCCCCCTGAAGCGTCCGCATCACGAGATCGTCGACAGGTCCCGGAGCTTCACGTGGATCGCGTCGATCACCCAAGCTGCCAGTCGGCCCACCACGGCCTGACCACAGGCCCGGACCGCAAGCCCACCATGCCCCAACGCGCCATCAGGCAGCGACATACAACAACTTGGCAGCAATGGCTGGGGCGATCCCAGAAGCAAGGTAGAGCGGCATGAACGCACCGCCCGGCCGAGCTCTGCCTGGCACGGCTGGAGATCCGCACCTCCGGCCCACGGCCGCCTCGCGCCTGCCGATCAAACGACTCGCCGATCGCTCATCAACGCGACGAACCGACCAAAGGTATCGTCCCCGGCGCGACTGCCGGCGAGCTCCGCGCACAGCACAGGGAACTCGGCCCACGCCTCCCCTGCGAGGGCCCACCGCGCAAAGCTGCTCCGCCCGTCACGGATGCGCACCTCGTCAACCCACTGGTCGAGGCCGTCGCCCATCGAGTAGACGAAGAAGTGCGCGTCCTCCATGGCCGGTGCCAGGAGGTCGATGAGCTGGTGAAGGTTGCGCATGTCGATGTAGCAGATGTCCGACAGCTGCTCCAGGCAGAGGTAGTCAGCCTCCCGTGGCCCCAGGTCGAATTCCCATCCGATCCCGTGGACCTTCTGGTTGAGCAGATGGACCGGCCAGGTTTTCTGCCTGGGCACCTCGGTGGCCACCACCGAGAGCGTCTCCTCGACCAAAGACCGCCACCCCGGACGTACTCGAACAAACGTCGCGTACAGGTCGGGCCACGGCGACACTTGAGGAAAACGCAACCGGAACCGCCCGTACCAACGATCATCGCGCCAATGGTCATCGCGCCTGGTGACAAACGTCCCGGACAGCTCGACCGGATGAGGCTCTCGCATGGGCCGAGCATACGAGACACCGCCGTTGGCCCCCTGAAGCCCCGCGTCCCGTCGGCATGAGGTCGGCCGCGGCAATGTTCTGGGCGGCACTGTGGCAAGGCTTCGGCGTAGTCGGACCTCGTCCTTTTTGGTCATGTGAGGCCGAGATGGGTGAGGGTGCGGGTTTGGTCCCTGGCTGTCCGGCGGAGGCCGGCGGCGATGTTGCGAACGCCGGCGAGGCGGAGGGCTCCGATCGCGAGGTTTCTGTAGGTCGCCATCGCCTGGGGTGCGTTCCCGGTCCGTAGTTGGGAGGCGTCCTCGGCGAAGGTGACGTCTCTGACGTGGTGCAGGGCCTCGACCGTCCAGTGCCCGCGGATCAGTTGGGCGAGCCGGGCTGGCGGGGCCTGTTCCGCGGCGAGGCTGGTGACCGCGTAGACGGTCTTGAGGCTGATCTTCCCCGTCGTGCGATTCACGCGGCGGCGGACGATCTGGACGGCCTGGCGGGCGCCGGGGAAGATCAGGTTGTTGACCGTGCAGACCTTCAGCCTGCGGATCTCACAGCGTCCGTGCCCGGTCGTGCGGGTGTGGTCCTGGAGCGGGATCTGTTGCCAGGGAAGGGACTTGAGCTGCGTGCGGAGTTTCTTCGTGTTGCGCTTCACGATCACGATGTAATGGGCGTTCCGCCCCCGCAGATAGGTGGCGTGGTCGGTTTGAGTGTGCAGGGCATCGCTGGTCACGACGGTGCCGGACAGGTCGGGCAGCGTGTCCAGCAGGGGTCGGAAACGAGTGATCTCGTTGGTCTTCTCACCGACGTCCATCTGTGCGAGGGCCAGCCCGCCGACGTGGTCGCAGGCGGCCAGGAGGTGGATTCTCCGGCCCTTGGCGCGGGCGGCGCCCCGCAGCGACTTCCCGTCGACGGCCAGTGCCCGTAACCCGCCCGCGTCCTGCTGTCGGTCGGCAAGCCAGGTCCCGACCGCCCGGTCCAGGGCGTTTGCGTCGATCCTGGCCAGGACTCTGCGGATCGTTGTCTCCGAAGGCCAGGAGCGTTTCGGGAAGAGTGGGTCGACGCGGATACCCAGCCGCTCGAGGAGTTCTTCGGGGGCCTCGGCCACCCATTCACTCACCGCCAGCAGCGACCTCGCACCGGCGAGGACCGCGCAGGCGGTCAAGGCCAGCACCGCGGCGAGCGGGTGGCGCACTCCGCGGGGATCACGCGGGTCGGGGACCTGGGCGAGGCACTCCAGCAGGTCGGGGATCTCCTTGGGGGTGGCTCCCGGACGAGGGCCCAGTTGGTCCAGGGCAGGGGGATCAGAGATGATACGTCGGCAGGCACGGACTTCCCATGATCACAGAGCGTAGAGAACTCCATGATCGCGGGCGTCCGTGCCTGTTCTCCACCCGACCCCGCCCAATCTGGTCATCCGTCAGGAAGCGGGCGTCATCCGACAACACTGAAGCCCCACGCCGAAGCCCTGGGGCTTGTGACCACGGAACGGCAGCCCATCAAGGCTCTGCCCACGGATTTACTCGCCCGGCGGAACTCGAACGAAGCCCTCGGTCCAATCATCCTCATCGAGCTCGCAGGGGTCGAAGTAGAAGCACTCCGGTTCATCACGGAAGCCCGGTAGCAGTAGAGCCTGACGCACACGCTCTTCAACCCGTTCAAGGGTTGAGTAGATACCGAGCAGCTTTACGTCATCGCCGTCCGACTCGTCGCAGAACACGCCACTCTCATCGACGTGCACTGTCGAGCCGTCGTCGCCAGCTTCGTTCTGGTGGCCGACATGCCACAGCGGATACACGATCACGGGCGCGAAGCTACCAGCACTCAAGTTCGTGGACGTTCGACACCCCTCACCTCCTGGGCCCCCACGATCACAAACCGGACATCACGCGACTTCGCCGAGGCCCTGGGAGCCGGCGATCAATAACTCATCGGTTTGGGTGGGCTGTTGGCCGGTAGGGTGCGGGTGTGTCGGAGGGGATCAAGGCGGGGCTGGTGGATGTGTTCGGTCTGCTGCTGCCGCATCTGGATGAGCGGCAGCAGCGCCTGGTGCTGGGGGCCGCGTCCCGTGTCCTGGGCCATGGCGGGATCCGTACGGTGGCCGGTGCGGCCGGGGTGGCGGAGTCCACGGTGTCGCGCGGGAAGCGGGAGCTGGAGCGTGGGGAGGAGCCCGAGGGTCGGGTCCGGGCGCCGGGTGCGGGTCGGAAGTCTTTACGGGAGGCTGATCCCGAGTTGGTGCCCGCGCTGTTGGCGCTGGTTGAGCCGGATCAGCGTGGTGATCCGGAGTCTCCGCTGCTCTGGACGGTGAAGTCCACCCGGAACCTGGCGGCGGAGCTGACGCGCCAGGGGCACCGGATCGGTCCGGACACGGTGGCCGCGCTGTTGAAGGCGGAGGGCTTCTCGCTGCAGGGCACCTCGCGGACCACCGAGGGGGCCCGCCACCCGGACAGGGACGCCCAGTTCCACTACATCAACGACCAGGTCAAGGCGTATCTCGCCGACGGGCAACCGGTCATCAGTGTGGATGCCAAGAAGAAGGAGACCCTGGGTAACTACGCGGTCATCGGAAGCGAGTGGCACCGTGCCGGACAGCCGGTCGAGGTCCGCGCGCACGACTTCCCGGAGAAGGGCGCCCAGAAGGCGGTGCCGTACGGTATCTACGACATCGGCGCGGACGCGGGCTGGGTGTCGGTGGGCTGCGACGGGGACACCTCCGCCTTCGCGGTGGCCACCTTGCGCCGCTGGTGGGACGGCGAGGGGCAACGCCGCTACCCCGCGGCATCCCGCCTGCTGATCACCGCTGACGCCGGGGGCTCCAACGGCTACCGCGTCCGTGCCTGGAAGAGTCAACTCGCCGATTTCGCCCACGAGACCGGACTGGAGATGACGATCTGTCACTTCCCGCCGGGGACGCAATGCCGTTGCTTGAGCAGGGCAAGTAGTTCGAGGTGACGTTGAGGGCACGGGGTCGTTGGACCCGGCATGCATCCGTGGGTGGGGATATCCGATCATGTGCGACTGGGGGTAGTGACCCGTTGGGTGACGCCGGAGCTCGTCGGTGGAGTGCTGGAGAAATGCGGGGTCCGCGATAAGAAATCCGGCGCCCTGCCGGCCGGGTTCATGGTCTACTTCACGCTCGCCCTGGCTCTGTTCCAGCAGGACTCCTATGACGACGTGGCGGAGCAACTGGTCGGCAGCGACCCGGAGTTGAGCGAGAGCATTCCCAACAAGTCTTCGTTCACGCGGGCGCGCAGGCGTCTGGGACCGCGGGTCTTGGAGACGTTGTTCCGCGAGCTGGCTGGCCCGCTGGCTCCCGTCGGTTTGAAGAGCGCCTTCTATCGCGGGATGCGGCTGGCCGCAGTGGACGGGTTCGTGCTGGACGTGCCGGATACGACGGCCAATCGGGCCGCGTTCGGCGGGCCGGTCAAGAACGGCCAGCCCGCGGGTTTCCCGCAGGCGCGGGTCGTGACGCTGACCGAGTGCGGCACGCATGCGCAGATCGACGCGGCGGTGGGCGGGTTCAACGGCGGCGAGCCGGAGCTGGCGATCAAAATGGCCGACTCAGCCGCCGGGATGCTGGTCATCATGGACCGGGGCTTTCCCGGGGTTGCGTTATGGAAGGCATACACCGGGGCCGGGGCCCATCTGTTGATCCGGGCGCGCTCGAGCGTCGCGGCTCGCCCGGTCGAGCACCTGCCCGACGGGACCTACCTGGCAAGGATGAACCTGGCCGGGCAGAAAGGCGCGCATCCCGGCGGAGTGCTGGTCCGCGTGATCGAGTACCGCGTCGACAGCGGCGAGGTGGTCAGGCTGTTGACCGATCTGGTGGACCCGATTGCTTATCCGGCGGCGGAGTTGGCGGGGATCTACCACTCGAGGTGGGAGGCGGAGTCGGCATTCCGGCAGATCAAGACCTTCCAGCGTGGGCCGGCCGAGGTCCTGCGTTCAGGCGACCCGGATCTGGTGCGCCAGGAGGTCTGGGCACATCTGGTCGTACACCACTGCCTCACCCAGATCATCATCGCTCTGGCCGACGACAACAGGATCGATCCGGACCGGGTCTCCTTCGTCAAGGTCCTCAAGCACGCACGGCGCAGCGTGGTCCGCCAGTGCACGGACACGCCCACGAAGATCAAAGAGTTCTTGGTGGTGCTGGCGGCGAAGGTTCACCGGAAGCTCGACAACGGCGCCAGGCGCCTGCGGGAGGCGGACCGGCATCTGAGAGGGTGTTCGGTACCTTTTCAGGCTGCCGCGGGCGGTTTCGGGCGGAGGTATTGCCCGATTTGGCTCGGGCTCGCGGTCAACCTGCTGGCCATGGAATTGACCATGGCCCAGTGGATCATCGACCGGGACCGCTCCGGCAGCGCCTCGTAGTCACGGTGCAGACGCCGGTAGCGGCTCATGATCCCGAAAGTCTGCTCTACACGCCAGCGGACCTTCTGGACCACAAAGCCTTTCTGTTCCGCATCACGCGCCACGACTTCCACCTCGATGCCCAGGGCGGCCGCGTGCGTGATCATCTTGGACTTGTACCCAGCGTCCACCCACGCCTTCGTCACCGTGGGCAACTTCGCGGCCAGGGCGTCGGCAACGAGTTTGCCGCCGTTGGTGTCCTGCACGCCGGCGGCCGTGACGATGAGAACCAGCAGCAACCCGAGTGTGTCGGTGGCGATATGCCGCTTGCGGCCCTTGATCCGTTTGCCACCGTCGTACCCTTGCGTGCTCTCCGGCGCATTCGGTGACGCCTTCACCGTCTGGGCATCGATCACCGCGGCGGTCGGCAGTATCCGGCGCCCCTTCTTCCTGCGTAACTGGTCACGCAGGGTGTCGTGGACCTCCTCGGCGGTGCCGTCCGCTTCCCACGCCCTGAAGTAGCCGTAGACCGTGGTGTGCGGCGGGAAGTCATGGGGCAGGTAGCGCCAGGCCACCCCCGTCCGGGCAACGTAGAGGATCGCGTTGACCACCTCGCGCAGATCGGTGGTGGGCTCCCGCCCTTCGGCCCGCGCGGCCCGCCACTCCAGCAAAAGGGGCTCGATCAACTCCCACTGATCATCCTTGAGATCCGAGGGGTAGGCACGTCGCTCAGTCACAAGATGATCAAAACCGATGACCCCGACGTCGCGCTACGAGATCATGGAAACAAGTCCATCTCGCCACACCGCGGACCGGACAGATAGGGGGATCCCCCTACCGAACACCCTCTGAAGCGCCCGGACTCGAAGTACTCCTCGAAGCTCTCCTACCGGATCAACACCCGCGACCGGCGGCCGACACGACGGGTCACAGCCAAAGTCATCACGCTGCACCCCGCGATAGTTCAGTAGTCAAGCAACGGCATTGGCCGGGGACGTCGAAATGGAACAAAATAGAACACAGACTGTTCTCTCAGATCAGCATCAACTGGCGAGGAAGGCCGCTGACCAGCCATGAAATCGTGGTCAACACCATCGGCGCCACCACGACGCGCACCGGACTTGCGATCCATGCCGAGTTCGACCCCGGCTCCTACCCCACCGGCCTGACCGTGCCCGACGCGGTGATGGACTCCTTGCCGCTGACCGAGCACGAGTGGCACGGGAAGTGGAACTACACCCTGGTGCGCCACGAGGCGCCACTTGATACCGGGTAGGGGTGAAAGACCCCTACCGCCGGCCTGTCGCAGCAGGCTGGTGAAGCTGAGGGCAGCCGATGCGTGGAGATGCACGCGGAGGTGAGAGCAGCCCTGACAACGACGGGACGCGTCGGCACTTCCAGACGACGCGGGTCCGGCAAGCAAGACGAGACGCCGTACGAGAGGAACCAGTGTCTGACGCCCCGTAAGAGTTCCTCCGGCTCCAATCTGGAGGATATGGGCCGGGTGCAGCGCACGCCACCTCCGGGTGGCGACTCCGAAGCCGAATTTAGGGTGTCGGTGGGGAGGCCACGTTGAAAGCCTGCGGCGTAGGCGTGGCGATGCTGTCGGGGTAGAGCTGGGCGGCTCGCTCGTCGACCGGTTGGTGGTGAACGTGGGAAGCGTTCTGATGTCGCCCTTCCCGTCTGGCAGCCAGTCAGGCGGAGGGCAAGGCCCGTCGTCGGCTGACGACGTCAGAACGTGGCGGAGGCCCCGTAGTAGTCCGAGCGCGTTAATGGCGCGCACATGGCGAAGGGGGCCAGCAAATCAGCAGTCGAGGAACTGGAATACCGGGAGGTCATCGGTGATTACCGACGAACTGGAGCACGCCACGTATGAGGCGGAGCGCCGGGTACTGGAGATCCAGGCCAAGCTGCACCGTTGGGCCCGTGATGATCCTCATCGCAGGTTCGATGACCTCTTCAACCTCTGTGCCGATCCCGCGTTCTTGCTTGTCGCGTGGGATCGGGTGCGGGGTAACAAGGGTGCCAAGACCGCCGGGGTGGACGGCCGCACGGCGGCGTCCATCGCGGCGAGGACGGGCGTTGAGGAGTTCCTCGACGCACTACGAGGCTCGATCAAGGACCGTAGTTTCCGTCCGCTGCCGGTGCGGGAGCGGATGATCCCCAAGACGGGCGGCAAGTTGCGTCGCCTGGGGATCGCGACGATCACCGACCGGGTGGTGCAGGCGTCCTTGAAGCTGGTGCTGGAGCCGATTTTCGAGGCGGAATTCCTCCCGTGCTCCTACGGGTTCCGTCCGAACCGCCGGGCTCACGACGCGGTGGCCGAGGTCCGCCACTTCACGTCCCACGGGTATGAGTGGATCGTGGAGGGTGACATCAAAGCCTGCTTCGACGAGATTTCGCATCCGGCCCTGCTGGACCGGGTGCGGCTTCGGATCGGGGACAAACGCGTTCTTGACCTGGTGAAGGCGTTCCTCAAGGCGGGCATCCTCGGTGAGGATCGCGTGCTGCGGGAAACCAGCGCCGGAACCCCACAGGGTTCGATCTTGTCGCCGTTGCTCAGCAACGTGGCCCTCTCCGTCCTGGACGAGTACGTCGCCCAGGGTCCGGGAGGACCCGGAAGCAGCAAGCTCGGGCGGGAACAGCGTCGCCGTCAAGGTCTTCCCAACTACCGTTTGTCGCGGTACGCGGACGACTGGTGTCTGATGGTCCACGGCACCGAAGGCGACGCCGAAGCCCTGCGCGATGAGATCGCTGGGGTCTTGTCCACGATGGGCCTGCGCCTGTCCCCGGAGAAGACCCTGATCACCCGCATCGATGAGGGACTGGACTTCCTCGGGTGGCACATCCAGCGCCACCGCAAACGAGGAACCAGCCGGTACTACGTCTACACCTACCCCGCACGCAAAGCCCTCGCGGCTGTGATGGCCAAGGTCAAGACGGCGTGCCGGAGGATGGCCACGAACCAGCCACTTGACACCCTGCTCATCCATCTCAACCGGATGCTGCCGGGCTGGTGCGCCTACTTCCAACCCGGCGTGTCCAGCGCGACATTCCAATACCTGAGCTCGTACACATGGAGCCAGGTCATGAAATGGCTGCGCCGCAAACACCGCCGGATCACCTGGAAGGACCTCCGCCGCCGCTACTGCGGGGGTGGTTGGTGGCCGGTCGGGGAGGAACGGACGCTGTTCGATCCCGGAAAGGTGCGCACCACGCGCTACCGCTACCGGGGCGCGACCATCCCTTCCCCCTGGCCGACCACGGCATGAGGATCATCGACAGCAAGGCGGGACTTGTGGAGCGCCCGGTGCCATGAGAGTGGCACGCCGGGTGCGGGAAGCGGCCCGAAGAAACGGCTCGATCGAAAGACGAGACCGCGCTTCGGGCCGACTTCACCGGCCCGAACCGCCCGCCGCGGTCGCGGCGCCGCGCAGCGAGGATCGGACCCAGCCGGAGGACCGGGCCCCGAACTGGCTGCACCACCCGGTGATCTGCGGCATGGAAACACACGAGTTCGCCGCGCTCCTGGCCGACGTCGAGCAGTACATCCTCGACCACCCACCCATCAGCCTGCACCACAAGCGGGCCCGGCACCGCACCTTGCGGCGCGGCCCGCTCTCGCTGTCCGACCGGCTGCTGGCCACCGTGATCCGACACCGCTGGAAGACACAAGTCAGGGCACTGACCGCACTGTTGGGCTCACCCAGGGAGGCGGTCGGCGACGCGGTCCACGAGATCACCCCGGTCCTGGAAGGACTCAGCCACCCCATCAAGCCCGCCCCGATCACCGCAGCCACCGCCCAGGACCTCGCGAACCTCATCGGACAGCACGGCACCAAAACGATCAGTAATTAATCGCCAGCCCCCAGGGCACTGTGGGGGTTGCGCAAGCCGGGGATGGGGACGATGTAGTCCTTCTTCGCCACCAGCCACGCCAGCGCCAGCTGTGCGAGGGCGGCGCCTCGCTCCCGGCGAGCTCGGTCAGCTTGCCAACGATGGCGACGTTGGCGTCGAAGTTCTCCGGCTTCCACCAGGCCAGGTGCTGACGGAAGCCGTGGGCGGTGTAGGGGTTCGCGGGACTTCACTGCCCCGCTGAGAAAGCCGCGGGCGAGCGGGCTGCTACCTCGCGGCCTGGACTCTGTCGGCCTGCGTACCCTTCTGCCCCTGGACCGCCTCGAAGGTGACCGCCTGGCCTTCCTTCAGGGACTTGAAGCCATTCCTTTCGATCGCACGGAAGTGGACGAAGAGATCAGGACCGGACTCCGGGGCGATGAAGCCGTAGCCTTTCTCGTCGTTGAACCACTTCACGGTGCCGTTCTGGCGCTCGGCCATATCTCCTCCTGATCGTGTGCGGGTGAAACGCACCCCAGCTGCGAGTGCCCCGCAAGCACGCCGAGCACCTGGAGACGACAGATGCGCTGTCGGGTCGTCAGGATGTTGCTGACCGGCCCGTGGTGGTCAAGCTCGGCACCAGCTGGCCAGCGTCAGCAAGCATCAAAGGAGGCTGGGCAGGAGGAGCGCTGCGTCTCCGCGGTCTCCCTCGTCCTGCGGCTAGTGGATGCCTCCTGACCGGCCCAGAGGCGTCCGGGCGGAAGCCCCGCCGGTATGCGGACGGCATCAGGTGCCCGAGGGCTGACGGCGTACTTTTACTCTGATTGTCGGCGGCGGCTGAACTTGGACCCACTCTGGCCGGTTGAAATCTGACCCAGGTGTCTTCGGTTTGGTTGGTTCAGTCGTTGTCGGTGGTGGCGCTGGGGACCCGTCCCAGTTCACGTCCTCGCATGCGGAACGAGTCGCCCTTGAGGGAGTGGACCTCGGCGTGGTGGACGAGGCGGTCGATCATGGCGGCGGCCACGGTCTCGTCTCCGAAGACTTCTCCCCAGCGTCCGAAGGGTTTGTTGCTGGTGACGATCACGGACGCGCGTTCGTATCTGTTCGAGATCAGCTGGAAGAACAGGTTCGCGGCTTCGGCTTCGAAGGGGATGTAGCCGACCTCGTCCACCACGATCAGCGGGTAGCGGCTGAGCTTGGTGAGCTCGGCCTGGAGGTGGCCGGTGTGGTGGGCGGCGGCCAGGCGGTCAACCCATTCGGCGGCGGTGGCGAACGCGACGCGGTGTCCGGCCTGGCAGGCGCGGACCGCGAGCCCGATCGCCAGGTGTGTCTTCCCGGTGCCCGGCGGTCCCAGGAAAACGGCGTTCTCTTTCCCGGCGATGAAGTCCAGCGTTCCCAGATGTGCGAGCTGTTGGCGCGTCATCCCGCGCAGGTGGGTGACGTCCAGCTCCTCGATGGTCTTGATCGCGGGGAAGCGGGCGGACCGCACCCGTGCTTCACCGCCGTGGGACTCACGGGCGGACACTTCACGCTGCAGGCAGGCGACCAGGTACTCGGCATGGGTCCAGGACTCCTTGTGGGCCCGCTCGGCGAGACGGTCAGCGGCATCCAGCAAGGCCGGAGCCTTCATCGCCCGCGCGAGGAAGGCGAGGTCCGCTGCGGTCTGGGAGCCGGTCCTGCGGCCGGTGGCCGATGTGGTGGCGGTGGCTTCCTCGGTGGCGTCGTCGAGGACGGCGGTGGTGCGGGGCATCAGCCGGCCTCCCTGCCCTTGCCGCCTTCGATGACCGTGAACAGCCGGTCATAGGTGCCCAGTTCGCGTTGCTCGACCTCGATGCGCGGGCCTGGGCCCCTCTGGGCTGTTCGGGCGGCATTGGCGCGGGCGGCCTGCTGGTGGTGCACCTCACCTCGCATCACCTTGCCCGCGGCAGCGTGGTCGGGGTCGGTGATGGTCTGGTGACGGGCCCAGCAGCGCGGGTGCTGGGCGACGATCTCGCCGCTGGGGGCGAGGACGGTGATCTCGTCGTTGTCACACAGCACGGTGACGGTGCGTCCGATCGCGGCGGGGTGCACGGAGTAGTCGCACGTGTCGACGCGGACGTAGTGGTCACGGCCGATCCGTGTCTGCAGCCGCCACCAGGCGGGCGGATCGACGGGCGGCAGGGCGAGCATTCCGGCCCGGTCGGCCTCCCACCGCTCGACAGGGCGGGTCTGCAGAGTGCGGTGGACACGCCGGTTGGCGATGGCCAGCCAGGCGGTCAGCTGGGTGTTGAAGTCGCCGGGGCCACTGAAGGTGCGGCCGGGAAGGAAACTCGTCTCCAGATAGCCGTTTGCCCGCTCGACCAGCCCTTTCGCTTCTGGATCACGGGGCCGGCACAGATGGATCTTCGTGGCGAGCAGGCCCGCGAACGCGGCGAACTCGGCGGTGAGCTTCCCGCGACCGACCCCGGATTCGTTGTCCCAGACGAGCGTCTTGGGCACCGCGCCCCAGGCCGAGAGCAGCCGCCAGTGCCCATCGATCAGATCGCCGGTCGTGCGCGAGGGCAGCATCCGCGCGACGATCACCCGGGAGTAGCCGGACACCATCACCAGCACCGGCGGCCGTCCGCTCTGGCCGTAGCCGAGCGGGATGTCCGCCTCGGGAAACCACAGGTCGCACTGGGCCAGCTCGCCGGGCCGATACGTCGTGCGCGAGACCGGATCGACTGGCACATAGGCAGGCCGCAGGTCCCGCACCCGGTCCTTGAGGACCGTCATCCCGCGTTCCCACCCGATCCGCTCGGCAATCACGGTGGCCGGCATCGTCGGAGTCTCCCGCAAAAGCTCACGGATCTGGACCTCGACCGCGTCCACGACCGACCCCTGAGACGGGCGCTCGTACTTCGGCGGCCGGTCCGTGGCCAGGGCACGCTTGACCGTGTTCTTCGAGATGCCCAGATGCCGCGCGATTGCCCGGATCGGCATCTGCTCAGCCCGGTGCAGCCTACGGATCTCTGCCCAGTCCTCCACGAGGATCACCCTCTCCCTCCTGACCTTCCATCAAGATCAGGTTCAGGCGAAGATCACCAAGTGGGTCACTTTTGATCCGCCGTCAGAGGGTCAGAATTCAAGCGACGCCGAGACTGATGTTTCCCAAAGCCTCGGCGTGCTCGACACGCGCCACGGCCAGCCCCGGTACGGTCGTTCCGCTGTGCCAGGATTCCGTCCCGGAAAGGCTCAGACGCTGAACTCCGCACTCGCAGAAGCACTCTCTGTCGCCCTGCTCCTGGCGGTGCTGGCCTGCGCGGTGATCCGGCCGTGGGGCTGGCCGGAGGCGGTCGTGGCTGTCCCCGCTGCCGGGTTAGTCATCGCCACCGGCGCGATCCCGCTCGGCCACGCGGCGGCCGAGGCAGCCCGGCTGGGCCCGGTGATCGGCTTCCTCGCGGCCGTCCTGGTCCTGGCCCAGCTGTGCGACGACGAGGGGCTCTTCCACGCCTGCGGCGCCTGGATGGCCCGCCGGGCGGCGGGCCTGCCTCGCCGGCTGCTGGTCCTCGTGTTCGTGATCGCAGCGCTGATCACCGCGGTGCTCAGCCTGGACGCCACGGTGGTGCTGCTGACTCCGGTGGTGTTCGCCACCGCCGCCCGGCTGGGCGCCCGCGCGAAGCCGCACGTCTATGCCTGCACCCACCTGTCGAACACAGCCTCGCTGCTGCTGCCGGTCTCCAACCTGACCAACCTGCTGGCGTTCGCCGCCAGCGGCCTGAGCTTCACCCGCTTCGCCGCGTTGATGTTCCTGCCCTGGCTGGTGGCCATCGGTGCCGAGTACGTGGTGATCCGCCGATTCTTCGCCACTGACCTGGACGCGGGCGCCGAGGCCCCGCCCGCCGACGAACCCCGCGAACTTCCTCTGTTCGCCCTGCTCACGGTGGCGGGCACCCTGGCGGGCTTTGTCCTGACCTCGGCGCTCGGCATCAACCCGGCCTGGGCGGCGGCCGCAGGCGCGGCCGTTCTGGCGGCCCGCGCCCTGGGCCGGCACCGCACCACCCCCACGGCGATCGTCCGGGCCGCGGCCCTGCCGTTCTGCGCCTTCGTCCTGGCCCTGGGCGTCGTGGTCCGAGCGGTGGTCGACAACGGCCTTGCGGATGTACTGGGCCACCTGGTGCCCGGCAGCACCGAGCTCCCGGCCCTCCTCGCCCTCGCGGCACTGGCGGCCGTACTGGCGAACGTCATCAACAACCTGCCCGCCGTCCTGGTCCTGCTTCCACTGACCGCCCCCACCGGCCCGGGCGCTGTCCTGGCCGTCCTCCTCGGGGTCAACATCGGCCCGAACCTCACCTACGCCGGCTCCCTGGCCACCCTGCTGTGGCGGCGCATCGTGCGCGAACACGACACCGACGTGGAACTGAGCGAGTTCACCCGGCTCGGCCTGCTCACCGTTCCCACCGTCCTGCTGCTCTCGGTCGTGGCACTGTGGGTCTCACTCCAAACGATCGGAGGCTGAACACCGTGACCGTCATCGTCTGGATCGTCGAGGGCACCTGGCCCACCTGCGTCGACGCCGCGCGCACCTACGCGCCTGCGGACGCCGACCTGGTGCTGCTCCATGTCACCGGCCACGAGGTGCCGGGCGCCGCCCACGGCGCCTACGCCGGACTGCTGGGCCGCGCACGCCCCGACCGCGACCCCGGCACACGGATCGAGCACCTCGCCTCCGACTCTGCCGAGCAGCTTCTGACCAGCGCGGCCGAGCGGCTGGGACGCCCGTGCACCCGGCAAGAACGCTCGGGGCGCGTAGAACGAGAAGTCGTGACCGCCGCAGAAGGCGCCGACCTCCTCATCCTCGCCCGCGACGGCGACCGCACCCGCCTCGGCCCCCGCAGCCTCGGCCCCACCAGCCGCTTCATCGTCGACCACGCCCCCTGCCCCGTCCTGCTGGTCTGGCCGGAGACCGCACCCAGCACGGCCACCATCCCGCCGCCACCCCACCGGCCGCGGTCTCCAGGCCGCCACCCCGGTCGGTGAAAGACACGGCGCGGAGCCGCTGCGGATGCCGTAGGGCTACGTCATCCCCGATGACTGGGCCAGACCGGATTTCCGCTCGGGACATGGCCCGCGGACCAGCGGAGGTTCCCGCCACAAGTCGGGGCATCTCGATCCGGGGCGGGTGAAGCAGCTGGACGGGTCGGGGATGGTGTGGTCGCACCACGTTTCCCGTGCCTCGCAACTGCGCACCGGCAACGCACCCCGGGCAATTGCCCCGTCTCGACGAAACCGCAACACCCCTGGGCCAGGCCCCAGCCCCCACCCCGGCGTTAGTTGCGGAGGATGCGGCGGAGTTCGTCCACGATCGCGGTGGCGCGGTGGTCGGGCCCCGCTTCCATGAGGTTGGTCAGGAACGCGAATCCGACCTGGTGTGTCGTGTCGGCAAAGGCGACCTGCCCCCCGGCGCCGTCGTGTCCGAAGGAGGCGGGCCCGAGGAATTCGCGGGCGAGGGAGGGAAGCTGGAATCCCATGCCCCACCGCGCGAAGGGGGGTTGTCCGCCGAATATCGGGGTGCCTTCGGTCTGCGGTCGCGTGGCGTCAGTGACCGTGCCGGCATCCAGCAGCCGCACTCCGTTTGTCTCCACCACGGTGGATGACCAGATCGAGGCCAGCGCCCGGGCCGATGCGATGCCGCCCGCTCCCGGCAGCTCCGCCGCTTGGATACGGGGGTCGTTGAAGCCGCCGGTGGCGTCGACGAGTTCCGGCGGGAACGCGTTTCCGAGGGTCATGGCCCGCTCGGGCCAGTCGATCTCGCCGGCAACGCGCGCCGCTGCCTGTTGAGCAACGAGCGCGGTGAGGCTCGTTCCGGCCCGCAGATGGGCGACCTGGTGCCGCGCCCCGCGGGGGATGCCGATCCACGCGTCGGCCTGCAGCGGTGCGGCGATGAGCTCGTCGAAGTACTGGCCGACCGTTTTGCCGGTAATCCGGCGGATGACCTCACCGGCGAGCCAGCCGTGGGTGAGGGCGTGATACGCGTACCCCTGGCCTGTGGTCCACAGTGGTTGCTGAGCTGCCAGGCGACCCGTGACGCCATCCCAGTCGATGACGTCCTCGACGTTCAGGAGATCGCGTGGCGCCGAGAGCCCGGACCGGTGGGCGAGAAGATCGGCGACCGTGATCTTTTCTTTCCCTTCGGCGGCGAACTCGGGCCAGTAGGTTGCGACGGGAGTCCGGTAGTCGAGGAGTCCGTCCTGCACGAGACGCGCCGCGAGGATGGAGACAAGGCCCTTGGTGCAGGAGAAGATGACGCTGGTGGTGTCCTTCGTCCAGGGCGAGCGGTCGCGCGGGTCGGCAATCCCGCCCCACAGGTCAACGACTGTCTCGCCGGCCACCCGGACACAAAGTGCCGCGCCCATGGCGTCATGGCCGGTGAAAGCGGTGGAGAAGGCTTCCGCGAGGGACGCGAAGCCTGGGGCGGTGCTGCCCTCGATGCGGGTGCTCATTCCGGGGTGCCTTTGCTCTGGAGGGCCAAGGGGACGATGCCGTGCCGCTCCGCTGACCAGCTCACGTGGATGGGGTCGGATATCGAGCCCGCGAACCTGTCGTCGACAGTGGAGTTGTCGAAGGCGAGCATCACGGTTCTGCCGGTCCGGTCTTCGATGAGGCGCCCGCTGTAGAAGGTTTCCTTGACGACCAACGTGGCGTCCTCCACCGGGTACGGGCCCAGGACCGCAGCGGCTGGAACGCTCCAGACACCTCCGACCTGGCCGGCTCTGCGCCGTGCGGCGGAAAGCCGTGGAGTGTCGCAGGACAACAGCAGCACGGACTCGCCCTCGACGGTCGCGATCTGGGGGACCTCCAGGTGGGCGAAGCCGGCGCCCACGCGGCTGAGCGGTGGCCGGACGGTCCATGCCTGAAGATCCGGTGATGTCGCGTGCCCGATCACGCCCCGGTCGTCGTCAGCACCATGGTTGGCCCGGGCCGTGATGAGCATGTGCCAGCCGTCACCGGCCGGGTCCGGGAAGACCCAGGGATCGCGCCATGCCTCCTCCGGCCAGCTGGAGTCTCCCAGCCTCTCGTACCAGCGCCCGTCCGCCTCGATGAGCGGCCCGGGCTGTTTCGTCCAGGTGTGCAAGTCCGGGGAGGTGGCCACGCCGATGGTTTCGACGTTGCCCCCGGCGTCGAGGAAGCGGGCTCCGGTGTAGAACATCCGCCAGACGCCGTCGGGTCCGCGGAGCACGCTGCCCGTCCACGTGGCGGTCTCGTCGAAAGTGCCGGGTTGTCCAGGGCCGAAGACCGGTCCGTGGTCCTGCCAGTCGACCAGGTCTACGGAGATGGCGTGCCCGATCCGGGCGTTGCGATGGCGCAGCTCCGGGTCGCCCAGGTTCTTGGGTGCGTGGAGGTAGAACAGGTGGAAGGTGTCGCCGTCATCGGCGAACCAGAAGTCCCACACCCAGGCGTGGTCGAGGCGAAATGTCATGCATTGTCCTTGTGGCTGCGGCTGTCGTCGTGAGCAGGCCGGACCGATGAGGGGGATGGAGGAGGTGCGCTTCAGCCTTTGACCGCGCCCTGGAGAAGCGCCTTGATGAACTGGCGCTGGAAGATGACGTAGATCACGATCGTCGGCAGCATGATGATCAGCGCGCCCGCGAACAGCAGGGGGAGCTGGTTGAGGTATTGCCCCTGGAACGCTCCCAGGGCCCCGGCCATGGTGCGTTTGTCGGGATCGTCGACCAGGACCAGGGGAAGGAGGAACTGGTTCCAGGTCCATAGGAACAGCAGGATGGCCAGGGCGGAGAGGGCGGGCATGGCCAGTGGAATCTGGATGCGGCGGATCTCCTGGAAGGTGCTCGCCCCGTCGATCCGGGCCGCTTCGGAGAGTTCGGTGGGGACGCCGACGAAGTGCGCACGCATCCAGACGACGCCGAAGGGCATGTAGAGCCCGATCAGCGGAAGGATGATCGCCCACTGGGTGTTGAGCAGTCCCATGGCGCTGATCTCGTAGTAGATCGGGATAATGATCGCTTCGAAGGGAATGGTCAGTCCCAGCAGGAGCAGGACGAACACGAATCTTCCGCCGGGAATGCGCAGGTTGCCCAGGGCGTAGCCGGCCAGCGTCGACAGGAGCAGGCTGAGCGGTACGACGCCAAGGATGATCAGGGTGCTGGAGCCGAGGAGTTCCCAGACGTGCGCGGTCTGGAAGGCGACGACGAAGTTGCCCCACTGGGGATCGCTGGGCCAGGAGAACCCGTCAGGGATGCGATCCGCGGGCTGCAGGGCTCCGGAGAGCATCCCGGCGAGCGGCAGCAGAGTGAGGATCAGCACGAGGACGAGGACGACGCGTCCGATGATTGCTTCCGTCTTGTTGACGACCATCAGTCTCGTTCCCTTCCCAGCAGTTGAATGGGCAGCACTGCCAGGAGGACGAGTGCGAGGAGGATGATGCCGAAGGCGGACGCCAGGCCGACTTCGCTCTGGGTGAAGGCGAGCCGGAAGATCGAGATGCCGGGGACGAGCGTGCTGGTTCCCGGGCCGCCCTTGGTGGTGGTGTAGATGATGTCGAAGCTGCTCAGCGCGGCGATGACAGTGATGGTGACCAGCACCACGATCTCCTGCCGCAGCCCGGGAAGGGTGACCGTCGCGAATTCTCGCCACCAGCCCGCCCCGTCGAGCCGTGCCGCCTCGTAGAGGGAGGCGTCGATCTTTCCGATGCCGGTGAGCAGCAGGATGGTGCACAGGCCGGTCAGTACCCAGGAGCCGATGAGGCCGACGGCGGGCAGAGCGGTCCCGAAGCCCGCCAGCCAGGACCGCGAGAGGAGGCCCAGGCCGACAGAGTCGAGCATGGTGTTGATCGTGCCGGTCTGTGCGTACATCCATGACCAGGCGATACCGGCGGCCACCAGCGGGATGATCTGTGGAAGGAACAGCACCGTGCGGGCGAACGTGGCGAAGGGACCGGGCCGCATCGTGCGGATCAAGGTCGCCAGGGCCAGGCCGCTGGCAACCGGGATCACCGTGAAGAAGACGATGAGGACCAGCGCGTTGACGATCGAGATCAACAGCTCCGGATCGGTGAAGACCCGGACGTAGTTGTCGACGCCGACCCAGGTCGACGCGCCGATGCCGTTCCAGCGGTAGAACGAGTACTGCACGGCCGTGATCAACGGGTAGACCACGAAGACGCAGAAGAACGCCAGTGCCGGCAAAACGAAGAGCCAGCCGATGACGCTCTGGTGGGGGGCCGCCCTTCGTACGGAGGGCCGGCCGGCCCGACCGGAGGACCTTCCGACGCCCGCAGCATGAGCGCCCGCGTCGGGTCGCCGCAGTGCCGCGGTCGGCTTCGGGTCCTCATGCTTACGGACATCGTTGACCATCAGCCCGCCAGCTCCTTGGCGTAGTACTCCTGGATCGCCGCCACGAAAGCCTTGGGTTCCATGCGCCGGGTCAGCAGCTTCTGCTCATCCGGCTGGAAGGCGCCCGCGTAGATGCCCGCCGTGGTGTTGGCCATGAAGTCGACGAACCCGTCATCGGATCCGACCTTCGCCGACGCCGCGAGGGCCTGCGCGATCAGCGAACCGTCCTTCACCTTGGGCAGCTTCTGCGAGGGATCTCCACCCGGGGATGCGCCCGTGACGTCGACCACGATCTGACGGGCCTTGGGGTCGGTGTGGATCCAGTCCAGGAAGAACGCCGCCGCGTCGGCATGCTTCGCTTTGGCCGGTATGGCAAAGGAGTTCGCGGCGCCCATCGCCACGTGCGCACCACCGGCGGTAGCCGGAGGCGCCAGGACGAACCGGGCCGCGCCTTCCCCCATCGCCTTGTCGGTCTTCGCGGCGTCCCAGTTTCCGTCGAACATCAACAGACCCTTGCCCGCCTGGAAGTTGGACACCATCGTCGTGTAGTTGATCGCGTTCACGTCGGAGGGGAAGTACCCCGCGTCGGCCCACTTCTTGAAGGTCGTGGCGCCCTTGAGGCTGGCCTCGGTATCGAAGGTGGCACCGGGCTTGTTGAACATCCAGTTCACCAGGCCCGCCTTGTCCCCGTACTGGTTGATCAGCGACTGGAGCGCGAACGTGCCCACGCCATCCTGCATTCCGATCTGCACAGGAAGGATCTTGGCCGCCTTGGCCTTGGCCATCCACCGCTCCAGCTCCGCGATGGTCGATGGCGCGCCGGAGAGCCCCAGCTGCTTGGCGTACTTCTGGTTCACGTAGATGCCCGTGACGCTGTAGCCCAGGCCCATCTGGTACAGGGAGCCCTCGCCCCTGACTCCCTCGGCGCTCATCCGGGACGCGGCCAGCTGGCCGGCGGAGAACTTGTCCCACCTGTAGCCCTTGAAATACGGGTCGAGGTTGGTCAGGAGCCCGTCCTTGACGGTGTCCCCCATGGTGGGAAGCCGGATGAGGTCGGGCGCGTCGGCGCTGGCCAGGAGGCGTGGCGCGTTCGCGGTGAGGTTGGCGAAGCTGTCCCGGACGACCTTGAAGGTGACGTTCGGGTGCTGCTTGGTGAATTCGTCGGCCAGGTTGTCGGTGACGGGGAAGCCCGCTTCGTCCTGGATCTTGATCGTGATCTTGTCGGACGGGAGCTTCAGGCTCACCTTGCCCGATGCGGTCGGGCTCGCATCCGGGGATCCCGGCGCACACCCGGCCAGGACAAGCCCGCTCACGGCGACCGCGGCCGTGACGGCCGGCCTCCAGCTCCTGAGCGATGCGACTCTGCGTCCCTCACCGGGGCGGTTCGACTTGTGTGCCATGTAAAAGACTCCGTTGTCTGAGCGTGCTCCGTGGAAGATGCTCCTGCGCACCACAAGCGGGTGCCGCCGATGGCGGGGTTCGAGACCCCCGACAAACGGGCTAAACTGTCTGCTAAAAGCATTTAGCGCTGCTCATATTGGGATGCCGGATGCCCCCTGTCAAGGAGTCAGGGGTCAGGGCGTTGTGATTGTCTTGGGGCCGGCACGCACGCCGTCCCGTCGCGCCGCACGAGAGGAAGTCATGCCGCCCAAGCGCGTCACGCTCGCCGATGTCGCCCGCCGTGCCGGGCTATCCCCGACCGCCGCGTCGATGATCCTCAACGGCAGGCCCGACTCCCGGCTCTCCGCCGACGCGCATGCCCGGGTCCACGAGGCGGCCACCGAACTCGGATACCGGCCAAACGTCGCGGCGCGCAGCCTGCGAACCGACAAGACCCTCACCATCGGGTTCATCTCCGACGTCGTCGCCACCACCCGCTTCGCGAGCGGCCTGATCCGAGGAGCACTGGACGCCGCGCAGCGGGCAGGGCATGTCATGCTCGTACTGGAGACCGGTGGCGACCCAGCACGTGAGTCGGAGGCGATTGGCGCTGTACTTGACCGTCAGGTGGACGGAATCATCTTCGCCGTCATGCGCGCCCGGGAACTGTTCGTGCCCGAGATC
The DNA here is from genome assembly GCF_026340595.1 of Streptomyces sp. NBC_01363. Classification (GTDB taxonomy): domain Bacteria; phylum Actinomycetota; class Actinomycetes; order Streptomycetales; family Streptomycetaceae; genus Streptomyces. Next base: position 6,017,432 of record NZ_JAPEPF010000001.1, read on the forward strand.
CCGTCGACCACGCGCGTCGTCATGCTCAACGCCACGAACAAGAAGCACCCCGTTTCCGTACTTCCCGACGAACTCGCCGGAGGTGCCTCAGCAGTCAGGCTTCTCGCTGCCGCCGGCCACCGTGAAGGAATTGCCCTCATCGGGCACAACGCGGAAGCCGAGAAGGGGCTCTTCCGGTCCACCACCGTCGAGCAGCGGATTTCCGGCATCCGCGCGGAGATGGCCAGACAATGCCTGCAGTTCGCCACCGAGGAGTCGTGCTGGGACTGGGAGCCGCACCACGGCTACGACGTCACCCACGCCCTCCTCGAACGCCGGCGCGACATCCGAGCCCTGCTGTGCATGAACGACCGCCTCGCGTTCGGCGCGTACCAGGCCCTGGCCGATCACGGTCTGACCGTCCCGAAAGACATCTCCGTGGTCTCATTCGACAACGACGAACTCGCCTCCTACCTCCGGCCCGGCCTCACGACCGTCGGACTGCCACACGAGGCCATGGGCCGTGCCTCCGTCGAAATCCTCCTCTCCCCCAGCGCACCGTCCGGCAGCCGCCTGATTCCCATGCCGGTGATCGAGCGGACATCGGTCCGGCCCCATCCGCTCGATCATGCAACTGCCTGAGCGCCAGCTCGTTTGAGACGGCGACTCTCTCCCGGTGGCCCCTTGGTCATCGGCTGCTGCGGATCAGGTGCGGCGGAGCAGTAAGCCGGTCGCTGCCGAAGTGCCGGTCGGTGGCGGCCGGTCAGCCGTCCCGCGGACGGGTGCTGGTACGGCGCACGGTCCGGGGAGGCGCTGCGCCACCGGCCTGCAGCCGTGGGGTGATGGGCGAGTTTCTGCCACGATCTGTCGCCGTGGCCGGCCTGTGGTGCATGGTGTGAGTGCCAGGCTGGCCGCTGGACCCGGCTCGTCATCGCCGCCCACACCCAACTCCGCCTGGCCCGGCCACTGGTCGACAATCACCGGCCGGCCTGGCGGCCCCCGCTGCCGCCCGAGGAACACACCTCCGGCCGGAGCCGCAAGGACCCGGCCGCCTCCTCGCTCATATCGGAAGCCCGGCCAGGCCACCGAAAGCCTCAGGCCTCCCACCAGGCAGACGCTCGGCCCCGGCGGCACGACACCCAGCCATCAACAAAACCGCATAACGGATACCACAAGCCGCTCACTCCAGCACGTCCTCAGGCTGCCGAGCCCTTCCCGCCCGACAGCTCAACCAACATGCCACAACAATAGAAGGCGATGCTCAGGGACTGTCCGGTGGCGGATCGCCACCCTGCCCGCCCGGGCAGCCGCTCGATTTTGCTGGCAGGTAGGGGCAGCGTCGTGGCTCGCCGGTCGATCAGTCGTGGGACGCGGAGTGGTGCGTGAGTTGGCCGACCACGGTCGCACTGTCCGCGAAGAGCCGCTCCTCGACTACGTAGCCCTCCGAATCGAAGGTGATGACGGCCGCCATCTCTATGACGATCGAGTTGCCGGTGGCCGCGAACGCCCCGTACTCGCCGTCGTGTGTGCCTTCGAAGCGGACCAGCATCGAGCCGGTGAGGCCGTCCTGGCCCAGCGGACGGATGCTCGCCCTCAGGTCGCTGAAGCCCGCGAAGAGCGCCGACTCGCGGGCGGCGAGCGCATCGATCCCCTCCTGGGGACCGGTCAGGGGCGAGTCGTACCGGGCCGGTTCACGCCAGAGGGCGGTCACTTCGTCGATGCTGTGGTGATTGACAGCAGCCTCGGCCGCGCGAGCGAAATCGTCGATGAACATCGCCAAGCCTCCTTAATTAAACCTGCGTGCTGGTCTATTTAATTACCAGTATCATGCTGACCATGGCAAGCGCGATCAGGAACAGTGCCCCTGCGAGGCAAGTCGGCCGCCCGCCGGGACCCACCGCCCATGGAGCCGCCTCCCGCGACCGCATCCTGGAGGCAGCCGCGGGAGTGTTCGCGCGACTCGGCTACGACCGTGCCCGGATGGCGGACGTCGTCATGGAGAGTGGACTCACCAAGGGCTCGGTCTACTTCCACTTCGAGAGCAAGGAAGCGCTCGCGATCGCGGTTCTGTCCGCCAAGCACGCACAGTGGCTCGACCTCGTCCGCACGAGACTGGCCGCGACACCGGAAGGGGTCGATCGGCTCGAAGCACTGCTCCCGACGATGCTCGACCTGCACCGCGACGACCCGGACGCCTGGGTCATCGCCCGGTTGATCCAGGACCTGGCGGACGTTCCCGAAACCCGCCCGCTGGCAGCCCAGCTGACCCGGACCTGGATCGACGACGTCGCCGACCTCATCCGCGGCGCCCAGCGCGCGGCGGACGCAACGGTCGGGATCGACCCGACCCTGCTCGCCACCGTTCTCGTCGGCGCCTTCGACGGTCTGAAAAACACCGTCGACATCCTGAACGCCGGTGCCGACGAGGCGAACGCACAGCTCGCCGCCGGCGGCGAGGTGTTGCTGACGATGCTGCAGTCCGTCCTGGGGCGGGCGTAGCCCACTCTCCCATCGCAACCGATGATCCCGCCGCCGCGCGAGCGTCCGCCAACCGTAGTTCCAGAACGCCTACTACCGCCTGACCCGACGCCAGTCGGTGTTCGTGCCAGGCGGCGCTCACAGGCAGGCGTCACCAAGATGACAGTAAGGTTTCCTCAACGAAATGATCTAGCCGCCGCTGGGGCGTGGGGCGGCTCTGGACAGGCGTGAAGCCCTTGGTAGAACGGGCCTGCGAAGGTCACGTCCATTGAACCAGAGGCTTCACATTAGTCACCTACGCTGCCATGCTCGATGCCCCTCGTCATGACGTTGAGCTCGTCGCCCGCTTGCTGGCCGGTCACCGGCGCCAGACCGCCGCACCGAAGGGTTCCGGGCGCCGGGTCCGTTCCGTCAGGCAGTGCTGATACTGGGCTGGTTCCGCGACCGGGCGTGCGTGCACTGCCTGGCCAGGGAAACGGGCATCTCGCAGGCCACCGGCTATCGCTACCTGCACGAAGGCATCGACGTCCTCGCCGGTCAGGCCCCGAACCTGCACAACGTGCTGGACCGCTGCCGCCGAGAGGGCATGACGCATGTGGTCCTGGACGGCACGCTGATCGAGTCCGACCGCGTCGCTGGCACCCACTTGAACGCCGAGGGCAAGGAGGTGGACACCTGGTACTCCGCGAAGCACAAGGCGTTCGGCGCGAACGTGCAGTTCCTGCCTGCCCCGGACGGCACTCCGTTAGGGGTGTCGGATGCCGAGCCGGGCTCGGTGCCGGACATCACCGCTGCCCGCGCTCACTGCCTGTCGGCCCTGTACAAGGCGGCCGCCGACGGACTTCCCATCTTGGCGGACGCGGGTTACCAGGGTGCTGGCATTGGCACACCCGTTCAAGAAGCTCCGCGACGGCTCCTACCTGCGGCTTCATCCCGACAACCGCACCTACAACATGCTCCTGCGCGGAGTGCGGGCCCTCGGCGAACGGGCCGCAGCCGAGTTCAACGAACGCTGGCGCACCCTCAAGCACATCACCCTCAGCCCCGGCCGTCGGCGCCATCGCCAAAGCCGCCCTCGTCCTCAACAACGTCTGGCGATGACTTTCATTGAGAAAACCTCAGTACGAGGGCTATTGGGGCGGCGTCAAAGTCATCAAGGCCGACACGTCCTCCCCGAGCGACTCGGTCCACGCCCACCGCGGCCGGCAGCGGGCGTTCGCCCTGCGATTGGGGACTGCTGCACGGTGTGGTGACATCTGATCTGGCTTGCCCGTGGGCGGCCTGGAAGGATGTTGCTGTGCCTGCGGTGATCTCGCCCTCAAGAGCGGACTCCAGCAGTCGCTTGATCAGCTGCTGCAACAGTCCGCCCTCACCGGTCAGCTGCAGCCCCTCGGCCTGGGCCCGGCCCACCGGCTCCTCGATCAACTGCTGGTCCACGGACGTGGACCGCTGTGGCTCGGCCGACTCGACGGTCTCGGGCTCACTCGTGTTGTTGCTGGTCATCGGTGCATCTTCCTTGATCAGGAGTTACACCGTTCTTTTCTTTTGCGGACCTCGCCGCTGTCCGCCGACGCGGTTGGGCACGGGAGAGCGTGGCAGGTGCGCCGCCCGTCGCTGCGCAGTGAGATGCGGCTACGGAGTTGTACTCGGAGACGATTTCGGCAGAGTAAGGGCAGTGGCCCAGTCGGCGAACTCGCCGTCGAATTTCCCGTCTTCGAAGCGGTTGGCGATGGTGACGCGCAGGTCGCCGAGTTTCGTGCCGAAGCACTCGATGCGGTAATCGGGGGCGAGCGCGAGCAGGTCGTAGTGAGCTCGCCGTCTTCGCCGAGGTGGCGTGGCCCATGCGGGCCCGCGACCTGTGCGAGAGCCTCGATCTCGGCTTCGCACCGAAGAAAGCATGCGCTCGAAACTCAAAAGCATCCTGGCCGAGATCGAACCCGGCCTGTTCGCCCAGGCCGGCCGTAACGTGACCCGAGTTGCCTGACCCCACAACCTCACCCAAGCCACATCACGAACCGGACATCAAACCGCGAAACACCCCTCTCAGGAACACGTGGAATTCCTGTCCCTGGGGCAGTAGAGCCCAGGTCGGCCACCGGACCGCCTCCCATGTGCCGTGCCGTCAGCCGGACTTGGCCGGACCTGAGGTGTCGAGGGCCAGCGATATGGCGAGCGCGCCGAGCGCCGTGCCCATCGCGTAGCGCTGCGCCTTGAGCCAGGAGGGGCGGCGCGAGAGGAAGACGGCGATGGTTCCGGCGGCCAGGACGATGGTGAGGTTGACCGTGACGCTGACCACGATCTGGATCGAGCCGAGCGCGATGCCCTGAAGGAGGACGTGGCTTTTCTCCAGGTCGATGAACTGCGGGATGAGCGAGAGGTACATGACGGCGATCTTCGGGTTGAGCAGGTTCGTCATCAGTCCCATCATGAAGAGCTTGCGCGGCGAGTCGTGCGGGACGTCCTGCGGGGTGAAGACGGAGACGCCGCCCGGCTTCAGCGCGTTCCAGGCGAGGTAGGCGAGGTATGCCGCGCCGGCCAGCTTCACTGCGAAGTACAGCTCGGGCACGGCGATGAAGACGACCGACAGGCCGAGGTTTGCGGCCAGTAGATACACCATGAAGCCCAGGGCCACACCGCCGAGCGAGATGATCCCGGCGCGCCTGCCCTGGGTGATGCTGCGTGAGACGAGATAGACCATGTTCGGGCCCGGGGTGAGCACCATCCCGAGGGCCACCACCATCACGCCGAGGACCCCGCTCAGTTCAACCATGAGAACCCCTCATTCGCTGTTATGTCTCGCCGCCGTCTCCGGACGCGCCCTGCCGGAGCGGTCACCGCGCTGTACCTCGGCGAGGTCGTGAACGATGTCGTGGAGGAGATGGCGGGTGAAGAAATCGACGGTGAGTCGCGAGTCGGCCAGGCCCGTGCCGTCGCGGTCCCAGTCGTCGGCGGTGAGCGTGGCCAGGCGGCGGGCCAGGGCCTCGGCGGCCCACCCCAGTTCCTCCGCCACTTGTCGCGGTTCCTCGTCGCGGTAGCGCCGGACGACGTCCGGGAGTTCTGCGGCCGGCCCGACATCCGGCGCGGTGCGGTGGCCCGGTGCAATCGGTGTGGTTCCGAAAATTGCATCGAGCCTCTTGTGGAACAGGAGGCACATGTCACGGACGTGGCAGCCGTGTTCCAGCGGTGACCAGTGAGGCACGCCCGCGCGCCGGCCGTCGAGTCCCGGATCCGTCAGGACCCGCTGCCACTCCTCCGCGTACTTCCGCAGCAACCCGGCGACCGTACCGTGCCTTACCAGGCAGGAGGTGAATCCACACCGGTCACAGTCGGGCAGCACCAGGGTCCGGCCGAGCGGAGACCGAGACCATGCGGTCGTGTTCACTGCTGGCAGGACTCCTTTCCGGCGGTCACGCGCCCTCTCGTGGCGCATCCAACAAGGGTTCCCCCAGCCCGGTGCACGGGCCAGGTTCGAAGCAATGCCGCGAGCATATTGCCTGCAAATTTTCGATGCAATATGCATTATTGCGCTCGGTGCAATTGTGTGGTTGGATGGCGGCGGCACGAGGACGAGAGGAGAGCGTCGTGAAGGACTATCAGAGCGTCGCCGACACGGTGGCCCAGGAGATCAGGGCCGGCATCCTCCGGCCGGGCGACCGGCTTCCCCCGCAGCGCAAGTTCGCCCAGCAGCACGGCATCGCCAACTCCACCGCCACCCGCGTCTACCAGGAACTCGCCCGACGTGGCCTCACTCTGGGCGAAGTGGGCCGCGGCACCTTCGTCCGCGCGGTCCCCCGTGCATCCGCGCCCGCGCTCACCGAACCCGCAGGCAGCCGGATCGACCTGGAGCTCAACTATCCGGTGGTGTCCGAGCAGGCCGCGCTTCTGGCCAACGGGCTCGGCGCGCTGATGCGTCCCGATGTCCTCGGGTACGCGCTGCGGCCCATCGGCGCGGCCGGCGTTCCGGCCGTCCGCGAGTCCGCCGCCGATCTGCTCGCGCGTGGCGGCTGGCGCCCCGACCCGGCGCAGGTGCTCTTCGCGGGGAACGGGAGGCAGGCCATCTCGGCCGTCGTCACCGCCCTGGTACCACCGGGCGCTCGGCTCGGCGTCGAGGAACTGACCTACCCCGTGATCAAGGCCATCGCCACGCGGCTCGGCATCACCCTCGTGCCCCTGGCCATGGATGCAGCAGGGCTGATCCCGGAGGCCGTCGAGGAAGCCCACCGCAGCGGCCCGCTGCACGCCGTCTACGTACAGCCGACTCTGCACAACCCGCTGTCGGTTACGATGCCCCGGGAACGGGTGGAGCATCTGTCCGATGTCCTGTTGCGGTCCGGGATCCCCGCGATCGAGGACGCCATCTGGGCCTTCCTCCACGACGAAGTGCCGCCGCTCGCCTCTCTGGCCCCCGAGCAGACCGTCCTCGTCGACAGCCTGTCCAAGCGCATCGCCCCTGGCCTGACCCTCGGATTCGTGGTGGCGCCCGGCTTCCTGGTGGGCGAGATCGCCACGTCTCTGCGCTCGGGGGGCTGGACCCCCATGCGCTTCGCACTGGAGGCGGCCTACCACTGGCAGCAGGACGGCACCGTGAAGGCCCTCGTACAGGCCAAGCAGCGGGAAGCCGCCGTACGACAGGAGATCGCGGCCCGGCACCTCGGCGGCTTCGCTGTACGGAGCGACCCGCGCTCGTACCACTGCTGGTGGCAACTGCCCCGCCCGTGGCGCGCGGACACCTTCGTCGCCGCCGCCGCCCGGCACGGCATCGGAGTGGTGCCGGCCGCCGCGTTCACCGTCGGCAATAACCACGCCCCCAACGCGATCCGGCTGGGGCTTGCCTCCCCGCAGACCGACGTTCTCTCCCAGGCGCTGGCCACACTGGCCGAACTCGCTCGGTCCGCCCCGGACGACCTCGTCACCGACTGACGCCTGCCCGCGCGCCAGCGACCGTCCGGCGAAGACCGAGGCGGAGCCCACGGCCACAGACACGGGACCGGCATCGAGATCGTCGAGCGGAACCCGCAGGACAAGAGCTTTATCGCGACTCCGAGGAGGCCGGGCGGCCCTCGTAGTCGCGGAAACTCAATCTGCTGGGATGAAACCGTCCTGTACGTGTGGTTCTGCGGGCGCTGGTACCCGACGCTGAGGTTCCCGGCCTCACAGCTGCCCCAGAGTTCCGGCTGTGCGGACTGGCAAGGCCGACGCGCCGCTCGGCCCTGCCTGCGGATGCCACGGCCTGATCATCTACCTCATGATCGTCAAGAGTGTCATCAACGTCTGAGGCATTTATGGCCGAGAGTACGCACCGACAAGACGCTGGGACATGTAGCCGAGACGGAAGGCTATTCTCCGGCTCATTCGATCTTCCTAGGGTTGAGGACATCAAGCCGGACATCAACCGGTCGAACCAGGGAGAGTTACCGTGCGCGCAGTGTTCCAGAAGTCTTTCGGCGGCCCCGAGGTCCTCGAGGTCGCGGAGACCGAGCGGCCGAAGCCACTGCCCGGCGAGGTTCTTGTCAAGGTCCACGCCAGTGCGGTCAACCCTGTGGACGTGTTCGTCAGGTCCGGCGCCTTCCCACTGCTCGGTGAGCCGCCGTTCGGCGTGGGCTGGGACATTTCCGGGGTGGTCGAAGAGGCAGGCCCCGGCGCCAGGTTCGAGGTGGGTGACGAGGTATATGGGATGCCGTTCTTCCCCCGCGCCGCCACCGGGTACGCCGAGTACGTCGCCGCACCGTCCCGCCAGGTGGCTCGCAAGCCCGCCTCTCTCGACCATGTGCACGCCGCCGCCATCCCCCTCGCGGCGCTCACGGCCTGGCAGGGCCTGGTACAGGCGGCAGTCGTCAAGGCGGGCGACCGGGTACTGATCCACCGGGCAGCCGGTGGTGTCGGCCACTTCGCGGTGCAGATCGCGAAGGCACACGGCGCCCTTGTGATCGCCATGGCCAGTCCGGCCCGGCACGATTTCGTCCGCGGCCTCGGCGCCAACGAGGTCATCGACTACCAGACCACCGACTTCACCGAGGCCGTCAAGGACGCCGACGTGGTTTTCGACTCCACGGCCCAGGGCGATCTCTCGCTCGGTGTGCTGCGCCCCGGCGGCGTACTCATCAGCATCGTGGAACACGCCGACCCGGAGCTCGCCGTACGCGTCGAGGCGGCCGGGCGGCGCTTCGCCGGCATCTCGGTCGAGCCGGACTACGCCGCGCTCGAAGCGATCGCCGACCTGGTCGACGCGGGCCTGATCCGCCCGCACGTCGAGGAGACGTTCCCGCTGGAAGAGGCCGGTAAGGCACATGAGCTGGTCGCCTCGGGACACGTACGGGGCAAGATTGTCCTGACGGTCTGACCGCGACGGGCCGAACCAGGGAGAGCAAGGCGGATGGATATCCTCACCGAGGCGCTGGCCTCGATGCGCACCGGGCACCCGGCATCCGTACGGACCAACGGCCGCGCCCCCTGGGGCGTGCGACTGCCGCCAGTCGCAGGCGCCGGGTTCCATGTGGTGCTGTACGGGACCTGCTGGCTGGTCCCCCTCAATGACACACCACCGCATCTGAAGCCGATCCCGTTGAGCCCCGGTGATGTGATCTTCCTGCGCAGCGGGCGGGGCCATATCCTCGCCGATCATCCCTCCACCCCGACCGTGGAGGCCACGGCGGAGCAGATCCAACGGGGTTCACCGATCGGCTCGCTCACGCTCGGTGGCAAGGGCCCCGAGACCAGCCTCCTGTGCGGCGACTACCACCTGGACCAAAGCCGCCCGCACCCCCTGGTGCGCCACCTGCCCGAGGTGATCCATCTGCCGACGCGGCACGGCCGCCATCCGGAGTTGAGCGCCGCCGTCCAACTCCTCGGCTCCGAGCTGGAAAACCCACGCATCGGCTCGGACGGCATCGTGCCCAGCCTGATCGACTCGCTGCTCCTCTACATCCTGCGGGCCTGGCTGGACGATCAGCCCCCGACCGCCGCCCAGGGGTGGGCTGCAGCCCTGGGCGACTCGGCGGTGGCGCCTGCCCTGTCGGCCATTCACGACGACCCGTCGGTCCAGTGGACGGTCGAATCGCTGGCCGAGCGGGCAGGGCTGTCCCGCGCCGCCTTCGCCCGACGGTTCGCCTCGCTGGTGGGCGAACCGCCGATGGCCTATCTGACCCGCTGGCGCATGACGACCGCCGCCCGTCTGCTGCGCGAGTCCAATGCCTCACTGACGACGGTCGCCGCCCGCACCGGATACGGCTCGGAGTTCTCCTTCGCCAGAGCATTCAAGCGGGAGTACGGCCTGGCCCCGGGCGGCTACCGGCGCCAGACCAGGGCTGCCTAGTGTCCTGCGCTAGTAGTTGAGCGTTGGTTGTCGTGGGACTTCTGCTACCAGACGGGTTGTTCCACTGATCGTGCGACCGCAGGGTCTGCGCACTGTTCCGCCGGAGTCGGCCCTGGTGGACTGCACCACCAGCCGCCGCGCACCGACCTGGCGCGCCGGATCTTGACCAGAGGGGGCAGTTTCCCCCGACGCGTAGGCCTGGGATCCGCACCTGCTCCGGCACTCAGGCCGCTACGAGCAGGATGTTGAAGGCGGCCTTGTCCTCGATCCGCGCGGGGGTTGCCGTCGATCGCCGGTGGCGCGGGCAGCAGTTCGGCAGCCTCGCTGGCCACAACACTGATCCAGCTGTGCCGCTTTTCGGCCCCTCGGACACGGTCCTGGACGGCCAGGACCGCGTGGGGACCGGCGTGTTCCCACCGGGATAGCAGCCGATCGCTCGCGCCGGCCGCGTCAAGGTGCGCAGCCGGAGCTCGGCATACAGGGAGCGCATGGACGAGCGAACCGCTCGGCTGAGACCAGCGGGCGGCCCGCCAGGGCCTCGTCGAGGGCGGTCCGGGTCGCCTCCACGATTCCCGGATCGGGCACCGACATCCGGCCGATCAAGCCACGCACTCCAGTTCGCCGCTCGCCTCGGCCGGGGTCCTCCGGGCAATGCGGTTCTTGATCAATTTGAAAAACCGACTCGAAGGTATTTAGTATCGGGACATGGGAAGGCCAGTGGACCAACTGACACCGAAGGGCGCTGCGACGCGCCGGGAGATTCTGCGCGCCGCCGCCCGTGTCTTCGATGCCAAGGGGTACGCCCTGGCCCGGATGGACGACGTGGTGAGCGAGACCGGTCTCACCAAGGGCGCCGTGTACTTCCACTTCAAGAGCAAGGCCGCCCTGGCCCATGCGGTCGTCGACGACCAGAAGCAAGGGATGCTTGCGCATGTGCGCAGGCAGCTCGAGGGGCTCGGAGGGCCGGCCGCGCAGGTACGGGGACTCGTCCCCGTCCTCGTGGACCTCGTCATCGCCGAACCCGCGGGATGGTCCGTCGTACGGCTCGACCGCGAGCTCACCACCGAGTCACCGCACGAGTCACCGCAGGAACACGCCCAAGTGTCCGTACTCGCGGAGTGGGTCGGCCTGGTCGAAGAACTCCTCCTCGCCGGCGCCCGCGCGGGCGACCTGCACTTCTCGGCCGACGCCCACGCACTGGCGACCGTATTCGTGGGCGCGTTCGACGGACTGAAGGGCGTCCTCGAGGCCACGGGGCGCGCCAATCCCGAAGAGCTGCGCCGCGCAGCGGGCGTTCTCGCCGAAGTCATTGAGGCGACCATCGAAGCTCACTGAACGCGGGCAGGCCGGACGCCGCGCACGTCGGCCACCTCGGCCTTTTCATCACCAAGAAAAAAACCTTCAAGTAGGTATGGAGACAGATATGAACTACTCGGACACCCTCACCTCCCAGCTGGCCGTCGTCACCGGCGCTTCGTCAGGAATCGGCGCCGAGTTCGCCCGCCAGCTGGCCGCCCGCGGTGTGGACCTGGTCCTCGTCGCCCGTTCGAAAGACAAGCTGGAGGAACTCGCCTCGACCCTGCGGACCAAGCACGGCGTGACCGTCAGATCCATCGCCCTCGACCTCTCCCGGCCCGACTCCTCCGAGACCCTCGCGCGCATGCTCGACGAGCAGGGCACCGTCGTGGACATCCTCATCAACAACGCCGGCTTCGCTTCCCACGGCGACCTCGCCGAGGCCGACCCCGGCCACATGGCCTCCCAGGTGCAGCTCAACGTCGGCACGCTCGTCGGCAACACCACCCGGCTCCTGCCCGGCATGATCGAGCGCGGGCGCGGCACCGTCATCAACGTCGCCAGCACGGCCGGATTCCAGGCGGTGCCGCACATGGCGGTGTACTCCGCGACGAAGGCATTCGTCCTGTCCTTCACGCGTTCCCTCTGGGGCGAGACCCGCGGCACCGGTGTGACCGTCCTCGGGATCTGCCCAGGCGCCACCGACACCCCGTTCTTCGACGTGGCCGGTGACAACGCGTCGGTCGGCGCCCGGCGCACACCGCAGCAGGTCGTCACCACAGCACTCACGGCACTCGGCGGACGCAAGGCGACCGTCGTCGACGGCGCCGGCAATGCCCTGGTGTCACGCGTCGTCAGCCGCCTGGTACCCGAGCGCCCCCTGATCCGCATCGCCGAACGGAGCGTACGCCCGAGCGCGTGAAAGGCCCGCCGGCGAGCCGTGAACGCACCCCACCTCGTCGCGCTCGTCCGCGCCGAGCCCGCTTCGAACGCAGCCACCTCATCGCACGCCTCGGAACGAACTCAACCCCACTACAGATGTGGACATCTACTCGGCCCTCTTGTTCCAAGGCGTGCATCAGTGTGCGTATAGATGCGTCGGTAGTGGCCGAGCGCGGTCTCGCGGATCTTCTCGTCGCTCCAGAAGGCGAAGCGGCCGGGTGACAGGCGATCGGGGGCGACGGGGAGGTTGACGGTTTGCAGGAGCATGTTCGCGAGTTGTCGGCCGACGCCGCTGGCATGGGTGACCCAGGAAGCTTCCGCGAACCACAGGCCGGGTACCCCCGCAGCGGGGCCGACCAGGGGGAGTTCATCAGGGGTCAGGGCGAACGCACCGTTGAGCCTCCGTCCCTGGGGTACCTGTCGGAAGGCCGTTCCGGCCCCGCGGTAGCAGCAGCCCCGCGAGGTACTCGCGGAACCCGCGGCGCCAGTGTGGAGAGCAGGTCATCGAAGCGTGCCGCATAGGCTTCCAGCGGCCCCGGAGCGGGCGGACACGGCAGACGACGGGTCATCACAGCCCCCAGGCGGCGAGGCGACGTTCCTCTACTACCGGCCTACTACGACCCTGACCCCCCGTCAACAAACCACCGCTAGCTAGGTCCTCACCCTCGCGGTCCCCCGTCACCGGCCGCCTGCGACGGCGAGGAGACGCGTCGCATGCGTGTTGGTAACCTGCCGGTCATGACCGAGAGTTCGGGTACCGGTGTCGAGGCGTTGCTCAGCGAGGAGATCGTCGCTCTCGCCGCCAGTACGTTCGTGGTCGCCTTCACGGGCGTCGGACTGGGACGTGAGCAGGCCCGGAACCGGGTGGACAAGGAGCTGTACCGCCGGTTCGGCAAGCCTCGCGGAAGCGACGCCCACTTTGCTTACCGCGCGGTCGTCCTGCAGATCGTCCTGGTCTGGGAGCGGGCGGGGATCGCGGCACGGTCTTCTGTGGGCCGCCTGGTCCTGCTCCCGGACGGCGCCCGTCTACTCGACGCCACCGACGCAGCCCGCGAACTGCGTGCCCTGCTCTGAGAGCCTGTCGGGTGGCCGGTTGATTACGCCGCGATGAGGTCCTCGACAGTCTTGGTTCGGGCCGTTTTGCGGTGGAACTCGTGGCTCCACCGCGATGGCTGCCCGGCGAGCCGGACGAGCATCAGGCGGATCATCGCCACCTTGATCATGGCCTCGGAGGTCGCGGTCAGCTGTTCGTAGTCGCGGGCCAGCCGACGGTTTCGGACTAGCCAGCCGAAACTTCGCTCCACTACCCGGCGGGGCAGGACCTTGAAGCCCGTGACGTCGTCGGTCCGCTTCACGATCTCGACGACGATGTTCAACGCGTCGCGGGCCCATGAAAGCAGCGTGGAATCAACGGAGTTGGCGTATCCTCTGCCGGCCCACACCAGGCTGACCGTGCGGAAGCCGGCGGCGAGCCGGGCCAGGACGGTGCGGCCTCCGGCCCGGTCCTGCACGGACGCGGAGGTGACGGCAAACGACCAGCAGCAGGCCCCTCGTGTCGACGATCACGTGTCTCCCCCTTCCCGGGGCGGGCCCACGGACGGCCACGCCGAGCCACCGAGGGGCCCCGCCCCAACACAGCTAGCGGTGGTTTGTTAGACCGGGGAGTAGCGATCGAGTGGGTGGCCTGCGCCGACGGCGTTGATCAGGGCTTGAAGTTCGGGTGGCGGGGGTGCGTTGTTCCAGGCTCGCCAGCAGCGTTGGAGGGTGGTCCAGGGGGCGAGCCAGGCCCGGACGGCGCGAATCGCCTGCGGCCAGTTGGCCGGTTGGGGCTGGTGGGGTCTGCTGGGGCCCCCTCTCAGCCGGCCCCACCGCTGTGAGAGGGTGTTCGGTAGGGGGATCCCCCTATCTGTCCGGTCCGCGGTGTGGCGAGATGGACTTGTTTCCATGATCTCGTAGCGCGACGTCGGGGTCATCGGTTTTGATCATCTTGTGACTGAGCGACGTGCCTACCCCTCGGATCTCAAGGATGATCAGTGGGAGTTGATCGAGCCCCTTTTGCTGGAGTGGCGGGCCGCGCGGGCCGAAGGGCGGGAGCCCACCACCGATCTGCGCGAGGTGGTCAACGCGATCCTCTACGTTGCCCGGACGGGGGTGGCCTGGCGCTACCTGCCCCATGACTTCCCGCCGCACACCACGGTCTACGGCTACTTCAGGGCGTGGGAAGCGGACGGCACCGCCGAGGAGGTCCACGACACCCTGCGTGACCAGTTACGCAGGAAGAAGGGGCGCCGGATACTGCCGACCGCCGCGGTGATCGATGCCCAGACGGTGAAGGCGTCACCGAATGCGCCGGAGAGCACGCAAGGGTACGACGGTGGCAAACGGATCAAGGGCCGCAAGCGGCATATCGCCACCGACACACTCGGGTTGCTGCTGGTTCTCATCGTCACGGCCGCCGGCGTGCAGGACACCAACGGCGGCAAACTCGTTGCCGACGCCCTGGCCGCGAAGTTGCCCACGGTGACGAAGGCGTGGGTGGACGCTGGGTACAAGTCCAAGATGATCACGCACGCGGCCGCCCTGGGCATCGAGGTGGAAGTCGTGGCGCGTGATGCGGAACAGAAAGGCTTTGTGGTCCAGAAGGTCCGCTGGCGTGTAGAGCAGACTTTCGGGATCATGAGCCGCTACCGGCGTCTGCACCGTGACTACGAGGCGCTGCCGGAGCGGTCCCGGTCGATGATCCACTGGGCCATGGTCAATTCCATGGCCAGCAGGTTGACCGCGAGCCCGAGCCAAATCGGGCAATACCTCCGCCCGAAACCGCCCGCGGCAGCCTGAAAAGGTACCGAACACCCTCTGAGAGTCGGCGGGGCCGTGGGGACGACGGCGGGCTCCCGGTCGGGAGGTTGAGCGAACCAGGTGTCCCAGCAGAACGAGAATGCGCAGTTCACCAGGGTCTGGTGGCGGCGGATGGCGGTATCGGAACGGACCTGGAAGTCGGCCCAGCCCAGTTCGTCCTTGATCTGCTTGTAGCTCTGCTCGATCCAGTGTCGGATGCCGTAGATCCGGACGACTACATGCCGGTCGGCGGCCGGTTCGGGACTGTCGGCCTCGCGGGGTCCGCCGGGGCGGGGCAGGTCGGTGGCCAGGTACCAGGTGGTTTGCGGGGGAAGGGTGGCCGGGTCGGTGGTGGCCACGACGAGACGGACGTTTCCGTCGGGTCCCCACCAGCCAAGGGTCGCGTCGGCGGCCCACCAGGTCTCGGTGTGTCCGTCGCGGAAGGTGCGCTCGACGGAGGTCCAGTCACCCGGGTGCTCAGGGTCCGTCCAGGTCAAGGCGTGGGCGGCATGGACGGGGGTGTGCCGACAGCCCGCCCCTGGGGGAGACAGGAACCGTGCCCGACACCCACCACACCCAGCAAGTCCTCACCACTGCACGAGGCACGGCGCAGCGCCTTTGCTGCGGCTACGCGCGCTTCCTCGCGGTCCAGGCCCCGGACGCCAGCACCGGCGACCACGACCAGAACGACGCGGCGGGCCACCGATGAGCGACACCCACACCGTGCTCCACGACCCCCAGGGCCTGATCGAGGCCGAACTTCCCCTGGACCGCGCCCCGCACGAGGCACTCGTCACCGCCGTCCTCGCATGGACCAACCCGGACCTCGAACCACGCGACTACGAGCAGATCGCCCTCCAACTCACCGGACACGCCCGCGCAGTAGCCGCTGACGTACGCCGCCACGCCGCTGCCCTGCCCAAGAGCGACGGTCGCGGAGCCCTCGCCGAAGTCGTCCTCCACGAAGCCGACCGACGCCTGACCGCACCACTGGAACGCACCTCCCGCTGCGCCCAGAACCGCGCCCGCCTCGTACGTGCCCTCTACACGAGGCTGGACCGCCTCAGGGAACCCGCCCCGCCCGCCCCATAGCCCGCAGAGGAGGAGTGGAGGCCCACCTGTTCTCCACGGTGATCCTGTCGCGGATCGCGGCCGGCCCCTGGAGGCGCCTCGCCCCGCTCACCGACCTCGAAGCCGAGCATGCACCCGGTCCGCCCCCACATCGTCCAGACGTTCACTCGGTGCCGGTGTAGTCCAGGAAGTCGGCGACGACGGGGATTCCGCGGCGGCGTACGAGTTTCTTGCGGAGGTCCTCGAGTATGTGGGTGCCGCGCGCGGAGGTGACGCCTCCCATCCGGTCGACGGCGTCGTGCGCGGTGGCCACGGCGGCGTCGACGTCGCCCAGGCTGAGGTGGGCTTCGGCGAGCCGGGCCAGGTAGATGGAGTGGCCGCGAGGGAAAGCAGCGGCGTTGTACGCCTCCTGGCTGGTGTGGGCGTCGGACGCTTCCAGGAAGTGGGCGAGGGCCCGTTTGGGATTGCCGAGATTGAGGGCGGAGCTGCCGAGGAGCTGGTGGGTCTCGCCGAGGTTGTACCAGTAGACGCAAGGGAGGTCGTCCTCGATGGGACCGGCGTTCTCGTAGGTGTCCAGGGCGGCGTTGGCGGACCGGTCGGCGGCTCGTGTGTCGCCGGCGTGCGTGTGGGCCCGGCAGGCGCGGGCGTGGAGCATGGAGGTCAGGCGGGCTGAGCCGGTCCTCGGTGCTTGGGACAGGGCGGCCTCGATGAGGTCGACCGCTCCGCGGGGGTTGCCGGAAATCGGTTGCTCCAAGGCAACACGCGACAGACACTGTCGCGGTGTTTTCAGATGCTGACGCTGCCGCTCTATACGACCTGCTAAACCCGTGGGATCCGGACCAGCGGCCCGAAGATTCCTTCTACTTCCCACTGGTGATGGGCGCTGAGTCAGTCCTGGACGTCGGCTGCGGCACCGGATCCATGCTGCACCTGGCACGTGAACGCGGCCACGTTGGCCGACTGGTTGGCCTCGACCCGGACCATGCCGCGCTGGAGCGGGCCCGGCGTCGAGCCGACATCGAGTGGACCGACGGCACCGCGGCGGAGGCCGAGCGCGGTGCCAACTTCGAGCTGGTGACGATGATGGGTCACGCCTTCCAGAACCTGATCACCGATCAGGATGTGCGCGCCTCGCTCGCCGGGATCCATGGCGCGCTGCGCCCGGGTGGGCGTTTCGTGTTCGAGACGCGTCATCCGCAGGCGCGAGCCTGGGAGGGATGGACATCCTCGAACCCGGACGACGTGGCCGAGGTGATCGACGAGTCCGGCCGAGCGCTTCGGTACTGGCACGGCGTCGACTCCATCGCGGGCGACGTGGTCAGCATCAGCGGCACGTTGGCCGAGTTGGATGGCACGGTGCTCCGGGGTTTCACCGAAGACCTGCGGTTCCTCGACGTCGCCACGCTCAACGGGTTCTTGGCCGAGGCGGGCTTCGAGGTCGAGGCGCAGTACGGTGATTGGGACATGGCGCCGATCGGCAGCTCCAGCCGCGAGATCATCACGATCGCCCGCCGCGGATAGCCGAAGACCTGTCGGGCCTCGTCAGCGCCTTTTCTGAGCCCCTCCTGCCATGTTGCCCCGGTTGCGTTTCTCCGTTCGCCCAGCTCGGGGTTCGAATGGAGGGGTTTGGGTGCCAAGGTCAGCTGGTCGGCGGCAACGGATGGCCTCGTTGTCGTCGGTTGCGCCGGTGAAGTCGTCGTGGCAGTGCGACAATTGTGCAGGCTTGAGGCCCGGTGGCCTCTTGGTGGCACTGCTGACCGTCAGTGCCGAGAGGATCAGTCGCGGTGGGCTTCGCGTGAGGCCGGCTGTCCGCTCCTGCGGGAGCTTCGGCGGGTGATGCGCCTGGTCATCAAGGTGATTGCGGCCCAGGTGATGAGCGATTCCGAGTGCTGGATGAGCCGTTCGTAGTCGCGTGCGTGTCTGCGGGCGTGCATGACCCAGGCGTGCGAGCGTTCGACGACCCAGCGCCGGGGCAGGACGACGAACCCGGGGACGTTCTTTGGGCGGCTGACGGTCTTGATCGTCAGTTTCACGTAGGTCTTCGCCCAGGTCACGAGCTGTCTGGCATAGGCGGAGTCGGCCCAGACGATGGTGATCTCAGGGTGCATGAGCCGCAGCCGGAACAGCACTTCTTTGGCCGCGTTGCGGTCGGTCATGTCGGCCGGGGTGACCATGACAAAAAGCGGCAGGCCCTTGGTGTCCACAACCAGGTGCCGTTTGCGGCCGTTGTTTTTTTGCCGGCGTCGTAGCCGCGGGAGTCCTTGCCCACGGTGTCGGCGGCCTTGACCGACTGGGAGTCGATTACGGTGGCCACCGCGCCGGGCGCCCGGCCCATCTCGCGGCGGATGCGCTTGCGGAGCTGGTCACGGATCTGTCCGACGATGCCGGCGGCGGCCCAGCGGGCCATGAACCCGTAGCACGTGCGCCTATTAGTTACGTGGAATCACGCGCCGCAGGATGCAGCTCGTATCCTGCGGCGTCCCCACGTACTGAGGAGTTCCGTTGGGCAGCGCGGTGGTGCTGGAGGAGAAGTGGCCGGTCCTGGGCCGGCATGAGCGGGCGGTCGAGTGGCTGCGAGTGTGGACGGATCTGGGGCGGGCTCCTCGGACGATCGACGCGTACGCGAGGGGACTGGCTGAGTACCTGCTGGTCTGCGAGCGGGACGGGATCGACCCTGTTGCCGCCAAGCGTTTGCACGTGGCGGCGTTCGTGAAGGAGCTGAGCTCGCGGCCGAGCCGACGAGGAGGCAACGTCGTCGCTCTGGACTCTGGGGCTGGTCTGGCGAATGCGACGCTGCAGCAGCGGCTGGTGCCGGTTCGGCTGTTCTACGACTACCTCATCGAAGAAGGCTTGCGGGAGTCGAACCCGGTCGGCCGCGGTCGCTACGCGCTGACGACCTTGATCGGGATGGTGACCAGGCCAAAGGAAATGGCTCCGGTCCACAAGGGCCGCGGTGGCATACGTACCTCCAGAACCCCCTGATCACACTGCGCCGGGAAACGGTCGGAGCACCGGGGAGAGCAGGAGCCGGGGCGCGACCGACCGCCAATACGATCCTTGCCTGAGGCGGACGTGATCGCATACGGAGCGGCCGACTGCCTGGCCCCCCGACCATCGACGATGTCAGCTGCCCCGCTTCCATCCCCGTCGAGGCGGGCCGGGAGTTCGAGTGCAAGGTCGACGGCGTGGGCGACGGCAGCAGAAGCGGCCATGCCTGGGTCAAGGTGAAGATCAGGGACGATCAGGGCGGCCTGTCACTGGGCTGTGGAACGGCAGAGCGAGCGGGACCGCAGCCGTGGCATCGGGGCCGTCCCGGCCCCTGCAGGGGTTGATCGGCTATCCGAGGGCGTGTGTGATGCGTTCTCGGAGGTCGATGGCCGGTGCGCTGTTGGCGTAGGGGAGGGCTTCGTCGTGCAGTTCGGTGAGTCGGTCGCCGACTCTGTGTGAGCTGATGGTGCCGAACAGGTCCAGGGCGTGGATCGTTTCCTGGCGGGCGCCTTCGGGTTCGCCGGCTGCCAGGTGTGTCCGGGCCAGTGCGAGGTGATCGAAGGCTTTGCTCCGTACCCGGTGTGCCGGGCGGGCTTCGAGGGCCTGCTGGATGAGGCGGATTCCTTTTTCCGCGTGGCGGGCCCGGTTGGTGCCTTCGCTGTTGCGTGCCGCGATCTGGTGGGCGACGCCGATGGTGGCGGACAGCTCAGCGGTGTCGAAGAACATCATGTGGGCCGGTTCGTTGCCGGGCACGATGCCGGTGAAGGCGTCCTCGGCCCGGCCGGCAGCCGTCTTGCTGTCGGTGAGGTTGCCCAGGATGGCCTGGAAGCGGGCTTCGAGGCTGGCCAGCATGGAGGAGGTGGCCGGTGACAGGCGGCGGCGCGCACCGTACTGGGCCAGGTCGACCAGGGCGAGGGCGTCTTCGTACCGTTCGAGGTGGGACATCTGGCGTGCCATGCCCTGGAGGATGTGGGCGCCCAGTGCCTTGTCGCCGGCTTCGGCGGCGGCGTACAGCGAGGTGATGAAGAGCTTCTGGGCGCTGGTGTGATGGCTGGCGTCGAAGCTCATCCATCCGGCCACCGAGCCGAGATCGGCGACGGCCGCGAGGAGGTCGCGGCCGGTTCGTTCGGTGTAGGTGCAGGTGTGCAGGAGGGAGGCGGCTTCGTTGAGCTGTGCGACGACGGCCTTGCGGGAGAGGGTCCCTCCGTGGCGGTTGTCCAGGTCGCGGTACATCGCGGTGACAGCACGGATGCCTTCGACCTCGGCCGCGCCGACCTGCCCGCCGGTCCGGCCGGCAGGCACGGTCAGCGAGGACGGCCCGGTGGTGGCCCACTGCTGGAGCGGGGCCAGGAGGGTGCTTCCCTTCTGGACGCGCGAGGCGCTGTCGCTGTTGCGTGTGTGCGTACGCATCACTTCGCTCCGGGTGAGGTGGAGAAGAGCCTGAACGGACGTGCCGGGCAGCCAGGACAAACCCGTCCCCTGCACTGTGGGTAAGAGGTCGGGGAAGCCGAGGTCGGCCGGGGACAGAGAGATGCCGGCCCGCTCGCTGATCGCTTCGACGATGAGCTGGGGGACGGGGTGCCTGGGGGTCTCGCCGGCACGCCACCGTCGCACGCTCGACTCGTCGGGACTGATGCCGCGGTGTCCCTGGGCCCTGGCCCGTTTGGTGACGGCTCGGGCGAGTGCCGCGTTCGACATGCCCGTCTGGGCCTGCCACTGGGCCAGTTGCTCGTTGGGCTCTCGCTGATCGAGCCGGGGCCGGCCCATAGGTGCCTCCGCGCATTCGATGTCCGAACCTCTCAGAGTAGGTGCGCGGGACGCAGGGCGGAACGGGACGGGGCTCTCCACCGGGATCCGCCGGGCCGTGCACCGGACCTCCGCCGCTCCTTGCGCCGCGGCACGCCGGGAACAGCGCCGGTCACTGCCGACATGTGCCGGTTTTCACCGGGTCCCGGATCCCCTGTTCGCGCTGCTGTCCTGAGGGCAGTTCCCTCCCCGGTGTCCTGCGCCGGGGGAATCCGTGCAGCATCCGTCGTTCACGGGAGGTCGTTCCATGTCCCAGATCATCGAGCTCATAGCTGCGGATCCGGTCCGGGTGGTGCTGCCGAGGACGCTCTCGGTCGCGCTGGCCGCGGCCTGCACGATGCAGATGGAGGGCCACCGGTGGAGTGCGCAGAACGTGACTGCCGCCCGCACCGTGCTCACCGGTGGCGGTGCGCAGATGCTGCTGTCGGCGCTGGCCGGGCGGCTGGACCGCAGTGATCCGGGCATCTTCACTCCTCCTCAGTCGTCGTTCTCGCTGTCACTGTCGATGGTTCGCCGGTAGTCGGGGTGGTTCTTGTCCATCTGGATGGCTGCGTGGATGGGGAGGGGGTGTTGGGTGCGGCCCATCCAGGCCAGGGCGTGGGTGCACAGGCGTGCAGCGGTGACTGCGTAGGGGAGGGAGTCCTCGTCGGCTGGGTGGGTGATGACGGCGATTTCGGTGGAGGTGAGGCAGTGCCAGTTCTCTGCTTGGTCTGCGCCGTGGGCGGCGGTCCAGCGGCTGTTCTTGCGGCCGAGTTTGGCGGAGGGGGTTCCTCCGGTGGCTTGGAGTGGCAGCCGGCTCATGAAGTAGGTGGTGCTGGCGTCGTCGAGCTGGAAGAGGGCGTTGCTGGTGCGGGGGCCGGCGGCTTCGTTGCCGAGGCCGTCCAGGGTGTGGAATACGGCGGGTACCGGGATGCTCGGGTTCGTGCTCGAGGTGGTGCGGATGATCGCCTTGGGCCGGTGGCCGGGGTCCAGGGTTGCTCCGGGGAGAGCCGGCCGGCCGTTGATCTGTCCGGTCTCGTCCGCCGGCAGGTCGGCGTTCTTGTTGGACATCAGGGGCCACACGGAGCGAGTGGAGTCGCCCGAGACATACAGCACGTACTCGGTGGTGCCGATCCACTCACGCAGTTGGTAGAGGGCGTGGTCGATGCGGCGCGGCAGGCCGGATTCGCTGCGGCTGCCCTCGGGGATGGGGTTGCGGCGGGAGATGACCTGGGCGAAGGCGTAGTCGAACCAGCCTCCTGCTCCGTGGGGGCCGGGTGGTACGTAGGCGAGAGTCTTCCACTGGCCTGCGACGGGCACGAACGCGGTGAGGATCCACATGAGCGCGGGCCGGTCGGTGCGCTTTTTGTAGTAGGCGCCGCGCTGCTCGCGCAGGTGCAGTCCCACGTGGGCCAGGGGGTGCTGCAAGCCGCCGCGGTGGGTGATGGCGCGGTCAGGCGGGGGTGGACCAGGCCTGCGGCGCGCAGCATGTCGCCGACGGCGTTGTGCCCGGCGTGATCGTTCTTCAGTTCCTGGCCGAGAGCGTCGAGGGGGGAGGCGGGCTGTTCTGCCTCGGCGGCGGGCGAAGGCCGCTTCTTCTTGGGCTTGGTGAGGAACTGGGCCAGAACGTTGTGCTGGGCGAGGAGTCGGCTGACCTTGGGCTTGGCGTCGAGCGGGTATGGGTCGACGGCGCCTTCGACGCCGTGCTCGGCGTCGCGGCGCTGCTTGCTCCACTTTTTGGCGTCGAACTCGGTCTCCACGAGGGCGAGGACACCGGTGTCGTCCGCCTGCAGACCCGGCAGTGCCGCGACGAGCGCGGGCCGCTGGGTGTGGTCGCCGTGTGCGAGCAGGTCCGGGCTTCGGGTGACCCTCGTGAAGTGGGGTCAGGTCCTCTTGGAGGCAGCACCTTATTAGAAACCTTTAGGAAACCTTGAATGCCCAGCTCAAGGGGCTGAGGAGCATTCGGCTGCGGGCCCGTTGGGCAGGTCATGCGGTTGTCGCGGCGGTCGGATGGGACGGTCAGGTCAGGCGAGACAGCATGGGGTGCAACGACCTCCTGGTCCCCGGGCAGCAGCACCCGGATGGGCATTGGCACCAGCTCGGGGGCGGAGGACATCGTCATGTCTCCCACCGTACGCACCATCACCACCCCGGCCCCGCTTGCCTGCGCGAGGCAGTTCCCGGAGCTCCAGGAGGCCGGAGCGACGGAGAAGGACCCGCGTCCGATCGTCGTTGAGGCCCTCATCGCGCCGTGTTTCACGGAATGGGAACCCGTTCCGCTGGCCTGCGTGCGGATTTCATACACGTCCAGTCCACAGATTTCTGATTCCGAAGCAGCTGAATTCCGGGCCTGCTATAAACCGTATGCAGCGGGTTGTCGAACAAGCGCTCTGGCGGCGGCCGTTCTCGAATCCGTTCCACGAATACGAGGCCGAAGATGACCAGGATGTGGCCGCCCGGCAGCGGCACCCGCCGATCAGTCGCCCCGCGCGTCGCCGTGCCCCGCGAGCCGGTTGACCTCGCCCGCATCGGCCGCCGCTTCGTACGGCGCCGGGCGAAGGGCATGGACGCCGACGCCGTCGTGGCGGCCCTTGAGGACGCCCGGTTCGACGCACGGCAGGCTTCCCGGCACGAGGAACTGGCCGGCGACGTCCGCGGCCCGGCGGAGCTCGCGGAGTGGGAGCGCCTGGCCCAACTGCTCGCCGACGCCGTCCCGGGCACCGTCTACGACCCGGACACCGACGACGTCGTCCAGGCCGAGCTCGCCGCCGACGCCGCGGCCGCCGCCGAACGCGAAACCAAGCTGCGCGAAGCCGCCCGGACCACTGTCCGCGCCGATACTCCAGGCGCTGCGCGAGCGGGGCACGCTGGAGCAGACCGAGCCCCACGAAGGCGACGAAACCGCCCGCGACGAACTCACCCGGCGAGCCGGAGGATACGTGCAGCGCGACATCGACGCCTGGCTCGCGCACGCCCTGGCCGCGCACCTCGGGCACTACCGCGACCGAGCCGCCCGCGAGAAGGCCGCCCGCCTTCTGTCGCCGCCGCTGCTCGCCCACGCCGGGCTGCTCACCGAACTCATCCACCTCGCCCCGGGCGCCGGCGTCGACCAGCTGGCGTTCGCGGCCCGGCTCGCCACCACCGAGCCCGACGCCACCGACGCCCTCGCCGTGTTCCTCGCCCACGCCCGTGCCGACGCGAGTCGACCACACCCTGCGCCACCTCCCAGGTGCTTCCCAGATCCCTGGGAGGCACCTGGGAGACCAGGCCAGAAATGCCCGGATCATCTGGGATGTCTGGGAGGTTGACAGGCCGGTTCCCCAGGCAGGCCCGTTCCTGGAAGGCGAGCTGGGAGCCTGGGAGGCGCAAGGGGCCGCGCGCTCCCGCACGGTGCCACGCTGACGGAGCGTGAGCGTGACACGAGTGTCACGCTCCCTCGAATTGCGCCCGTTGTGTCCGCTTCTCGAGGTCCGGAGTCTGCTGAAACCCCCTGTCCTCTGTCATCGGATCTTGCTCGTTTGCCATCGGAGCGTGGGGCGGGGCAGTCCGTCTCCGCGCGTCGAACCATTACCTTGAACTCCGACGGAAACACAAGTGACTATAAGCGCAGAGGAGTTGGGTCAATGGCGACAGATCCGGCGGATACGGCGTCCGTCAGTGGGGTCGGGTTCGGGGACTATTACCGGGCGCACGCGGGGCCGCTCGTCGCCCTGTCGCTGCTGCGGGGCGCGGACCTGGTGGAGGCGGCGCGACTCGCCCAGGACTCGATGACGGTGGCCCGGCGGTGGATGGACCTGCTGGGCGCGAACGCGGCCGGGGCCGCGAAGGACACCAGGACCCCCGTGGTCACCGCGCAGGCGCTGCGGGCCTGGACGTGCCGGATGACCGTCGGCGGCGGCTGCGGGGCGCTCCGCCCTGCGCACGGGACGGTGCCAGCCCTCCTGGGGAAGGGCAGCACCGACGCCCTGGTGCAGGCCCGGACGGTGGTGGCGCTCGCCCCGCTGAGAGAGTTGAACGAGCGTCAACTCAACGTCACCGCGTTTCGGTTGGCCGGCTGTGCTCCGGGAGCGATCGGGTACGAGCTGGGCCTGTCGATGCCGAAGGTGCACCGCACCCTGCGCCACGTCGGCAAGCTGCTCGGAGCGGAGACGGGGGCACGGCAGGCCAGAGGTGCCGAGGCGCCGGGGGAGGCCGATGGGGCTGGCGCGGCCGAGGGGGCCGCGGAGGCAGACGTCAGGTTCGCGGAGCTGCTGGGCGAGCTGGCCACCGCGCTGGATTCCGTACTCGACCTGCGGGCCGGGCTGGACGAGGTGAGTGGCTCCATTGGTGCGGACGGGGGCACCGCTCGCCGCGCCCCCGGACCGCCGCTGTGGAACCTCGGCTCCTCGCTCCCCGTGCCGCCCTTCGGCGCACCCGTGCTGCACTCGTTCGCCGAGCCCGCGCCGTCCGGAGTACGGGCGTACGCGGCCGGCCTCGCCCGGTGCGACGCACAGGGCCGCGAGGCCGCGCTCGGCGGGTTTCCCGCGGCCGAACTGGCGGCTGTACGGCTCGGAGCGGTGCTCGCCCTTCAGGTGGAGCGATTCCGGCAGGAGGCCGAGAGGTCCGGGACACGGGCCACCAGGGACGAGTTCCGGAGGGAGGACGCCCGGGCGTTCGCGGTCGCACTGGCCCAGGACGCCGCGCTCGCCGCGCCGATGTTCGACGCGGTGAAGGACCTCGACGTCCCCCGACGCGTCGGCTTCCTGGCGTCGGGTCTCGCCGATGACGACCCCTGGACGAACGAGGTCTCCTACGACGGGATCGAAGCCTCCCTCGCCCTGGCCCAGTTCCGGCGCGCGGCGGTGCGGGCGGCGCTGCGCGCGTCGCACCGGCCCGGTGCGGCCATCTCCCCTCAGTCCGGCGGCCCGCTCGCCGAGGCCCTCAGGCAGTCCCTGAGCGACACCCACCGGATGATCCACCAGCTCGACGGACTGAACAGCGACCTCTCGCGTGCCGAGTCGACCCTGCCGGACGGCTACTACGTCGACATGACCCGGGACTTCGACCTCCACCAGAGCTTTCATGCGGACCTGGCCCTCGGTATCGACGCCGTCCGGGAGGCCCTGTCACAGCCCTAGCTCGGGGATCTCGCCGAGCTTGCGTGCTCGGTAGGCGGCCTGTCGGCAGGCGTGCGAGCACCACCGTCGGGCTGCTGAGGCCGAGTCCATGAGGGTTCGGCAGAAGCCGCATGCCAGGCCCGCTTCAGCAGGAAGCTGGCGATGCCCCGGCCGCGGGCTTCCTCGGCTACCGCCAGGCCTGGCCGGTGAAGAGTTCGGTGCGCGGGTCGTGGTCGATGGCGATGAACAGCCCCGTCACGTCGAGGTCGCGGGTGGCACCGGTGAAGACGTCGCGCAGGACGACGCCGGCAAAAAGCATGCCGTTCTCTTCCTTGATCTCCGCGATCTTGGTGTCGAAGGCGAAGGAGATTTTGTCGTCGGAGAAGGCCCGGTCCTGCATGACCTTTGAGGCCCGCAGGGCGGAGCGGCGGTGGACGTCGGTGACGGATTTGGCGTAGCGGGTGAGGAAGGTGGCTTCCTCCATGGCGGTGTCGCTGCCGCCGACCACGGCGATATCGCGGTGGCGGAAGAAGAATCCGTCGCAAGTGGCACACCAGGACACCCCGCGTCCGGAGAGTTCCCCCTCCACGGGGATGCCCAGCTTGCGGTAGCCGGGGCCGGTCGCGACGATCACCGTCTTCGCACGGTGGACGGTGCCGGCCGAGTCGGTGAGCAACTTGACGGGGCCGGTGATGTCGTCGTCGATCATCTCGGTGCCGAACTTCTCGGCCTGGGCCCGCATCCTGTCCATGAGGTCGGGGCCGTCGACGCCTTCGGGGAAGCCGGGGAAGTT
Source organism: Streptomyces sp. NBC_01363 (assembly GCF_026340595.1). Classification (GTDB taxonomy): domain Bacteria; phylum Actinomycetota; class Actinomycetes; order Streptomycetales; family Streptomycetaceae; genus Streptomyces. Next base: position 6,044,010 of record NZ_JAPEPF010000001.1, read on the forward strand.
CTCGACCTCGGTGGTGGTGGTCAGGGAGCCGCCGACGAAGATGCCGCTGCCGAACAGCACGGCCCCGGCTGGGCGCGGGCGGTGTAGAGGGCGGCGGTGTATCCGGCGGGGCCGGAGCCGATGACGACGACGTCGCGTATGCCGCTCACGCCGTGGCCTCCGGGGCGATCTCGGCGATCAGGCCCTCGACGAGGGTCTTGATCTCGTCGTGGATGGGGCGGACGGCTTCGACGCCCTGTCCGGCCGGGTCGTCGAGCTTCCAGTCCAGGTAGCGCTTGCCGGGGAAGACCGGGCAGGTGTCGCCGCAGCCCATGGTGATGCACACGTCGGACTCGCGGACGGCATCGATGGTGAGGATCTTCGGGGTCTCGGCGGAGATGTCGATGCCGGCCTCGGCCATGGCCTCGACGGCGGCGGGGTTGACGGTGCCGCCGGGGCTGGAGCCTGCGGAGCGGACCTCGATGCGGTCCCCGGCCAGGTGGGTCAGCCAGGCGGCGGCCATCTGGGAGCGGCCGGCGTTGTGGACGCAGACGAACAGGACGGACGGCTTGCCGGAGGACTCGGCCATGTTGATCGTTCTCTCTCGTCGCATGACACTGCACTGCGCCTGGCCAACGACAGCCACAACGACGCCTGGGGATGGGCCCTGCGCGCGGATTTCACGGCGGTGTCGAAAATAGACTTCCGGTTCTGACCCGCCCGAATTCCGAGCCTGCAATAAAACGTATCTGAGCCGAAGCACAGTAGTTTTCACAAATACAGGCTTGTTGTCACTCGGGGGCGTCGGCCGACTCTGGAGAGGCGATGGGCCGGCGTCCGCCGCAGCAGGCCATCACTTCTGTCGCCGTGGAGTTCAGGAAGATCGTGAACCAGGATGACCTGTCCACCGTGTCGATGGATCCGGTACGAAGCGGCTCTTCCCCGGCTCGCAGAAGGATGTCGACGCTGTCGGCAAGGCCATCGATCGTGTGGCCACGTCTCAAAGAGTGGTGCATTCGGCGCCGGAAGACGCCCGCGTGCCTGTTGGCCGGGACCAGGCCGTCCCAGACAACGAAGTCAGCCCCGGCGATCAAGGCTGCGCGTGCGGGTCCGCATGCCGGGGTCTGTTCGCGGAGCATGGCGATGAGGTCGTCGCGAGTCACACTGCCATCCGGTGATGGCCGGCGATCGGCTGCGTGTGACAACTACAGCGCCTTTCTGGTGACAGACCGGCTGCTCCGGCCCGGCTCCTGAGCAGCCTATGCGGCGCGGTCGGTGACACCTATCGTGCTTCGGCTCAGTATCGGCGGGCCGCCGTACAGCGCTCTGGCGGCGGCCGAAGATGACGCGGAGGCCGAGCTGCGCGAAGCCGCCCGGATCGCGGCCCGCGCCGACGAGCTCCAGGCGCTGCGCGATCTGGGCACGCTGGAGCAGACTGAACCGCGCGACGGCGACGAAGCCGTCCGTGACGAGCTCACCCGGCGAGCCGGCGGCTACGCCCAGGCCGACGTCGACGCCTGGCTCGCGCACGCCCTGGCCGCGCACCTCGGGCACTACCGCGACCCCGCGACCCCGCGACCCGCGAGGAAGCAGCCGGCCTTCTGACGCAGCCAGTCCGCGCGCACGCCGCGCTGCTCACCGAACTCGCCCGCCTGGTCCCCGGCGCCGACATCGACCAGCTGGCGTTCGCGGCCCGGCTCGCCACCACCGAGCCCAAAGCCGTCGGCGCGCTCGCCGCGTTCCTCACCCGTGTCGAAGGAACCCAGGCGTGAGCGACGGCCAGGAGCCGGGAGTCGTGGGCCGGGAAGAGCACAGCGACCGCCCGTCACCCCCGTCCGGCGCTGGCGTTGTGCCAGGCATGGACTGGACGCAGCTGCTCAAGGGAACTCGCCGTCGCGGTGGAGGTGCGCAACCGCAGGGTGGCGAGCCTGCGTACCGCCGGTTCCACCGTGGCCGAGCTCGCGGCGCAGGCCCCGCGGCCGGCGCCCCGGGTTCGCCCCTGCGCCGGATCCTGGCCGGGATGGAACCGCTGCTCGAACAGGAGCGGCCGCACGTGTGCGGGCAGAGTCCCGTCGTTCCACCCGGCCGCCCGGCCCTGCCACAGCAGGCCGCGGACGTGGCGCCCGTGATCCGCCAGCCCCCGTCGGCGAACGATGCCTTCGGCCACCCCGTGCCGGTCCGGTACTCGCTGGAGGAGGCCTGGAAGAAGGGGATCCTGCCGTGGAAGGCACCGACGGCGCGCACCTATCTGCGCAGGCGCTCTCCGGAGCGCGGCATCCCGGTGCCCGAGGGCGAGCTGGATGGGCAGACCGTCCGTTACACCGAGGACGAACTGACGATCTGGCGTACGGCCTGGCAGAAGCAGGCCGGCCCCACCACCGGCCGACCGCCTGCGGGCCCAGAACCAGTGTCACGCTGACGGACGGTGACTGTCACGCCCCTTCGCGATGTCAGATCTTATGTGTCACGCTGCCACGAATCCGCCCCTGTTTATCCGTTTCTCGGGGCCGTTGGGCTGACCTCTGACAAGTGATCTCGACCGATTGCCGGGCGACTTTGACCGCCCGGTTCAGGCCGCTTCGTCCGTTCCTACTCGCCGTCGCTGGTGGTCCGGTTCAGACTCCGGCGCCGGTTCTTCTCGGAGCGACGCACCAGCTCACTCGCCGCGAGCGTCACGGTCGCCACGCCGCGGACCCAGCGGGGCCCGCCACGCTCCGCCCACACCACACACGCACACCCGCCGGCGGCGAGCGCCAAGACGCCGAGCAGCACCAGGCCGACCATGTTCCCCACCTCTGCGTTCATTCGTACGGTCCCGCTGATCATCTCAGGCCGGGAAGGGGCCCAACGGGATGTCCGACCAAAACGACACCTGACTCACAGAGGACCATCGGTCAAGATCAGGTGGCAGGGAACTGCTGGTCGTCAAAATCTCCCGACAAACGGCCAAGATCACTTGTCAGAGGACATGGGCTCTCCAGAGGCCATTTTCGGGAGTGGAGCGTGACACTCAAGATTGAACCTCCCGCGCACTTGTGAGTAGCACGGAGCGTAGTTACGGCCTGGGTTCTGCGGAGTGCTCCCGGGCCCGCCTGCCCGGCGATACCGTGGTGGCACACGCCAGTTCTGCCCTCTGGAGCCCTCGATGAGCGAACAGCCGGCCCCCGCCGACACAGCCGCCCGGCAGCTGGAGCCCGCGGCCGCCGACGCGGTGCGCGCGTACTCGGCCAAGACCCGCGCCGACGCCGACCGGTTCGCCGTCGTCCTCGAGGACATCGCCACCAACGGCCTGCCCGACCCCGAGCAGTGCACCCTGTGGGAGGAACTGCGCGAGGCCCACCTCACCCGCCTCGCCGCTCAGCGCCCGGCTGTCGCCTGATGCCCCACCAACACCGCCGCCGCGCCCGGATCGCGTTCTCCGAATCCGCCGGTCCTCGGCTGCGCGAGTACGCCGACGAAGTCGAGCACGTGCGCCTGCTGTACTGGGTGAGCGCCCTGGACACCACGGTGGTCGTCGCGTACATCGAGGTCTGACCAGCGAAGGAGCCGAGGTGCCCGCACGATGTACGCGAGCAGCCCGGCCTCCCGCAGCATCCCCAGGTGGTACTCCACCGACCGCTCCGACAGCCCGGTACGCCGCACCAGGTACTCGATCCCCGGACGGCACGGGAACAGCTGCGCCAGCTCCTGGGCGACCCGCACCGTCGTCGGCCCGAAACTGCGCGGCCCGTGCGACCGTGCCGCTGCGGCCGGTACAGCCCGGACCCAGCGACCCAGTGGACCGCCTGCATCCAGGGGCCTATCTGGACCAGCTGCCGCATTACGGCCTGGGATATCTGCCGCCCCCAGTGACCGCGCTCCTGCTGATCGCGTGGGGACACCTGCATGGCCTCGTCGCCCTTGAGGTGTTCCGGCATACCTCTTTCCTCGGTGACCACCACACTGAGATCTTCCGCACAGTGATGCGGAACCTGCTTGAGGACATCCATCGCCGGATCGCGGTCGCGCCGGCGCCACGCCCTTGAACCTGAAACTGTCAGGTCGAATTACTCACTCGAATGAGTGGTGAAGCTTTGGTGCCGGCGCCCGGGAAGGGAAACGCTGCCACCCTGAGCTCACGAGTCATTGCTCGTGGACCGGGTCGCGGTGGGTATTCGATTCGCCCACCGCACAAGAAAATTCGAGGTCTTCGCATGCCGGAAAAATCCATTATCCACAGCAAGGCCCAGCATTACTACAACGTGTTCCATCGCGAGCGCGACGGGTGGGTCAGCGAAACCGACGTGTACGCCTGGGTGGGCCGCACGACGCGGGAATTCAAGCTCACGCCAGGAACCGCCCCCGCCAGCGCGCTGCAGAGATCCCTTCTGGAGTACTGGAAGAGATTGTTTGTCCCTATGGACACAGACGGGGACGGCGTCGTATCACGCGACGAATTCCTGGCCGGGTTTGTCAGCCTGGGGGACAAGCCGGATGATTACGCGCGGATTGTCACGCCGTCCGCCAAGGTCTTCGTGGCCACCGCCGACGTCGACGGAGACGGCGAACTCGACAAGTCCGAGTTCAAGCGCCTGTTTCAGTCCTCTTTCGCGCTGAGCGACGAAGACATCGACGTGTCGTTCGCCGACATCGACACCGACAGCTCCGGCTCCATCTCAACTGACGAGCTGAGAGCGGCCATTCGCGTGTTCCACAGCAGTACTGATCCGAACGACCGAGGTCACCGCCTCCTGGGAGCCCTGCGTTCCTGAGCCGACAGCACCGGACAGCGTCCTCTCGTCCGCCGTCGGGTGCTCATTCCACTCGGCACCGGCGATCAGAGGGGCTCCGCCGGTCCCGCATCGAGCCGCGCTCAGGAACAACACGCCAGGAGAATCGACTGTGACCACCCATCTGCAGACAACCAAGGCCCCGCTGGTGACAGCGCACGCCAAGCACATCGTGGCCGAGACCGGTGTCCTGAACAATCCGTACTTCCGAACGCTGGTAGACGGAAGCATGTCGTTGGAGAACTTCCGCGCAAGCCAGGAGCAACTAGGTTTCGCCGTCACCTACTTCGCCCGTCCGATGGCTGCGCTGGTGTCCCGGATCGAGCACCCCGCGGATCGCATCGGCATCCTGGGCAATGTCGTGGAAGAACACGGCGGATTCCGCCCTCAGGAATTCCATCACGAGACCTTCCGCGGATTTCTGGCCAGCATCGGCAGCGACACCGTACGGCTGAACGGCCTGAAGATGATGCCGGCCGTCCACGCGTACAACAGCGTTCTCAGTGCGGTGTGTACGTGGGAGGATCCGCAGGTAGGAATTGGCTGCATGGGCGCGATCGAGTACGCATTCGCCTCGGTATCGGCCATCACGGGCAACGCGGTTGTGAACCGCGGTTGGGTCGCTCAAGCCGACCTGATGCACTACGGCCTCCACTCCGAAATCGACGAACAACACGCAGGGGACTTCTTCTTGCTGCTAGAACCCCACTACCGAAACCCAGCCGCACGACGCCGAATCGACCAGGGCCTCGGCCTGGGCGCGTACGCGCTGAACCGCCTCTACAGCGATCTGTCCGAACTGGGTCGTTGACTCTGCTGCCCAATTCACTGCGGGGGTGAGGGCGGGTCCGCGATGATCGTTCGCGAGGTCGCTTTTCCGTCGTGCGGCCGTGGAGGCGGTACGGATGTCGATGCGGCCGGTGGGACTGCCGGAGATCCCGGAGCAGACCGTGGCGGTGGCGCGGGCGGCGTTCCCCAGGGGGAGCCTGGCGATACGGGTGCGGGACCACCTCGCGGAGGTCTTCGTCGATGAGCCGTTCGCCGAGGCGTTCGGGGTGCGCGGGGCGCCGGGCCTGCCGCCCGGGGTGTTGTCGCTGGTGACGGTCTGGTGGCGGCCGGGGGCAAGCAGCGCACCGACTCCACCCATGTGATCAGCGCGCCTCAAGGAGACTCCGGCGAGCGGCCGTTGTCGAAGATGACCCCGCGCTCGCCCACGCTCACCGGGACATTGACCCACCGGGCCTTGCCGTCGATGGACGAGGCGTACTGGCAGCGGTGACCGGTGTCTTGGCCGTATGCGACGAGTTCGAGGTCTGGCATCTTTCCGCAGCGTAGGTGCTTGCTGACCCGGTTGTACTCCCTCCAGAACTCGCCGTAGACAGACTTCGCCGTCAACACGGCCTGGCCCGCGTTGGTGATTTCGTACGGTTTCAAGTCACCGGCCGGCTCCTCGAAACGGATGGACCAGGGGACCTTCACGCTGTTGTAGGTGACGGTGCACCGTGTGGTCACGCCCGGCTTTTTGCTCACCTTGTCGCCCTCGCACGCGGCGCTGGTCCTCCCCGGTATCCCGGCCATGGTCACGGTGTGTTTACGCATCGTCCACAGCACCCGCTCGGTGAACGCGGCGTCGTCGGTGGGTTCCGGCGGCAGAGCGCCGAGCAGCGTCTTCACCGTCAGGAGTCCAGGCTCGGCCGAGGTGATCGCGATGGGGAGTTCCTTGCCGCTCTTCGGCGGCGCGGTGTCCGCAGGGCGGGAGGCGTCGTCATGCGATCCCGACCCGCCGCAGCCCGCGGTGACGAGAGCGGTCATGGCTATGCCCAGGAAAGTTCTACCAATGCGCATGCAGCCTAACTCTAGCCAGACGCGCGGCCGGTCGAGACGGTCGCTGTGAACAACTTCGGCAAGGTCCGGCGCTGCACCGAACGCTGGAGAACGGCCATCGAGTTCTTCCTCGCCCTGGCCAGCACCATCATCACGGTCCGCTGCCTGATCCGACGCGCCTGGGCGTGGCGGCGGGCGGGCCTACTGTGAGCAAGGAGTGGAGGGCGCCACGGGACCGCGCAGTCACCGCCTTACGGCCGGGGTGCCGGAGTGTGCTGATCGCCATCCGGACCCGTCGACTCGGCCCAGCACTGCGGAGTTGGCCCGACGGGCGCGGAGCCGCCAGCGTGCTGAGCAGACCGGCTACTGACCACCATGGTCCTGCGGGCAGAGCTCCGCCGCCGTGCTTGGATCGGACACTGTGCGCGCCTCCTGCAGCGCCAGCAGACTGGTCAGCACCGCGGAGCCGGCCGCCACCGGCGCTGATCACTGCGGTTGGGACGTCGAGTGATGGCAGGGTCTCACCTGTGCTGGGGACACGGCATCACGCGCCATTCCAGACAACCCGGTCAGCTCTCGCAGAGCCCCCGTCAGGCGAGAACCTGACCGAGGAGGTCGCGGGGGCGGCCGCCGAGGGCCTGGTGGAGTGCTTCGGCCCTGGACCGGATCAGGCCATCACGGTAGGGACCTGGGAGGCGGTCGAAGATCCCGCACGCCATCTCGGCCGCCGCTGAAGGGTCGCCGTCGAGATGCAGGCAGGTGGCGGTGTCCATCGCGATCAGGGCCCGGCTCATCACCGAGGGGGAATCGGTGAGGTCGAGGGCGTTGTCCTGGGCCGAGTAGGCGGCCTCGGTATCCTCGAGGAGGGTGTATGCCTGGGATAGGTGAACGAAGTGCTTCTGGGCCGGGTACCCGAACCAGGTGTCGGCTACATCCTGCCCGTCAAGGCGCTCGACCAGTTTCTGCACGTCCGTGACCGCTGCCTTGGCGCCCCGGTGGTCACCGATGGCGGCGAGCGAGCGGGCAGTTACGGCCGCTGCCAGCGCTCCGGCCGCGGTGGGCGTCCGGCCGGCTGCCCTGCGGGCGCGGGCGGCGATCCGCACGGCCACCTCCGGGGCGCCGTAGTTCAGCGGCACCATCGCGTGCCGTGCCAGCACCCAGGCGGTCATCCTGCGGTCACCGGATTCCCGGGCCGCCTTCTCCGCCGTCGCGAACCAGCCGAAGGCGTCCTGCTTGTCGCCCCGGTCGTGCTGAACAATGGCGACCAGACCGGCGATCCCCGCGGCGGTGCGGGCGAGATCAGCGCGTGCGCCGGCCGGGTGGGACTGGTTGAGTACCTGCCCGAGAAGGTCGAGATCCGCCTGCATCTCGGCCAGGACGTCGTCGGGAGCCCGGCCGTGGTAGCCGCCCCGGTGCCGCTCAAATGCCGACTCCAGGTAGGCCAGGTCACCGGCCCCGGCCCCCGTGAGGGCCCCGTCGATGCCCTCGCGGGCCTGTGCGATGCCAGGCAGTGCCGTCGCGCCTGCCGCAATGGCCGCCATCCCGAAGAACCTGCGTCGTTCCACGTCCTCTTTCTCCCCACGCTGGCTGCGTCGGTGCTGCCGCGATGCGGCAACTGCCCGCTGGACGTCCGCGACGCTCAGCCCGTATGGGCGGGCGATCGTCTCGTGCCAGTCCGGGACCGGTATCCGCTTCTCCAGTTCCCACCGCTTGATGTTCTCCCAGTCGAACCACCTGCCGCCCTGGGCCTGTTGAACGATCTGGGCCTGTTCGTCGCGAGTGCGTCCGGCGTCTTCGCGGATCGATCGAAGTAAGACGCCGATGCCGTCCGGGGCCACCATGACACTTTCCCTCCGTTGCCGTCGGGTGAGGACCTCATCCTGGCCCCCCAAAGCGGCCCCCGCCAGGAAAATGCACCCCTTCCTGGCCCCTCATTCCTTGTGTTCCCCGGCAGTTCAATGGGCGAACGCCGCTGAACCTCTCGGCTCGCCCCCGGCACGGCAGCGGTGGGCGGGCCGAGGTTCCACCGGCCGCGCGGCGTCACCCGGACAGAGAGACCACCTGGAGGGGATCATGGACACCGAAGCACCCGTGGAACGGCTGTCGGCTCGCGCCACGTGGGAGAAGACGGGAACGGCTCTTGTTCCCGGGGCCCTTGACCCGGACCGCTTCATGGCCCTGGTCGAGGAGGCGCACGACAGGGTCGACCTGGTCACGCCCCACGTCCACGAGCACACGGCCGCACACCGCGACGGTTCGTTCGCCTCCCCGGTCCACTGCGGCTTCATCCCGCCCGGCCCGGTGCTGGAGGCCCTGGCCTACGACAAGGCCCTGCTGATGGCCTTGCGTGAGGCCACCGGCATCCCCCGGCTGATCCCGCGCGGGGGCGCCGTCGTCCTCTACAAGGAAGGCGACTTCCAGGGCCTGCACACGGACTCGGTGAAGTCCACCGTGACCGTCGCCGTCGCGCTGACCGAGGACCTGCCCCCGATGGGCTGGGCCCCGGACCTGATGGGCGCCTTCCCCGACCACCTCGGAGAGGCCGTCACCGAGCACGGCATCTTCCCCGAGGGGGAGGGCTTCACCGCCCTGACCCACCCGTACGGTGATGGCAGCGTCCGGGCGTTCGCCGGGTACCACGTGCCGCACTGGCGCCGGCCGCTCACGCTGCCGATGGGCCTGCTGGTGACCATGTCGTTCATGGACCTGTGATGGCCATGACCCCGCGCCAGTTCTGGCTGGCTGAAGGCCGGACGGTCGTTCCCGAGGATGTGATCGAACCCGGGCTCTGGGAGGAGATCGCCGAGGAGGCCGCCCGGTGCGAGCCGCACGCGGTCGTCCGTCACAACCAGCGGTCGGGCCTGCTGGTGATGCGGGACGGATCGATCACCTCCCCCCAGCGGTGCAAGGTCCACACAGGGGGAGTCGCGCTCAGCCGGTTGGCCATGTCCAAGGGCCTGGCGGAGGTGGCGGGGGATGCGACCGGCCGTACCAGGATGACCCCGATCCGCTTCGGTCTGAAGTTTTATGAGCCCGGCGACTACATGCACGTCCACCGGGACGACGGGAAGTGCTCGATCACCTTCTCGTGCGGCCTGACCCCTGGCCTCGTCTCGATGGGCTGGCTGCCCCGCCTGCGGTGGCTGGCCACCCGGCAGGTGGCCGACCTCCTCGGTAACACCCCGTACCCCGACGGCGGTGAGACCTTCCCGGTCCGCCACCGCGTCCTCACCGGATTCGACGGAAGTCGAATCCCCCACTGGCGTACCCCGCTCGACGGTGCTGTCACGTTGTTGGGTTGCAGGTGACTGACGGTGCGTCGTGGCCTGGTGGGGCTTGCGGTCCGGGCCTGTGGTCAGGCGGTGGTGGGCCGGCCGGCAGCGCCGGTGATCTGGTCCCAGATCGCGAAGCGGACGGTCATCTCGGCTCGGTGGTCGGAGGCTGTCATCAGGTGGCGGTGAGGGCGGAAGTGGGGTGAGATGCCGCTGAACGCGGACAGGAACCGCTGGGCCCCGCCGGCGGAACGGAATCCCTTCATCGCGCGTTCACGCTGCCGCGTGGGCTGGTGGGAGTTCTCCGCCCGGTTGTTCAGGCCCTTGTGGGAACGGTGTTCCACCGAGGGCATGACCTCGCGGTGCGCCGCGCCGTAGGAACGGAGCTTGTCGGTGACGACCACCCGCGGCACCGTACGGGTCTTCTTCATCAGGCAGCGGAAGAAACGCCTGGCCGCGGCCTTGTCCCGGCGGCTCTGCAGGAGGATGTCGAGCACGTTGCCGTCCTGGTCGACGGCCCGCCACAGGTACTTCTGCTCTCCGTTGATCTTCACGAAGACCTCGTCCAGGTGCCACTTGTCCCCGGGCCGTGGCCGACGGCGACGCAGTCCGCCCGCGTAGGCCTGACCGAACTTGGCGGACCAGCGGCGGATGGTCTCGTAGGAGACGATGACGCCGCGCTCGAGCATCAGCTCCTCGACCTCGCGGAAGGACAGCGGGAAGCGGAAGTACAGCCATACCGCGTGCGCGATCACCTCCACCGGGTACCGGTGGCCCTTGTACGACGGCGACGCGGACGACACGAACGAATCCCTCCCCGGCACGACCAACCAGAAGATCATCCCACCCGGCCAGTCAACGTGACAGTGCCCCCGGCCGGAGAGGTAGAGCACCGCCTGGTCATGGTTGAGGAGGATCGCGATGGCCAAGGCGGCCCCGCCGTCGGCCAGGTCGATTTCCCAGGTCACCTTGTCGCCCAGGGCCAGGACGTCGGCGAGGAGTTCGAGCAGTTCGGGCTCGTCGTTGGCGACGCGTCGCGACAGCAGCCGGTGGCCGCGCTCGTCGATCGCGACGCAGTGGTGGTGGATCTTGCCTGCGTCGATGCCGGCCCAGATCGCGGCCATGGTGCCTCCGCGCGGTGCGGTGTACTGATGCCTCCCGACGGACGACCTCGCTGTCGATTCCCTACTGAGCGATCATTCGCAATTCCTAATTGGCGGCCGAGTCGTCGTGGGGCGTCGGGCGGCCAATCGATGCCAGCCACGGACGGCAGAACCTTGAAAGCCACACCCGACGCCCCTGGGTGGGCCAACCATACGAAGGGCTCGCCCTGTCCCACAGGAGAACGTAGGGAACCTTGACCGTTTGCCACTGCGGATTGATCGATGGCCCGCGATGCAGGATGCGCCCGCGTTGGCGGAGGAACTGGAGCGGTTCGAGACCGATGTGCCGTCAGGGTTCGTCCGCGCATGGGGAACTGCACCCCGACCAGGAACGGGCGTTGAACGCCGCTGTCGCCCGGCATCAGGAGCACGGCCACGGGCCAGCGCGACGTTCGGCCGCCGAGGCGCCGGGCTGTCGCCTGGACGGCCGGGCCGCACCGCTAGGAATCGGTCGGCCCTTCCGTGATCGTGAAGGGGGCGGAGAAGTTACCGGAGTCGCCGAAGAGGACGATCCTGTAGTCGTTCCCGGGAGGAACGTCCGGCACGACCACTTCCTGTCTCCCCTTCAGGATGTCGAAGCCCTCGTCAAGCATGGGGCCGGTCCTGTCGCCTTTCCTCAAGTAGATCGCGCCCTTGGGGTTGGTGATGTGCTGTGGCGGGTCGGCAGTGTCCCAGGTGACCTCAACCGTCTGGCCGGCCGTCCAGACCGACTCCGCGGTGGGAGAGGTCACGGGCGGTACGAACACGTCCAGCAGAGAGGTTCGAGAGGCGGTGTGAGCCGCGGCCGGATTCGTCGCCTGCACCTGCGTCGAAGCGAGCAGGCTCGGCAAAGCCACGAGGGACCATGCCGCCATGCCCACGGCTGCCCTCTTCCAGATCTTTATGATTGCAAGTCTGTCGGCACCATCCAGGACGGTGCGGACAGAGCGGTGATCTTTCCCCTGAAAGAGGGTGCCGGACCGCACCGGGGACGGGACCGATCCCGCCGGACGCTGATTCCGATCGAAGGCCGGATCTGGCTCTGTTCACCAGAACCCGTTCTGGTGAACAGAGCCAGGGCCAGCGTTCTCAATCAACATGGCACCACACCAGGTCAGCGGCTTGTCATCTGACAGATGCACTTCGACAGGACAACTCGGTACGCGGCCCGCGTCACGTTGGCGATCCGCGGTCTGGCGAGTACTGACAGAACGTGCGCCGTCGGAGAGGTTGTTGACGACCGCGATGTCAGAGGTTGCGCATACGGCGTTGTCACGTTGGTGCGGTGTTGATCGGTTGAGGGCGCGTCAGGGTGTGTAGGGGTTGGGTGGGGGCCTGGCTTACGACCTTGGGGGCAATTGAGGTCGGGGCAGGTTGGCCTGGGGGTTCGGCTGATCGATGAGTCAGCAGGTGGTGGTGCGGACGGGCACGAGGGCGGTGCTGGTCCTGCGGCGGGTGGGGCGCCTGGCGGAGCGGTCGGAGACGAGGGAGGCGATCGCGGCGTGGGTTTCTCCGTAGCTCTCGCGGCGTCCGGTGTATCGCTGGAGCGGACGCCACTTCTTCAGCTCGGCGTTGGTGTGCTCGATGCAGATCCTCGCCGAGGACTGCCGTCGCTTGGCCTCCCGCCAGGCCCGGTGTTCGCCGTCACAGGCATCCTTGCCGGGCTTCTTCGGCGGCGCGCTGATCTGGTCGGGGAACTCGCCTGCCAGCCCGCGGTAGCCCTCGTCGACCTTGGCCTTGACCTGCGGGCGGAACCGGAACTGTTCGGCGATGCCCTCGGTGCGCACGGCCGTCTGGTCGTGCATCCGGCCGGGCCTGACCACGCCGGAGAACAGGATGCGGCCCTGGCCGTCGCTGAAGCTGGTGGTCTTGATCGTGTTCTGCTTCTTCTTGCCCGAGACGAACGCCTTCCGGCCCGGCCGGTGAGCCTGGGGCCGACGCACCTGGGTCTCGGTGCCGTCAATGCGCAGCTCGATGTTCTCGGCCGCCGCGTAGGCGAACAGGTCCTCCAGGGTGTGGATCCGGATACCGGGCCGGTCGGGGACGGCGAAGCCGCGGGCCGCGAGCAGGGGCCGTATCTCCCGCACCGCCGCCGAGACAGTGGAGCGGTCCACCCCGTACAGCCCCGCCAACGCGGCGTGCGGCAGCTGGTGACGCAGGCAGATCAGGGTGACCAGCAGTCGGTCGGTGAACACCAGCTTCACCTTGCGTCCCGCCCCGGCCAGGCGCTTCCGAAGACCCCCACGCCGCTCGGCTCGGTCCGACTCCCGCGACGCCTCCCAGCGTGGCGCCAACTCGACAACCAGCTCGGCGAAGTGTTGGCGTGTCACACCAGTGAAGGCAGGATGGGACAGGGCGGCACGATCCAGGGCAACAGTCACATCTCCCGATCGTGCCACCCACCGCTGACATTGCGTCAGCCTCGCTCAGAAGCTGTGCGATACGAGCTTCAGCCGCAGCCGGACGTAGTCATGGTCCAGCGGTCCTGGACGGCGCGCTCCATCCGGCCGCCACCCGTTTCGGGCGTAGAAACGCTGCGCACGGGTGTTGGACTCCCAGCACTCCAGCACGCCCTCGGCACAGCCGGCGGCCGCGGCCAGCGCAACGAACTCCCGGTGCAGGGCCCCACCCACCCCACGCCCCCAGGCATGCGCCAGTACCCCGATCTGGTACAGCTCGTAGTACGTCGAGGCGTCCAGGTCATCGTGGTGCGGTGGCCCGGCAGTGAGCAGCCCGACCGCCGTCCCGTCCAAGTCTTCCGCGACCACCGTGGCGCGCGCCGGCGCACCCAGCACCCGCGCCCAGGCGTCGCGCCGTTCTCCCCATGCACTCGGGTCGGCGAGCTCCTCCTCGGGCATGCCGCCCGCGGTGTAGTACGCGGCCCGGGTCCGGGTGTGCACATCGGCAAGGACATCGGCGTCCTCGGCGGTCGCCTCACGCAACCGGAAACCTTGATCCATGCCCCTCTGGACGCCTGCACCCACCCAACTGGTTCCCCCACAGGCCTCCATCGGCGGCCAGGCATGACTCACGATGGAAGACCCACCGCGATCCTCACAACGACAGACCCGGCTGCCATCGCGCCAGCAAGATCAATCAGGGGATATGACTCAGCTCCTCAATTGCCCCCAAGGTCGTTACGCTGCGATGGGCTGGTCGGTGGCGGCGGTGATCTCGTCCCAGATGGCGAAGGGGGTGGTCATCTCGGTGCGGTATTCGGTGGCGGTCATCAGGTGGCGGCGTGGTCGGAAGTGCGGTGAGATGCCGCTGAACGCGGACAGGAACCGCTGGGCCCCGCCGGTACTGCGGAAGCCCTTCATCGCGCGTTCGCGCTGCCTCGTCGGCTGATGACTGTTCTCGGCCCGGTTGTTCAGGCCCTTGTGGGCGCGGTGTTCTACGGAGGGCATGACCTCGCGGTGGGCCGCGCCGTAGGAGCGCAGCTTGTCGGTGACGATCACCCTCGGCACCGAGCAGGTCTTTTTGAGCAGGTTGCGGAAGAACCGCCTGGCCGCAGCGGTGTTCCGCCGGTTCTGGACCAAAATGTCGAGCACGTTGCCATCGGCGTCGACGGCCCGCCACAGGTACTTCAGCTCACCGTTGATCCTGAGGAAGACCTCGTCCAGGTGCCACTTGTCGCCCGGTTGCACACGCCGGCGGCGTAGGCCGTTGGCGTAGGCCTGCCCGAACTTCGTACACCAGCGGCGGGCCGTCTCGTGGGAGACGAGCACGCCGCGCTCGAGCATCAGCTCCTCGACCTCGCGGAACGACAGCGGGAAACGGAAGTACAGCCACACGCAGTGCGCGATGATCTCCACCGGGTACCGGTGCCCCTTGTACGACGGCGGCGCGCTGTCCACGGACGACCCCTCCCAGCACGACCAACCAGAAGATCATCCCAGGCCGGTCAGTCAACGTGACAGTGCCGTTGCGGAGTCGGCCCAGTACCTGCGCGCCGGTCGCGGTCACCGCCCTGAGGAAGGCGTTGCCGTCGAACCCCTTATCCCACAGCACCAGCATGTCCGGCCTCAGCAGGTGCAGCAGACGGCCGGCATAACTGGTCTCGCCCTCGTCGGTGGGGCCGAACACGGCGCCGATCAGGGACCTGGTCCCGGTTTCGACCAGCGTCATCAACTCCAGGGTGGGATAGCCGTGATGCGCCGTCCGTCCCAGCCAGGCCCGGTTACGCGGCGAGTCCGGTACCCGCAGCGAGCTGCAGCCGTCGAACGACACTGTCCGGTAGCCACCGAACCGCACCCCCGGCGTCATCGGGCGGGCCAGCGGCCCGGCGAGTACCTCGAACAGCGCCCGCATCGGTGCGGTTCCCAGCCGGCGCCGCAGGTCCCGCAACCCCTTCGCGCTCGGCGAGGCCACCGGCATACCCGCCAAGCCGCCGACCAGCTTGTCCCACACCAGCCGGTAGCCGACCTCGGGGAACAGACACGTCGCGAGCAGGAAGTACACCCCGACCCGGGACGGCAGATCGCGCAGCCGCCGTTGCACCGTCCGTGTCTCCGCCAGCACCGCATCGACCAGCTCGAACGGCACGACGGCCGTCAGTTCGCCGAGGTGACCGGGGGCGAACCTCCCCGCGGCCACGGTCACCGTACGAGTGATAGCCGTCAGCGGCGACGGCAGGACAGAATGCAACAGCAACGGAGCTCCTCGGGAACAAGCTGTGTTGGTCGACTGCCTGTACCAACGAGCTCCGTTGCGCTTTGCCCTCGACCCCTCAACGCACTTGCGTGAACTGCGGAAACGCTAACTACCCGGCCTTGGGGTCAGGGCCCCACTCAAGCATGAAGATCGCGATCTACAGCTGGAGTATTAGCCATCTGGGACCAGATCACCGGCGCTGCCCGCCAGCCCACCACGGCCTGAACAAAGGCCCAAAACCCGACACCACCATGCCCCGACACACCGTCAGACACCCACACACCCAACAACGTGACAACGCCTTCGCGAGCGAGCAGGGCATTCGTAAGAACAGCGGGCTCATCAGATTGGTGCCGAGAACAACTTGGGGTTGTACAGTACGATCCTGGACAGTTTGATCTTCACCTTGGCGAGTTTCAACTGGCAGTCATGGAGGCTAGGAGCGATTTGATGCCATCATCAGCGCCGATTATTCATCTTGTTACCGCTGATCCCGTGTTAAACGCGATCATCCAAGGGAGGCCGCAATGACGCGGCTTGCTGGGTTGCTCGATAAGGCGCGCGCGGATCTTGAAGAGTCGCCGAAGAATGCGCTCGGTGAAGAACGGGACTCGCGCTGGCGCGGGCGGCGCATTGTCCGGGTCGGTTCGGCTTGGCATCTAGGTGTTCTCCTGCTGACTGAGGACGCTGTCTTTGCCACTGCGGACGTGCTCAAGGTCGTCCAACCTGACAGGCGCGGCCAAATATCGGAGGTCGCACAGCAGCGGGCTGAGCTCATTCGCCGCTGTCTTCTCGGAGGATTCCGCGTGGGAGAGATCGTCCATGTCGGCTGGGAGGCTATCGACCTTGATGAGGGTGGTGGTCCACTGAAGATGCGCGATGGCGTTCCGTTCGTGCAATTGAGCAGCACAGGAAGGTCCCTTCTTGCGGAATCATATCTCGCCGAGCAAGTTGCGATCCTGCGGCAGTAGTGGGTGCTCAGCCATCCTGAAGTCAACGCTCCGTCCATTTGTGCTCAGCGGGCGCACCTAACTTGATCTTTAACGTCGGAGGTCGAACGACTCGTCGTACTTGATCACTCGGACTGGTAACTGCCGTGCGTGCAGGCGGCCTTCGGCTGAGCATGTGCTCCGACCAAGGAACACACAACACTCAGCACGAGGGCCGTGCGGATGCGTTGTTCGAGCTGGCGGACGCCGTGTTGTGTGCGGACGGTCCGATCTGGTCGCTGGTGGGCGAGCATCGTCGCGGGCACGGTGGGCTCTACGACGCACTGGCCGCGGGCCAGGTCGATGTCGGCAGGCTGCGGCGGGCCCTGGCCGCGGTGTCTTTACAACCAGCGCCCTGCATGGCTTTGCTGCCTCGCTGGGGCTGATCGAGGGGGTGAGCGACGCGCTCACCGGCGTGATGAAGCTGGTCGGCGGTCCGCTTGCCAATGACCCGCGCAGGCGGAGCCGTATGGCCACCGGCGGCTACGTGGGTACGGCTGTGACGACTGGGGCCATCGGTCTGGCCACGGCAGTGTGGCAGGTGGGTGTCCTGCGGGCCCTGGCGTGGGCGTCGCGGGGGCTGCGGGGTCCGGCGAAGGACTCCCTGCTCGCGTCGCTGGTCACGCCCCGTGCGTACGGGCGGGCGTACGGTCTGGAGCGTGCCGGGGACAACCTTGGGGCCGTGGCCGGGCCACTGGCCGCCGCGGGCCTGGTGGCGTGGGTGGGTATCCGGCCGGCGTTCTGGTTCGCCTTCATCCCGGGCGTTCTGGCCGCTCTCTCCATCACGATCGCGGCCCGCGAGGCCCGGCGCCGCAACGCCGACGGTGTTCGGGAGCCGATCCGGCTGCGGTTCGCCGGGTTGCGGGACGCGGGGCTGCTCCGCCCGATGCTCCCGGTTCTGCTGTTCGAGTTCGGCAATCTCGCCGCCCCGACGGATAGCCCGCGCCGCCCCGCTTCGCAACGATCCCCTCGACGCCTTGCTCGCGCAGTGCGTCGTACCAGAGCACGGCGGTGTCCCGGTCGTCGGTGGCCGGGACGGCCTGGACCGGCGGCTCGACGTCGGCGAGGAGCTCCAGGAGGAGGGCGCGGCGCTCGGTGTAGGGGTGGCTGCGGCAGTCGCCGATCTGCGGGTCCGGGTGCTGCAGGACGTCCCAGCAGATGTAGGAGGCCGGATGCCGGGCGGCCAGGGCGCGGGCCCGGGTCACGGACGACGCGGCCCGTGACTGCGCGGCTGCGAAGTCGAGCCGGCCGTCCCGCCAGATCACCGCCTCGCCGTCCAGGACCGTGCCGGGGCGCAGTGTCATGCCGGCGACGGCCAGATCCATCCAGTGCTGGGTGACGACTCTGCCGGACCGTGCGTACAGCACGACGGTCTCGTCGGTACGGCGCAGCACGGTGCTGTCACGTTGACTGAGCGGGTGGGATGATCTTCGGGTTGATCATGGTGGAGGGGGAGTCGTCCGTGGGGAGCGCGTCGCCGTCGTACAGGGGTCACCGGTACCCGGTCGAGGTGATCTCCCACTGCGTGTGGCTGTACTTCCGGTTCCCGCTCAGCTTCCGTGAGGTCGAGGAGCTGATGCTCGAGCGCGGCGTGATCGTCTCCTATCCTACGAGACCATCCGCCGCTGGTGCCTGAAGTTCGGGCAGCAAGACGCCAATTCGCTGCGCCGCCGCTGGCCCCGGCCTGGTGACAAGTGGCACCTGGACGAGGTCTTCGTCAAGATCAACGGCGAGCAGAAGTACCTCTGGCGGGCTGTCGACCAGGACGGCATGGTGCTGGACATCCTCGTACAGAACCGGCGGGACAAGACCGCGGCCAGGCGATTCTTCCGTCGTCTGGTGAAGACGACCCGTACGGTGCCGCGGGTGGTCGTCACGGACAGGCTCCGCTCCTACGGCGCCGCTCACCGCGAGGTCATGCCCTCGGTCGAGCACCGCTCGCACAAGGGGCTGAACAACCGGGCGGAGAACAGCCACCAGCCCACCCGGCAGCGTGAACGTGCGATGAAAGGCTTCCGCTCCGCCGGCGGGGCGCAGCGGTTCCTGTCCGCGTTCAGCGGTATCTCACCGCACTTCCGGCCCCGCCGCCAACTGATGACCGCCCCCGACTACCGCACCGAGATGCAGCACCGCTTCACCACCTGGGAGCAGGTCACCGGCACCGCCGGTCTGTCCAGCACGGCCTGAGCACAGGCCCCACCATGCCCCGACACACCATCAGACACCCACACACCCAACAACGTGACAGCGCCCTCAGAAGAACTCACGGGATGTCGCACAGCGTAGTCGGAGCAGTGGGTGGCCGGGGTGGTGTGGCCTGTGCCGGTCAGTTCCACCAGTGCTGTGGCGGACGCCGTGCACGTGAGCTGTCCGAGTGCGAGAGGGGTGAGTGTGGTCAGGTCGTAGGGGAGGGTGACGCGCAGCCGCCCGGGGGCGTTTGGGGTGGCGGTCACCTTGGCCAAGGCAGTTTCCAAGGTGCCGGTCAGGGGTGGTAGTGCGCTGGTCAGGCCCTGCTTGCGGTCTTCGGGTGAGGGGCCGGTGAGGAGGGCGCGGACGGCTTCGGTGGGTGATGTGATGCCGGCGGCGGAGCGCTCGACGGGGTGCAGTGCCCTGTCCTTGAGGAAATAGACGGCGGTGCCTGCCACGATTCCGGTGGCCGGCTCGCCGGCTCCCATGGGCTTGGACGCGTCGATCGCCGGACCGGTGCCGCAGCTTGTGAGGCCGAGTAGGAGCACAGGGAGAAAAGGGCGAAGGAGGCGGCTGCTTTGTGTCACGTACCGTCTCCTGCCGTGGGGGTGCGTGGGAATTCTGCGGTGAAGACTGCTCCGCCGTGCGGGCCGTTGGCTGCGGTCAGGGTGCCGCCGTGCAGGCGGGTGTTCTCCCAGGCGATGGCGAGGCCGAGGCCGCTGCCCTCGGAACGTGACCGGGCCTGGTCAGCTTTGTAGAAGCGGTCGAAGAGATGCGCGGCGGTCTCGGGAGACAGCCCGCCGCCGTGGTCGGTGACGTTGATCCGTACGCAACCCTCGTCGCCCTCGGATGCGGTCACCCGGACGGTCACGGGCGGCGCTCCGTGGCGCAGGGCGTTGCCGATGAGGTTGGCTATGACGACGTCGAGGCGGCGGGGGTCCAGGCGCGCGGTGACGGGGGGTTCGGGGAGGTCGGTGGAGACTTTGTCCTGCCAGCCGCGGGCGCGTAGGCAGGCACGTACGGCCTCGGCCACGTCGATGTCGTAGGCGATCAGGGTATTGGCGCCGGCGTCGAAGCGGGAGATTTCCATCAGGTCGTCGACGAGCCGTGCGAGGCGGTCGGCTTCGGTGGTGACCAGGCGGGCCGCCCGGCTTATATCCGGCTGGAGGGTGTCGGCGCTGTCGTCGAGGACGTCGCTGACGGCGACCATCGTGGCGACGGGCGTACGCAGTTCGTGGGAGACGTCGGCGGCGAAGCGGCGGGCGGAGGCTTCCATTCTGCGGAGTTCACCGACCGTGGTCTCCAGTGCGGCGGTTGATTCGTTGAACGCCTTGGTAAGGTCGGCCAGTTCGTCGTTTCCGGTGGCCTTGATACGGCTGGTGAGATCGCCGTCGGCCATGCGTCGGGCGCCGTGCTGGAGCCGGCGCACGGGGCGCAGTACGCCGCGGGCTGCGAGCAGTGCGGGCGGCACGGCGAGGACGAGCGCGGGGATCGCGCCGTACTGGGAGGCGACCCACACGGCGGCCTTCGCGTCGCTGAGGGAGCGCAGCGGGGTGGCTCCGTAGACCTCGATGCCGGACGGTTGTCTGCTGTCGGCGAAGGTGATCGGGGTGCCGGCTGTGAGCCAGGGGGTGCCGTCCTGGGTGACGCGCTGGAAGGTCAGTTCCCGGTTGGCGGTGACATCACGGCGGAGGGTTTCGGGGATTGCAGGGCCGCCCTGGGCCGAGGTCACGGATTGGGTGCCGTAGGTGACGGTGATGATCCGGAAGCCGCTGCCGGAGGCCAGTTTTCCGGCGAAGGAGGTGAGCTGGGCGCGGGTGGGCGGGTAGGGCAGGTCGTCGGCGAACGTGGTGGTCGTGTCCCGCAGGCTGTTGAGGAGGGTGTCCTGTCCGGTCCGGAGGATCGAGATGTGCGCCTGGTAGTAGGTGAATCCCGCCGTCGCCACCACGCTGATGGCCGCGACCAGCAGGTATCCGGCGATCAGGCGGCCCCGCAGCCCGAACGACAGGCGCTTGACCAGAGAGGGGCGCTTCACAGCGGTCCGAAGCGGTAGCCGAAGCCGCGCGCCGTCTGTATGTAGCGGGCGGATGCCGGATCATCCTCGATCTTCGTACGAAGCCGGGCGATACCGGAGTCCACCAGGCGTACGTCGGCCGACGGGTCGTGGCCCCATACCGTTTCGAGCAGTTCCTGCCGGGCGAACACATGACCGGGGTCCGCCGACAGGTGCAGCAGCAGGCGTAGTTCCAGCGGGGTGAGGGCGACGCGGCGTCCGTTCTTGGTAATGCTGAGACCGGAGCGGTCCACGGTGAGCTCCTCGTAGATCTCGGTGGCTGTGGTCGCGGGTGAGGGGTCCTGCCCGCGCAGGACTGCGCGGATACGGGCATCGAGGACCCGGCCGCGTACGGGCTTGACGACGTAGTCGTCCGCGCCCGCGTCGAGGCCGCGCACGATGTCGGAGTCGTCACCACGGGCCGTGAGCATGATGACGGGCACTGGCCAGGAGGCGCGGATGCGGCGGCAGACTTCGAAACCGTCGGTGTCCGGCAGCATCAGGTCGAGGACGACCAGGTCGGTGCGCGTTGTCCGCAGCGCCGTGAGACCCGCGTGGCCGGACTCAGCGGCGTGGACCCGGTGGCCCTGGTGCTCCAGGGCCAGCTGAAGGCCGTCGCGCAGGGACTGGTCGTCCTCGATGAGCAGAATCTGGGGCATAAGGAAATTATGGCTACCTCTGCCAGCAGATCCGGGCAGCAGGCCCCCTCCGGAAGCTTTGTTACGGTCCGTCCACATTCTGCCCACAGGCGGCGGACAAAACGCGGAAACGCTGGCTGGGTGAGCGATCACCGCCGTCGCCGAGCTGCCGCCCGCCGGAACCCCTCCGGCCAGGAGCGCACCCCCGTACCCTCCGCACCCACAGGAACCTCCATGAACCATACCCCTCCCCCCGCCCCGGACGGCCCCGCACCGGCTGTACTTCGCACCTCCGCGCGCGGCTGCACACCCGCGCAGACAACAGCCGTAGTGCTACTGGTCTTCGGGGGGTTCCTGCTGCCCGTCGTCGGCTGGCTGATCGGCCTGGCCGTGTGGTTGCCGGCCCGCGGATGGAGCGGTCGCGCCAAAGTGGCGGGGGCACTGGTGTGGCCGCTGGCCGCTCTGGTGGTGATCCTCACCAGTGCCGTGGCGTACTGGCTGGTCCTGCCACTGGGCGACCCCGTCTCCTCCGTCGCCACCTCTCTGTTCCTCCTGGTGCCCGGCAGCTGGCTCGTCCTGCTGCTGCTGGCCACCTGGGCCCTGCTCGGTGCCCGCCGCACGGAGCAGGGCCGATGATCCGCCGCAGGACCGTCACCGCATGGCTGGGCAGCGGGCTACTCCTCGCAGGCTGCGCCCCCCTGGACAAGATGGGAATCCACGGCCACGCAGCAGGCCCCCGCAGCACCCCCGATGCGCCCTCGATCACCCGGACATTCGTCACCGGTAATGACCTGCCCCGGGTGTCGCCGACCCCACAGCAGATACGCCGTACCGGGCCCGACCTCTCCGTGCCGCTCCGTGTGGACCTGCTCACCGCACAGGGCACCGACGCCCGCTCCGTCACTTTGGTGAAAGCGGCATTGCGCCGCGCGGGTGCCGCCGACGTCCGTGTCTCTCCCCTCAGCGGTGCCTCGCCTCCCGCAGGACCGCTGACCGTCGTCATCGGAACCGTCTCGGCTCCGCACATGGCCGACAAGCTGGGACGCAGCAAGGCCTTCACCTCCGGGACACTGCCGCCTGAGGGCTACCAGATCACCACCGGTAACCTCGACAGCCATACCGGAGTGCTGCTCGCGGGCGCCGACGGCGACGGTGTCTTCTACGCAGCCCAGACCTTCACCCAGCTGGCCACCGACGGCCGGATAGCGGGCGCCACGGTCGTCGACCACCCCGCCATGCCACTGCGCGGGGTCGTCGAGGGCTTCTACGGCAAGCCCTGGACCCACGAGGAACGCCTGGACCAGATCGCCTTCTACGGCTCCGTCAAACTGAACACCTACCTGTACGCGCCCAAGGACGACCCGTACGAACGTGACCGCTGGCGCGAGCGCTACCCGAGGAAACTGGAACGCGAGCTGGCCGAGCTGGCCCGGCACGCCGCCGACCACCACGTGCGCTTCACCTATGTCCTGTCCCCGGGCAAGTCCATCACCTACAACGATGCGGGCGACCGCCAGGCCCTGACCGGCAAGCTCCAGTCCCTGTACAACCTGGGGATCCGGGACTTCGCCCTGGCCTTCGACGACATCCACCCGCTGCCCGTATGGAACGGTGCCGCGGACTTCGCCCGGTACGGGCCCGTCTCGGAGCAGTCCGCCGCCGCCGCTCAGGCCGACCTCACCAACCGCATGCAGCGCGAGTTTGTCGACCAGCACCGCGGCATGCGCCCGCTGCAGTTCGTGCCCACGCAGTACAGCGACCTCGCCGACACCCCGTACAAGAAGACCCTGCGCCGCGCCCTGGACGACCGCGTGCAGGTGTGGTGGACGGGCGCCGACGTGGTGCCCACCTCCATCACCACCGCACAGACCCGTCGAGCGGCCGACGTGTGGGGCCACGACGTGCTGCTCTGGGACAACTACCCCACCAACGACTACGACCACGCCGCCGGACGCCTGCTGCTCGCCCCCTACGCCAAGCGCACCCCCAGGCTCGGCGAGCACCTCAGCGGCATCGCGCTCAATCCGATGAACCAGGCATCGGCCAGCAAGATCGCCGAATTCACCGGTGCCGACTACGCCTGGAACCCGCGCGCCTACCGGCCCACTGACTCCTGGCACAGCGCCGCGGCACACATGACCGCCCACGACCTGCAAGGCACCCACGCCCTGCTGACCTTCCTCGACACCCAGCACATGGCGCCCAGCTGGACCGGCACACCATGGCAGCCCGCAGCCCCCGCCCTCAAGGCCCGACTGGATGCCATCGAACGATCCTGGCACACGGGCAGGAAACACCAAGCGGTCACGGCACTGCGCGCACAGACACGCTCACTCGCCGAAGCCCCCACCGAGATCCGTAGAGCCGTCACCGACCCGGGTTTCGCCGCCGAGACCAAGCCCTGGCTGGACGCACTCACCCTGTGGGCCAAGGCCCTTGAGCACACCTGTGACGGGCTCGAACACCGCGCCAAGGGAGAGAAGGGCAAGGCCACCCGCTCGTTCACCGCAGCGGCCGAGTTTGCGCGCGCGGCGGCCGCGGTCCGCACCATCCCCGGCGCCACCCGCCCGCACGGCAACGTCAAGGTCGCCGACGGCGTACTCGACACCTTCATCCACCGAGCCGCGAAAACCCTGTAGGACACCGAGCAAAGGCAGGGGTGCGGCATGCTGACCCGACCGAGAACCCCCAACGCCGCAGAAAGCGAAGGCCAGACCGAACGGACGATGACGTTCGCAGCGGGCTACCTCGTGGCCCCGCACCTGCTGTCCGTCCTCACCCGCGGCTTGACCGACCACCACCCCACCACCTCCAGGCTTCAGCCGAGCCGGTAGTCAATCCACCGCCTGCCAGCCTCCGCCGCCCGGCCCCGGTAAGCGCCCAGAGCGCCGCCGGGGCCATGTGCGTGATGCCATGCCCAGTAGCCGGTGATCGCCACCGCGAACAGGTTCACCGCCTCCGGATCCGCCGCGCGCCACGCCGTCACCCGGGCCCCGAGCTCCACTTCCGCTCCGGCTGGGCTGTGACCGGCGAGGATCAACTACGGGACGAGGAAGGCCGCATCCACCCACGCCGCTCCACGCGCAGCCCAGGACCCCGACCTGTCCCGTGACTCAAACGCCCACCGGGCGGCGAACTCACCCTCACCCAGCGCACCGTCAACCGGGCCCTGGCCGCTGCGAGGGCACCAGTCGAACGCGGCATGGCACGACTGAAGTCCTGGCAGATCTTTCGCAGATCCCGCATCAGCCCCAACCGCATGACCGTCATCGCCAAAGCCGTCCTCACCCTGGAGAGGCAACGCTGAAAACGCTCACTGTTGCGACGGCCGCTGACAGGCTGCGGGAGAACGCAGCAGGTTCAGTCGAGCAGGTCGTACTCCCCGGGCGTCCAGTCGGCGAACAGGGTGAGCGCCTTCTCCTTCTCGGCCCGTTCGGGCGTGGTGCCAGTGGCCGGCCACCAGTTCTCGACGTGGTGGGCGTCGACGAGGACGGATTCGCGGTACCCGCCGAAGTCGCCGGGGTCTTCGGCGACACCGATGTGAATGGGGGTGTCGTCGGGCAGGTCCTTGATGGCTTCGCGGAGTTGCGCGGCGTTCCATACCTGCGGGGTGTGGTCAAAGACGTCGGTCATGCGCACAGAGTGCCGGGCTGGGCGGCGTTGCTGATGGAGACACGGCCGTACCCCGGGCCAGAGCGCTGATCCGGGGTACAGGGGGCTGGGTTGAAAAGCTGATCACCGATGGTGATGCAGGCCCAGCCGGTGGACACCGTACCGGGCGGCCGCGGTCAGCCGGCGTCGGGGAGGGCCCAGCCGTCGGGGAGGTTGAACAGGCGCTGCGCCCGGCGTTCGTTCTCCTGCCGGAGCACGGTGGTCCAGGGCCAGAGGTCATCGCGCGGGAGGTAGGGGCAGACCATGCGGTGCGCGATGCGGCACCGGGTTCCGGGTAGCGGTTCGGCGTCCCAGAGGTTCATCGCGGTCCCGTCCGTGGTGATGATCCAGCGCCGGCGCGGAGGGATCGTGTGCGCGGGGACGACGATCCGGGGTTCGAGAAGGACCCAGTGCCCGTCGTAGAGGGTGCGGTAGCGGTCTTGTGGGAGGCCGCAGTGCGGACAGCTGGGCGGTGCGGGTGGCGGCGGGGCGGTTGCGCCTTCGAGGGCGGCCTGGAGTGCGCTGTCGGGGCGGTCCGGACGGTCTGCGGTGTTCTCGGTGTCCCCCATGCTTCACAGGGTCCGGACGGGCCGTCAGGACCGGTAGGGCGCGATCCAGCCGTGCCGGGTGGGGCAGGAGCCGCCGGTGCGCCCGCAGGCGTCCCACGGGGCTTGTGGCGCCCCAGAGTTCACAGCTACGTGGGCCGGGACATGCGAGTGTGCGACATGCCGCACGTTCCTCTGAGGTCTTTGAGAGCTTACCCCTGTGGCCAGGGGCTTCTTCCTCCGTCGGGTGCTCTTCCGTCCGGTGACGGAACTTCTGGATTCTTGAAGCTTTCTCATCTCGCCCGACCGGCCTGCGGTCCGAGCGAAGGCGTGGAGGCTCGGGCCGGCGGCACTGGCAGTCGCAGGAGGCCCTCGCAAGCGTCAGGCGTCGGCAGGCCGCCCGCGACCTGGCCCGGCGGCGATGACGGGGTGTGACCGGCAGCCGTCGACCTCGTCCGGGGACCGACCGCTGATCGCCGCACAGAGGTGACTGGTCTCGTGCTCGGCGACACCGGGCCCGCGCAGATGACGTAGTTCCTGCCGCTTCTGGGGAAGCTATTTGATTTTCGCGGCGATGGTCCGGACGAACTCAGGGAGCACATCGTCCCGCCAGACGAAAGGTGCTGGGGCCAACTCGCCCTTGAAGGCCACGCTGCTCTGCCCGCCCACGGTGAACAGCAGCGGACCTTTGCGGCAGTTCCAACTTCCCTCGTAGGTACCGGTGATGACGCAGTGATCCGCGCCCTGTGCACCCTGGTTGGTACTGGATCCTGACACGAGGCGATCTTCGTAGCCGACAATCAGCTTGGGGTCGGCCACGGCCTCGATGCGGAACCAGAACTGGGTAGCGGCGTAGGTCTCGCCCGGAAGGCGCATGCTGTAGAGGCACTGGCCGGACTTGGACCTGTCACTCTCCTTCCACGAGGAGTCGGCAGCGAAGTCCTTGATCGACAAAGCGCTGATCGGACGGCTCTCCTGTTCGATGTCCTTGGCACCAGGGAAGATCGCCTTGATCTCCACCTGGTCCACGAACGAGCACGCGTCCGGCCACTGATTCGCGGCCAGGATTGCCCCACCCTTGAGTTCAGGAAGGTTGACAGTCGCATCTCGGGGGGCGGCCTTGCCTATCGCAACATCACCCTCGGACGGCATGTACGTAGCGACCAGGAGCGTCAGCAGCACGACATTTGACATCAACAGGGTGAGCATCATGGCTCTCTTCTTCCACATGGTGGCCGATTCTCCCCGAGCAGCGAGCTGATCGTCGACCGCATCCGCTGCACGGAGGCATCCCGCTGCCGGGAGATCCCGGACACAGCCGCAGAGGACACAGGAGCGTGCGGACAAGCCCACGGCGCGCGCCTACGCCCGGGACGGGCTTCCCGTGCCCGAGGTGAGCATCGTGGACCTGCGCCGCCAGTACACCCCCACAAGACCAGGACGCGGATGAGGGCGGGGATTCGCCCCGACGGTACCGGCACCGCTGGGTCGTCTCCGGGCACTGGCGCAGCCAGGCGCACGGCCCTGACCGGTCACTGCGTCGGAAGACATGGGTTCCGGCCCACATGAAGGGGCCTGACGGGGCGCCACTGCTGGCGACGGAGAAGGTGAACGTGTGGCGTCGATGACCGCCGCCCGTACCTGATTCGCGCGCATCAGGGCGGCGCCGCGTGAACCTGGTGGTAGTCCTGGACCACACCGCACTGACCGCTCTGTACCGTGCGGATCCCTTCCTCGCCGGCCTGTACATCAAGGCCTCCCGCAGCACTGGCCGCGTCATCGTCCCGTCGCTGTCGGTCCTTGCCGCGGAGCGGCAGGACACGGGTGCGGGCCGGCACGCGGCGTCCCTGCGGTTCGCGGAGAACGTTCCGTTCCGCGGTGGACGCGATGGACTGAAGACCCGTGGACTGGCCGGTGGCTCATGCTGCTGCGATCGCCTGGCACGCGGTGAAGGCGGGGGACCCGGTTGCTGTCCTGTCGCTGGAGCCTGAGCTGTACGCGGGGACCGGCATCACTCCGCTGAACCCCACCTGACCCCCGTACCCAGGGCGAGGCGCCGCGGCGGGTACCGGTTCAGTCCAGGCGGTCGTAGGCACCCGGCTCCCAGTCGGCGAACAGCGTCAGCGCCTCCGCCGTCTCGGTACGTTCCGGTGCTGTCGAGGTGGCCGGCCACCAGTTCTCCACCTGATGCGCGTCCACGAGGACGAAGTCCCGGTACCCGTCGAAGTCGCCGGGATCGCCTGCCACGCCGATGCGGATGGGCGCATCATCGGGCAGGTCCTTGAGCGCGTCGCGAAGCCGCGCGGCATTCCATACCTGCGGGGTGTGCTCGAAGACATCGGTCATGGGCACAGCCTGACGGACCGAACCGCGCTGCCAGCGAAGACACGGCTGCGCCCCGGGCCAGAGCACTGATCCGGGGCACAGGAGGCTGGGGTGGAAAGGTGATCACCGGCGGTGAAACAGGCCCAGCCGGTGGACACGGGGCCGGCCGCGAAGCGGCCAGCCCCACCCATCTTGGAGGGGAGGGAAGTTGCCGCGGCGACGCTGCTATCCCTCCGACACCTGGGACGACGAGTGGGCACTGATCGAGCCGTTGCTGCCGACGCCCGCCTGCGAAACGAGGGCGGGCGGCCGTCCGGAGAAGCATCCCCGCCGGGAGATCGTGGACGCGATCAGATACGTGGTCGACACCGGCTGCAAGTGGCGGGCCCTGCCGAAGGACTTCCCGCCCTGGCGCACGTGCTACGGGTTCATGGCCCGCTGGGCCGCGGCCGGCGTCGTCGGCCAGATCCGGGACCAGCTCCGAAAGCGCGTTCGCCGCGAGATGGGCAAGGCGCCCGGAGCGGTCGCCACCGTCATCGACTCCCAGTCGATCAAGGCCGCCGAGACCGTACCCGTAGCCGCTCGACGCACACGCAGATGGTGCTGCGTCGGCTCCGCAGGACTCTTCGGTACGTAGACCGCGTTGTCCCCGCATCCGACCCTTGGCGTGATTGCCGCCTGTCAGATCACATTTCCGACCTGGTGGCGAGCCGTGATGGCGGGAGGTGAGGACAGAGGTCGGTCAGCGTCGGGGGCGTCGGATTTTCATGTCGTCGAGGCTGGTGGCGGTGCCGCGTAGCGTGTTGTGGCGGATTCCGCGGTGGGCCAGGTCGGCAGCTGCCCTGTCGCAGGCCCGTTGGACCGCGGCGGCGTCATCGGCGTCGGCGGGTTGCCGCACGACGCAGCGGAACGTGAAATTTCGTGGCGGCAGCTCGTAGATAAGGGTTCCCTCGTCGGTCAACGTGGTGTTGAGGATGTTGTGTTCGGCGGCGGTCTCGATGAGTGCGGCACGCTGGGTCTCGTCGAGGTCGGAAAGGTGCCGCGGACGATGACGCGGTAGGTGCGGTCACTCATGGGTCAGGGCTTCCCTTCGAGGGGGGCGGGTTCAGCTGTCGGATGTGCGTGGTTCTCGGTGAGCAGGGCTGCCAGTCCGTCGAGGAGGCGTTCGAGGCCGAAGGTGAAGCGGTCCTCCATGGACGGGGCGGTGAGGTCGCCGGCCAGGGCGACGAGGTTCGGGAAGGTCGTTTCCGGTAGTCCGCGCAGTCGGTTGGCCGCCGTCTGGGCGACTTCGGAACGGCTGGCGCCCTCGGTCTCGGATGCGGAGATGGGTGACTGTTCCTGGAGCACGAAGCCCTGGACGAATGCGCCGAGGAGGTAGTTGGCCAGGGCGGCGTCGGCGTCGGAGAATCCGGCATCGCGTAGCCGGTCCAATTGTTCCTCCATGAGACGCAGCAGGTTCGGGCCGAGTGCGAGCCGCCCTGCGACGACCTTGGCGGAGTCGCGTTTGGCCAGCAGGTGCTGCCGGTAGCGCAGTGAGGACTGACGGAGTTGCTCCCGCCAGTCGCCCTGTCTGGGTGGCAGCTCGGCGTCAGCCATGAGCGCGTCGGTGAGCAGGTCCAGTAGCTGTTCCTTGTTGCGGACGTGCCAGTACAGGGAGGCTGCCTTCACTCCCAGTTCGGCGGCGACCTTGCGCATCGACAGCCCGCTGATGCCTTCACGTTCCAGCACTCGCAGGGCCGCCGCAACGAGCGTCTGGCGGGTCAGTCCTGGCTGTGCAGCGCCCTCAGCTGCGCTGTCTCGTGCCACTGTCCACCTCCGTTGAAAGAAAACCAGTTTGCAATCTAACACCGTTAGGGGCAGTCTGGCGGCTCTGGATGGCCAACTAACACTGTTAGGGAATGTGATGGAGGAGTTCACGTCCGGGCGCAAGAGGCTCGTGCTTGCAGCCTTGTGCGCCACGATGTTCATGGCGATGCTCGACAACGTCATCGTCAACAACGCCCTGCCCCGCATCGGGCAACAGCTGCACGCCGGTGTCAGCGGACTGCAGTGGGTGGTCGAGGGCTACAGCCTGGTCTACGCCGCCCTCCTGCTCACCGGCGGCACGCTCGGTGACCGGTACGGCCGCAAACGGATCTTCCTCACCGGGCTGGCGCTGTTCACTGCGGGATCGGCGGCGGCAGCACTGTCCGGTTCGATCGGACTGCTGATCGCCGCACGGATGCTGCAAGGACTCGGCGCGGCACTGCTCACGCCGGGCAGCCTGTCGATTCTGCGGCACGTCTTCACCGACGAGAAGGAGCGGGCCCGGGCTGTCGGGCTCTGGTCCGGTGTCTCCGCCCTGGGCCTGGCGATCGGCCCGGTCCTGGGCGGGCCGATGGTGGACGCGTTCGGATGGGCCAGCGTGTTCTGGATCAACGTCCCGATCGGAGCGGCAGGGCTGCTGCTTGCCGCCTGGGTGCTCCCGGAGTTCGCAGGCCGGGCCAGGAGAGTGGACCTTCCGGGCCAGCTGCTCTCGGTGCTGGGCTTCGGCGCCCTGGTCTACGCACTCATCGAAGGACCAGCCCGCGGCTGGACCGACACTCGCGTCCTGACCCTCGCAGCGGCGGCAGTAGCCCTCCTGGCTTTCGTCGCGGTCGAACTCCGCACCACCGACCCCATGCTCGACCTGCACTTCTTCCGGGACCCGGTGCTCAGCGGAGCCGCCGTGAGCGGATTCATGATCAGCTTCGGCATGTTCGGTGCGTCGTTCTTCCTGCCGTTGCTCATGCAGGATGTGATGGGCTGGACACCGTCGAACGCGGGCCTGGCGGGGCTGCCCATGACCGCGATGATCGTCATCGCCGCACCGCTGTCCGGCACGCTCACCGCACGCTGCGGTTCCCGGATTCCTCTGGTGACCGGCCTGACCCTGTGCGCCGCGGCTCTCGGCGGCCTCTCGCTCTACGGTGAGCACGCCCGCTACCTGGAGTATCTGTGGGTGTTGCTCGCCATGGGACTCGGCATGGGGATGACCTTCACACCGGTGTCCGTCATGGTCATGAAGCGCGTCCCCCTCGCCCAGGCCGGTATGGCCTCTGCGACCCTCAACATGCTGCGCGAGATCGGCGGCGTCGTCGGCGTCGCCGCCCTGGGAGCCGTCCTCACCAGCCGCCTGGCCGCCACGTTGACCGGATCGCTCGATCGGCTCGACGTTCCCCCCGAAACCCGCCACGGCATCGAAGACTCGGTCGCCGGCACGGGAGCAAACGGAACCCAGGCCCTGCCCGCACCCGTCCATGACGCCGTGAACGCCGCCTTCGTCGAAGGGCTCCATCTGGCACTGCGCTGCGGCGGCGCTGCCATGGTCACCGCAGCTGTGCTCGTGGCCGTCCTCCTCCGCCCGGCATCAAGCCAGGCCACCGCGCCCGCCGGCGAACCGACACAGCAAGACGAACCGGCTTACCAGTAAGAGGAGGACAAGCGGGGGATGGGGCAGGCGACGGCGGTGGCCGTGGTGCTGGACGAGGCCACCCTCAGGCGGTTGGAGCGGACCGTCGCGTCCGCATCCGGGCAAGTCCGGCAGGTACTACGGGCCAGGATCGTGCTGGGTGTGGCGGACGAACTGACGAACGGCCAGATTGCTGTTGCCTGCGCCACCAGCGTGAACACGGTGCGCAAATGGCGTGGCCGCTTCGCGCTTCACGGGCTGCCCGGGTTAGACGACGCCCACCGCCCGGGGCGCCCGAAGCTCTACGGGCCCCAAGCGCGCGTCCAGATCGTGGCCACAGCCACCAGCGCGCCGCCATACCCGGAGTCGACCTGGTCCCACTGGCGGATCGCCGGGCGTCTGGCGGACCTCGGGATCTTGAGCTCCCAGGTCGGACGGATCCTGAACGACCTGGACACCCGCCCGCACCGGGTCCGCGGCTGGCTCACTCGCCGCGACGACCCCGCGTTCTGGGAGCGGACCATCGACGTGTGCGGCCTGTACCTGGCACCGCCGCCCGGAACCGTGCGGATCTCGATTGACGAGAAGACCTCCGTCCAGGCCAAGTCCCGCAAATACGCCGGCCAGAGCGCCGCTGTTGGCCGGCCCGCACGCCAGGAGTTCGAGTACATCCGCCACGGCACCGTCTCGATCATCGCCGCGATGGACATCGACACGGGCCAGGTCATCACCGAGTCAATATCCCGCAACAACTCGGTGACCTTCGTTGAGTTCCTCGGCAGGCTCGACGCCACCATCGACCCAGCCAAGGAGATCCATCTCGTACTCGACAACGGCTCAAGCCATACCGCGAAACACACGAAAGCCTGGTTCCAGGCCCATCCGCGCTGGCATCTCCACCGGACCCCGCCGCATGCCTCCTGGCTCAACGTGATCGAGATCTGGTTCTCCACTCTGACCAAACGCGTGCTGCGCTACGGCGACTTCCCCAGCCGCAGCGACCTCATTGACAAGATCGAAGCATTCACGATCCTGCACAACGAGACAGCCAGGCCCTACCGATGGACATACGACGGCACCCCACGCCGACCCAGTCCCACCGGTCGGGCTCGCCGGGGCGGGCTTCGTAGGGTCTGTCAAAGGAACGGTGTAACTCAGGTTGTTGGAGTTACTGACGGGCTGCGGAGAGGCGGCCGTCGAAGGTGATGTCGAAGGCGTTGAGTGCGGTCTTCCAGCGCATGGTCCAGCGGGCCTGGCCCTTGCCGGTGTGGTCCAGGGACATGATCGCCATGTAGACGCACTTCATCGCGGCCTGCTCGTTGGGGAAGTGGCCGCGGGCCTTGACCGCCCGGCGGATCCTGGCGTTCACGGACTCGATCGCGTTCGTCGTGCACACGATGCGGCGGATCTCGGTGTCGAAGCGGAGGAACGGGGTGAACTCTTCCCACGCGTTCTCCCAGAGCCGCACGATCGCCGGATACTTCCGGCCCCAGGCGTCGGCGAACTCGGCGAACCGCTCGAGGGCGGCCTCCTCAGTCGCCGCGGTGTAGACGGGCTTGAGGAGTTTGGCGATCTTGTCCCAGTCCTGGCGGGCGGCATAGCGGAAGGAGTTCCGCAGCAGGTGGAGCCGTACGGAAACAAGGTGTTGTCTCCGACTGGGTGTCTCGTTGACCTGGTATGGCGATTTCGGAGGGGATGCGCGGTCAACTCGCCGTGCGGTTCGAGGTGTTGTTGCCGCATCTGGACGAGCGGCAGAGGCGTCTGCTGCTGGCTGCAGAGGCGAGGTTGCTGGGGCATGGCGGTGTCCGGACCGTCGCGCAGGTCGCAGGTGTGAGCGAAACCACGGTCCGCAGGGGTGTCTTCGAGCTGGAGGCGGGCGAGGCCCCGCCGGCCACAGGACGGACTCGCAGACCGGGTGGAGGTCGCAAGCGGGCCGAGGAGATCGATCCGGGGCTGCTGCCCGCGCTGTTGGCGCTGGTCGAGCCGGATGAGCGGGGTGATCCGATGTCGCCGCTGCGGTGGACGACGAAGTCGTTGCGGAACCTCGCAGACGAGCTGGCCTGTCAGGGTCATCCGGTCTCCGCGATGACGGTGGGGCGGCTACTCAAGGACAGCGGCTTCAGCCTCCAGGCCCAGGCCAAGACGTTGGAGGGCGAGCAACACCCGGACCGGGACGCCCAGTTTCGCTACATCAACGAGCAGGTCAAACGGCATCAGGCCGACGGTGAGCCGGTCATCAGCGTGGACACGAAGAAGAAGGAGATGATCGGCCAGCTGCCCAACCCGGGCCGGCAGTGGCGGCCGAAGGGCGACCCGGTCCGGGTCGATGACCACAGCTTCTTCTCCGGGCCGACCGGCGAGGCCGCCATCCCTTACGGCGTCTACGATCTTTCGGCAGACACCGGCTGGGTCAACGTCGGCACCGACCACGACACCTCCACGTTCGCGGTCGCCTCGATCCGCCGCTGGTGGCAGGTGCGGGGCCGACTGGACTATCCACGGGCCAGACGGCTGCTGATCACTGCGGACGCGGGCGGTTCCAACGGCTACCGCTACCGCGTCTGGAAGGCGGAGCTGGCCAAGTTCGCCGCCGAGACAGGTCTGGCCGTCACCGTCTGTCACTTTCCGCCAGCTACTTCGAAGTGGAACAAGATCGAGCACCGGCTGTTCTCCCACATCACGATGAACTGGCGGGGCCGCCCGCTGACCAGCTATGAAGTCGTCGTCAACGCCATCGCCTCGACCCGGACCCGCAGCGGGCTGCGGGTCGAAGCCGAACTCGACACCGGCCGCTACCCCCTGGGGCTCGCGATCAGCAAGGCCCAGTTGAGGAGGCTGCCGATCGAGTACCACGACACGCACGGCACCTGGAACTACACCGTCCGCCCCGACGGCCCCCTCGATGAGGAGCCCGTGCAGGCCACCGACCGGGAGAAGGCCCGTCGACGTGTCCTCGACCTGCTGGCCGAGCCGGCCCTGACCGGGCTGAGCCGCGAGGAACTCACAGCCCTGACCGCGAAGATCACACCCGAGCTGGGCTCTCTGCGCGAGGACCGCCTGCACCGCAAGCGCGGCGGGCCGCGCCGCCATGCGGCCGGAGACAACAAGCGCCCGGTCCTCACCCCCGCGGACCGTGTCCTACTGAGCGTGATCTACCTGCGGCACGTGTGCTCGCAGAACCTGCTGGCCGAGATGCTGGGCCTGTGTCAGCGCACGATCGGCCCCTCGGTCAAGGAAGTGCGACGGCTCCTCCAGGAACACGGCATCTCCCTCACGCCCACCACCCTGTGCTTCTCAAGCGGCCAGGAGATCGAGGATTTCGTACGCACCGGGGCCCCGGTCACCGCCCGGCTCCAGCGCACGCATCGCCTGGCCGACCCGGCCCTGACCGGGATGGAACGCAGTGACCTCGCCTCCCTCATCGACCAACTCTCCCTCCAGCAAGCCGCTTTGATCGAGCGGCGTCGACACCAGCAGCGGGGCGGCCCACGCCAGCCCGGCACCCGCGGAGGCGTCTTCCGGCAGAAGATCACCGACGCCGAACGCCTCCTGGCCGCCGTCCTCTATCAGCGCAAGCTCGGCACCCGACAGGTCCTGGCAGACGCCTTCGGCGTCAGCCTCGGCACCCTCAACAACGCCCTCGCCGACGCCCAACCCGTCCTGCACGAAGCCGGGATCACGCTGCCGCCCGGCCCGACCCGCTTCACCACCGGCGCCGAGCTCCTGGCATCCGTCGACAGCGACACACCGACAAGTTGATTCTTTACGGCTCCGGTGGACCACGCAGGTCTGCACGACCGTGCGGGGCCAGACGTTCTCAACGGCGTCGGGCAGGCCCTTGAGCCCGTCGCAGACGAGCATGAGGACGTCGTTCACGCCGCGGTTCTTGATCTCGGTGAGGATGTGCATCCAGTGTTTGGCGCCCTCGCCGCCGTCGCCGGCCCACAGGCCGAGGATGTCCCGCCGGCCTTCGGTCGTGACCGCCAGGGCCACGTAAATGGGCCGGTTGGCGACCGCGCCGTCGCGGATCTTGGTTCTGTCGACGATCTTGTGATCCGGACGGTCGAGGCTCACCGTGTGAGCAGGACGCGTTTGCGAAGGAGATCGAGGCTGGCCCTGCCGAACATCTGGCGTTTCAGCATCTTCAGCCGGTTGATGTTGCCCTCGACGGCACCGGAACTGTGCGGCAGGGACAGCCCGTTGCGGACCGCGTCGAAGTCGCGGCGGAGGTTGCGGGCGAAGCCCGCAAGCGGAGCCAGACTGTCCCGTTCGACGTCGGTGATCCACTCTTCGAGGCGGTCGCCGTGACGACCGGTCATCATTGCGGCGAACCTCCTGATGTAAAGAGTGAGCCGGTCGAGTTCGGGATCGCGCTCACACAGCCGGTGCAGCTTGCCGGCGTCCTCGTCCCGCAGGTGCTCGGGGTGGGTCATCATCCAGGAGGTGACCTCGCGGACCGATGGAGGCTTCGGTCCCGGGTCGGGTGCGTGTCCGCGCCCGGTCCGGTAGCGCCGCAGATGCCGCTGAACAGCCAACTCGCCGCCGGGATAGCCGATTTGCTGGATTTCGCGGTAGAGCTGGGCGGCGTTCCTGACGCCCTCATTCCAGCGCCGGTGCAAGTAGCCGACGTACGGGTCGACAACATGCGCTCGTTGGAGGTTCTTGGCCACGACATCATCGGCGGAGCGGGCGTTGACCAGTTTACGGACCGTGGCCTGGTGCAGCCCGAGCTTCCGGCCGATCGCCGCCTTCGACATCCCCTGCTGCCACAGCTCATGGGCGGCAGCATGCTGCTCACGCAGCCGGATCACGATCTTCAGGTCTTTCGGTGGCTGGACCACTTCGGGCTCCACCTCCGCGTGGTCGGGGCCGGAGGCCGAGCCGGGAGGCGGTTCGGCCAGGCGGAAGCGATGGGCGTTGACCGTCTTCTCGACCGCCTGGCCGAGGTTGGCCCACAGGTGGTAGCGATCCGCGACCTGTTCGGCCTGCGGTGCCCCGACCCGAGCGCCCTCCGCGTAACCGCTGGAACGGTCCCGGCAAATGACCTTCACCTCTGGGTGATCGCGGAGCCAGGCAGCCAGGTCCTCGCCTTCGCGGCCGTCGTAGAGGTGCAGCGGCCGGTGGGTGGCCATGTCGATCAATACCGTGCCGTAGTGGCGGCCCTTGCGGAAGGCGAAGTCGTCGACGCCGAGGATCTCCACCTTGCCGATCTCCGGCTCGGGCAGAGCCCTGACCAGCCGCAACAGCGTGTCCTTTCCTACGGTGAGTCCGACCGCGGACGCCAGTCGGGCTCCTGCCCGGCCGGCCAGGGCCAGCCCGATCTGCGTCAACACCTCGCGCAGCAGCGGGGTATGCCGACTGTGCGGGGTGGTCAGTCCTGAGATCTGTTCGGCGAACGTCACCGCCGTGCAGGCAGGGTTCTCGCAGCGGAAGCGGCGCACGCACAACTCGATCACGACACCGAGCCCGCCCACGGCGACATCACGCAGCCTGCGTACGTACCGACCGTGCACCCGGGCCGAGCTCTGACCGCACCGACAGGAGCCAGTCGTCGCCCGCACCCGCGCTCTCAGCACTACCTGGTCCGGCCGCCGCTCGACCTCCTCGATCAGCAACGCGGACAGGTACGGAAACAGCTCGAGGAGCACATCACGAGAGCACGCGATGCATGATCGCGAACAGGCGGAGCAACGTGCTCAGCCGTCCGGATCACAAGATCGTCGACAGAACCCGGATCTTCACGTGGATGGCGTCGATGAAGACCACGGGATAGACAGCTTGAATTCCATCGGTGGTTGCGAACGTGCGAGGGGAGATGGTTCGCATGCCTCGTGGAGGAGCCAATCGCATGCCGTCGTCGGCCAGACGGCGGTACTTCGAGCTGCGGCGCAAGGGCCTGAAGGGGGCAGCGGCCGCCCGCCAAGTGGGCGTATCGGTGAGCTGCGGGTCCAACTGGTTCATCGATGCTGGAAGCATGATCATTCCTGACCCTCCCATCTCGCCACGCTTCCTGACCCAGGACGACCGGATCGCCATTGCCGACGGCCTGCGCGCCGGGCGGAGCCCGGTCGTCATCGCCGCCGAGATCGGCAAGAGCGTTTCGACGGTCTACCGGGAGATTGGACGCGGCCGGAAGGAGAACGGGGAGTACGAACCCTGGTGGGCACACAACCAGGCGCTCTTGCGTCGCCAACGCCCCAAAGAAGAGAAACTCCGCGACCACGGACCGCTGCGCGCGGCAGTGCGCGAGAAGCTCGACGAGAAGTGGTCCCCGCAGCAGATTGCTCGACACCTCGCACGCGAGCACCCGGACAACCCTCGCATGCGGGCCTGTCCGGAGACGATCTACCGTGGCCTGTTCGCTGGCCTTCTGGGCAAGGGTGAGGGCCGACTGCGCACCGGACGCACCCGCCGCAAGCGGCAACGCCGTGGCGTCGTCTCACCCAACAAGATTAAAAACATGACGCTCGTCCATGACCGACCCACCACGGTCAACGATCGTGAAACGCCCGGCGATTGGGAGGGAGACCTCATCATCGGACGCGCTCAGCGGTCCGCTATAGGAACCCTCGTCGACCGCACGACCCGCTTCGTTCGCCTGATCCACCTGCCGCACGGCTGGAAGGCCCAGCCGATGCGCGACGCCCTGGTCTCGCAGACCGCCGATCTGCCGCCAGCGTTGCGGCGGACCCTGACCTGGGACCAGGGGCGCGAGCTCGTCCTCCATGAAGAGATAGAGGCCCTCTCCGGCTTTCGGATCTATTTCTGCGATCCTCATTCTCCCTGGCAGCGCGGCACCAACGAGAACATCAACGGTCTGCTGCGGCAGTACTTCCCCAAGGGCACCGACCTTACGGTCCACTCCCTGCGCAACCTGACGGCCGTGGCCCGTCAGCTCAACGACCGCCCCCGAATGGTCCTGGGAGACCGTAGTCCGTCCGAGGTCATGCAAGACTGGGGCATAGCATCACAGTTTCCGTGATTCGCAATCACCGCTAGAAACCGCCCAGGGTCGAGGGGCCGGTTCTGCCACTCGGCCATGCCCTCGAGGACCTTGTCGGTGATCGTGGAGATCGTCTGGCGCGATACGTCGGCGCCATAGACCTCGGCCAGGTGGGCCTGAACCTCACCGGTCGTCAGGCCCTTCGCCGCGAGCGAGATGACCATCTCGTCCACGCCGGACAGACGCTTCTGCCGCTTCTTGACAATCTTCGGCTCGAAGCTGCCTTCCCGGTCTCGGGGCACGACTATCTCGACCGGGCCGACATCGGTCAGCACGGTCTTGGCCCGGGTGCCGTTGCGTGAGTTACCGCCGTTCTTCCCGGCCGGATCATGCTTGTCATAGCCGAGGTGGTCGGTGATCTCGCCCTCGAGAGCGGACTCCAGGAGCCGCTTGGTCAGCTGCTGGAGCAGCCCGCCCTCGCCGGTCAGCTGAAGGCCCTCGGCCTGAGCCCGTCCCACCAATTCATCGATCAGCCGGTCGTCCACAGACTTCGCCGGCACCGTCTCAGACGGCTCGACGGACTCGGCCTCGGTCACGTTATTGCTGGTCATCGATGCATCTTCCATGATCGGGAGTTACACCGAACGTTTTACAGTCCCGCTGACCTGCTGTTTCCGCTCACTTACCGAGCCGATGCAGCGATCGGCCGGCCGTCATCACAGAAGTTGTGCCAGAACCCTCTGTCGCGTACAGGGCCACTACGTCATGTGTTGCGGCACTTGGCCAGTTAATCCGTTTTGCGGCCAGCCGGCATTGAGGCGCTCGGACATCGGTCACGGTGGGACGTACGGGATGTGGGCCGACTCCCACCGCCCCGACTGGGGCGTGGTTCGCACCTGGATGGATATTTACCCCGGGTGTCCCACGCGAGAGGATCACTGTCGGCTCCGCGCATCGTGTGTGGCAGAGCCCAGCTCGGCCCTTCCCTCAGAACGAGCTACACCCGAAGCACTTCACGTCATCCCGCAGCAGATCAGGAACTCCGCCACGCTGCCGGGCTGCCCGTCATTGAGCATTGTTCATCTTGAAGTTGCAGGTCACCGGGCTGGCGTGGGTCGAGGCTGGGGTGCTCGCGCTGGTCGGGGGCGTGATCGGTAGCAGGTGATCGTCCGTCAACGCTGGACCTCGGCGTTTGTCAGCACGAGGAGAGCCCGCAGAAGCATGGTCGCGTGGCGGGCGTTCATGCGGACCTTGGTGAGGATCCGCCAGTTCTTCAGATCGGCGAAGCCGTGCTCGTTCGCCGCTCGTTCGCGGCTGACCAGCCGGTTCGCCTCCTTCTGGGCGGCAGTCAGGGGATGGCCGCGGGTCGCTTTGCGGCCGGTGACGATCACCGGGTCGTCGGGATTGTCGTCCAGGCCAACGAAGCCGAGGTCGGCGAGCACCCCCAGGCCGGCCTCCCGCAGGTGGGCGGTGATCTTGTTGTGGCGGGCAGTGGTGATCTCCGAGCAGCGCCCCGGCTTCGCCGCCGAGATCCACACCAGGTTGCCGCGCTCGTCGGTCAGGGCGAGGAACAGCAGGCCGTGGGCCTTGTGTTTGCCCGAGTAGTTCGGCCGGTTGGCGTCCCCGGTGCGTCGGCGAGTACGGACGAGGGTGCCGTCGAGCAACACAACGACGCCACCCTTCCGGGCGATTTTCTTCAGGGCGCGGTCCAGGCGCGGGGCCCGCGCGGCGAGCAGGCCGAGCACTTCCAGCAGCCAGCGGCGCACGGTGGAGGCGGAGACGTCGTTGCCGCCCGCGATGTCGGAAAGCCGCTGGTCGTGGCGGAGGCCCGCCAGGACGATCAGGGCGATCCGGCCGGGCGGGAGCTTGCGCCAGCGCGAGCGGATCTTCTTCAGGTGACCGCGGACCAGGCCGGAGACCAGGTCCAAAGTGGCGCTCGACAGCGGCAGGCGGCACTGGTAGACAAGCCCTTCAGTGCCCTCGACGGGGCGGTTTTTCCTTCGCATGGACACCCCAACTCCCGTCGGGGGCCTGCACGTTACGCCGAAATCCAGCCGCGACCGGTCAGACCGGCGGCTGCGGCAGGGCAGTGAAGCGGCCGGCTGGGGTGCGGTGCAGCCAGCCCCGGTCCGCCAGGCGCCTGAGCTTGTCGCGGACCGGCTCGACCTGCCCGGGCTGGGTGCCCCTGCCGAGTTGGACGCTGACGTCCTTGGCCGGGACCGGCTCCGAAGCCGCGGTCACCATCTTCATGATCGCCTGGTAGTCGGCGGGCAGCGCGCTCTCGTCCACGCCCGGCTCGCGGTGCGGGACCAGCAGCATCCCGCCCGCACCCGGTGCCGTCGTTACCCGTTCCAACTCCTCAGCCACGGCCCGGTCGTCAGCCTGCCCGCTCCGCTCGGCCTCGATGAACTGCCCGATCACCACCTCGGAAGCCTCCAGCCGGGCCACCTCGGCATCGATCCCGGCGAGCTCCTTGCGCAGCCGCTCGGCGCGATCGGCCAGCACCACCACCCTCCGCTGCATCACCCAGACCAGAACATCCGCCATCAATAGCCCCTTCCCGCCCGTGCTTCCTCGGAGCTTACGAAGCCCTCTGGACCCGGCATCGCGATTCCGGCGAACCGGCAATGCGCCGGATGATCACCTGCTACCGATCACGCCCCCGACCGGCACGAGCACCCCAGCCTCGACCCACGCCAGCCCCGTGACCTGCAACTTCAAGATGAACAATGCTCAATGAGGTCGGCGATCAGGGGCGCGGGAGGCATCAGGCCGGTACTTGGCCTGCCGCTCACCGACTTGGTCGCCGGAGCCGAACGGCCAGCGGCCACAACCGGTACCTGGGCGTCACAACAATGACGGCCGTCGGGCTGGGTGCTGGCGAAGGCCGGCGGCGGGCCCGGCCGGGGTGTCGTGCACCTGGCCGACTGGACCGCAACGAAGCTCCGCTGGAAGCTGACCGCGGACGACAAGGAGCGGGCCGCGCTGGAGAAGCTCGCCAAGGGCTGCACAAACACCGTGAAGTACGAGGTTGCCCCGTAGCCCGAACCAATGTCAGTGGTCGGTGCGATCCTGCCCGCATGGACGGGCTGATGCGGCGCCGGTGTATGGCGCCGACCACAACGACCCCGACCCCGGCCCGCAGCCCGGACACGAATACGTGGAACTGGTCGGCGGCCCACTGGACGGGCTGCTCCTTGACGCCACCGGCTGGGCAGCTGAGGAACGAGCAACCGGGACCATGCTGATCACGGAGATCGGCGCCTGTGGTCCGGGCGGCCGAGCCGAGTACGAGCCCAGGCCTGGCACACCGGACAGGTGGGACTGGCAGGGCGACGTGCCGTAACTCACCGCATCCGGGTCACGATCAGCGTCCCATACCGGCCTGCCCCGGCCAGCACCTCGACGACCAGGTCCGTCTCCACCCGCGTGTACGTCTCCCCCTGCGTCCGGCGGTCTCCCACCACAGTCGAACTGGTCAGGGCCAACCCGATACGTGCCGCGAGAACGGGCGCCAGCCGCGCCGACAACCGGACCGGACCGCCCTCGTCCCCCACCGCGAGCGCCAGGTGGTGCGGCCGGAGCCGGGGCCCCGTGAACCCGACCACCAGTGCGTCGACCGTGTCCGCGTGCCGCACCTTGACCCACCCCCTGCGCCGTCCCGACGGGTAGCTTGCTCCGCCCCGCTTGCAGACGATTCCTTCGATGCCCTGCTCGCGCAGGGCGTCGTACCAGAGCGCGGCGACGTCCCGGTCGTCGGTTGCCGGAACTGCCTGGATCGGTGGTTCGGCATCGGCGAGGAGCTCCAGGAGGAAGGCGCGGCGCTCGGTGTACGGGCGACTTCGACAGTCACCGATCGCCGGGTCAGGGTGCTGCAGGACGTCCCAGCAGATGTAAGAGGCCGGGTACCAGGGCGCGGGCCCGGGTCACGGATGACGCGGCCCGTGACTGCGCGGCTGCGAAGTCGAGCCGGCCGTCCCGCCAGATCACCGCCTCCAACTCTGCTGCGCAATTCGCTGCGGGGGTGAGGTCGGGTCCGTGATGATCGTTCTTGAGGTCGCTTCTCTGTCGTGCGGCCGTGGAGGCGGTACGGATGTCGATGCGGCCGGTGGGGCTGCCGGAGATCCCGGAACAGACCGTGGCGGTGGCGCGGGCGGCGTTCCCGAAGGGAAGCCTGGCGATACGGGTGCGGGACCGCCTTGCGGAAGTCTTCGTCGCCGAGCCGTTCGCGGGGGCATTCGGGGTGCGTGGGGCTCCGGGGCTGTCGCCGGGGGTGTTGTCGCTGGTGACGGTGTTGCAGTTCGCCGAGGACCTCACTGATCGACAGGCTGTGGCGATGGCGGTGCGGGCCATCGACTGGAAGTACGCGCTTGGGGCGGAGCTGACGGACACCGGCTTCGAT
The DNA here is from genome assembly GCF_026340595.1 of Streptomyces sp. NBC_01363. Taxonomy (GTDB): domain Bacteria; phylum Actinomycetota; class Actinomycetes; order Streptomycetales; family Streptomycetaceae; genus Streptomyces. Next base: position 6,086,812 of record NZ_JAPEPF010000001.1, read on the forward strand.
GCCAGCGTGTTGTCCAGGTTCCGGGCCCGGCTCGCGGACAACGGCATGGAGCGGGTGGTCTTCGACCGGCTCCTTGAGCACTGCAAGGACGCCGGGCTGGTGGTGGCCGGGGGCAAGCAGCGCACCGATTCCACCCATGTGATCAGTGCGGTGCGGGACTTGAACCGGCTGGAGCTGGCCGGGGAGAGCGTGCGGGCGGCGCTGGAGGCTCTGGCGGTCGCGGCGCCGATCTGGCTGGCCGGACAGATCGACGTGCCGGAGTTCGCCGAGCGGTACGGACCGAGGACCGACGGCTGGCGGATGCCGTCCTCACAGGCCAAACGCGACCGCCTCGCCCAGGTCTTCGGCCAGGACGCCCTCGCCCTGTGCCGGGCGGCCTGGGCCGAGGACGCCCCGGTGTGGATCCATGAGGTCGAGGCGGTGCATCTGCTGCGGCAGGTCCTGGTGCAGACCTACATCATCCGGTCCGATGCCCGGGGACGGCAGGTGATCAGGAAGCGGGACGCCGACGACGGCGTCCCGCCCGGTCAACTCCGCCTGGCCTCCCCCTACGACGCGGACGCACGCTGGGCGGCCAAGGGCGATGACCTGTTCTGGATGGGCTACAAGATCCACCTCACCGAAACGTGCGGCACACTCCCCAACGCCAACGCCAACGCCGACGCCGACGCCGACGCCGACGCCGACGCCGACGCCGACGCCGACGCCGACGCCGACGCCGACGCCGACGCCGACGCCGACGCCGGGTCCGGGTCCGGGGCCGGGAGGATGCCGAATCTGATCACCGACGTGCACACCACCGACGCGACCGTGCCCGACGTGAAGGCGACCGCTCCCATCCAGCAGAGCCTCGCGGAGCACGGCGTGAAACCGGCCGAGCACTACCTCGACTCCGGCTACCCGTCGGCCGACCTGATCACCAAGGCCACGCAGGACGGTATCCGCATGGTCACTCCGGTCCTTCTGGACCACTCCGCGCAGGCCAAGGCGGCCGAAGGCTTCGACAAGAACGCCTTCACCATCAACTGGAAGACCCGCCAGGTCCGCTGCCCCGCCGGGAGGATCAGCTCCCACTGGAACCCCGTCCAGCAACACGGCACAGACGCCATCGTGGTCACCTTCAGCGTCCTGACCTGCCGCGACTGCCCCTTCCAGAAGCAGTGCACCACCTCGAAGACCGGCCGTCGCATGCTCACCCTCAGGCCCGAAGAACTCCACGACAACCTCGCCAGGGCCCGCGCCGAGCAGAAGACCGACACCTGGAAGAACAAGTACGCCCTCCGGGCCGGCGTCGAGGGCACCATCAACCAGGCCCTCGACATCACCGGCATCCGCCGGGCCCGCTACCGCGGCCTACCGAAAGTCCGCCTCCAACACGCCTTCTCCGCCACCGCGCTCAACGTGATCCGGCTCGACGCCCATTGGACCACCGGGCCACTCGACCGCGCCCGCCACAGCAGGCTCGAACGACTCAGCTACCAACTCTCCGCCTGACGAATTACGCAGCAGAGTCGCCTCCCCGTCCAAAACCGTGTCTGGCCTGAGCACCATGCTGGCGACGGCCAAGTCCATCCAGTGCTGGGTGACGCCCCTGCCGGACCGGGCGTACAGCACAACGGTCTCGCCGGTACGACGCAGCACCATCCCGTGGCCGCCGTTCTCCAGACTTTGAGGTGTCTCATGAGACAGTCCAGCGGTGGTCTTGCCGGAAGGGACTGCGGCGGTGTCGTACTGTCCCGTGAAGCCATGGCGAGCTGTTGGTGCTGGTGCCCTCGCGCTGTGCAGTCGGGATGGCTGGACTTGGTCGAAGAAGGCGAGGGCTTCGGAGGGATCCGGGCTCACAAGGCGTTCCAGACCGGCCGTCGTGATCTTCGCCCACCTGCTGGCCCGTGCCCACATCTGTTCCTCGAAGGCGCGGACGACCTCGTCCAGATCTTCAGGGCCGGTGGCGATGGACTCGGCGAGTTCGGCGCCTTCCAGCATCGCGAGGTTCGCGCCGGCCCCCAGTGGGGGCATCAGGTGGGCGGCGTCGCCCAGTAGCGTCACTCCGAAGACGTGGGTCCAGGTATGGGACACGGGCAGGACGTAGAGGGGGCGGTGGACGAAGGCGTTGCCGTGGCGGAGGAGGTTGAGGACGGGAGCGGCCCAGCCGTCGAACAGAGCCAGCAGGCTCGATCGCACGGCCTCGACATCGGCCAGGTCCAGGTTCGTGTGCCAGTCCAGCGGCGCGCGGAACTGGGCGTACACCTTGGCGTGGCCGCCGCTGTTGCGCTGGGCGACGAGAGCTCGGTTCACGCCGTACACAGCCACGGAACCGTCGCCGATCAGCCGGGCGAGGTCGGGGTGGCGGGTGTCTACGTCGTCGAGGGAGGCCTCGACATAGGTGACGCCGGTGTAGTGCGGTGTCGCCGACGAGACCGCCGGGCGGATCCGGGACCAGGCGCCGTCCGCGCCGATCACGAGGTCGAACGTCTCCTGCCGCCCGTCCGCGAAGTGGACCAGTACGCCGTCCCGGGTCCCCGGCACCACCTGCGTCACGCCCCGACCCCACTGGACGTCGAGAGGGCCGAGCAGCAGGTCACGGAGTTGCCCGCGGTCGATCTCGGGGTTGGCCTGTTCATCTGGACGGGGTCGCCAGTCGCGCAGGACAGTTCCGTCCGTGTCCAGGATGCGCATGGCCTGCCCCTCGGGACGGGACAGTGCCTGGAACTCCGCCAGCAGACCGGCCTTGTCCAGTGCGAGCTGGCCCAGCCCTTCGTGCAGGTCGAGCGTGCCGCCCGGGGGGCGGGCGTCGAGGGCGGGATCGCGTTCGAGGACGGCGACGGGGTAGCCATGGCGGTGCAGGACACGGGCGAAGGTAAGGCCGGCAGGACCGCTCCCGACCACTGCGATGCGATGCGTCATGCCGATACACTGTATTAGTTCATTACGATGTATCGCAACGGTACAATGTCACCATGACTGTGTGGGACCGGCCGGAGCCGCCGACTCAACCCGTGCCGCTCGACCGGGAGCGGATCGTCGCCGCAGCCATCGCGCTGGCCGACGAGGGCGGGCTAGAGGCGGTGTCCTTGCGTAAGATCGCCGCCCGCCTGGACGCCGGCCCCATGCGCCTGTACAGATACATCTCCACCAAGGAGGAGCTGTTCGACCTCATGGTGGACGAGGTCCACGCCGAGATCCGCGCCGAGGAGCAGCCCGGTGACTGGCGGGAGGCGTTGCACGTCCTCGCCCAGCGCACCAGGCAGGCCGCCCTCCGCCACGAATGGCTGGCCGACCTTCTCGGCGGTCGCCCGGCCCTGGGTCCGAACCGCCTTGCCGTGACCGAGGCCACGCTGGCCGCCTTCGACGGCCTCGCGGACATCGACACCGTCATGCGCGCCGTGGAGACTGTCAGCGCCTACTTCATCGGCGCGACCAGGCGCGAGATCGCGAACCTGCGGGCCGAGCGCGCCACGGGCCTGTCCAAGCTCGACTGGCAGCGGGCCTCCGGCCCGCATCTGACGAGAATGCTGGCCACCGGCCGCTTCCCGGCGCTGGCCAGGGCCGTGTACGACGGCACGGACGTGGACGCCGAGGCATCCTTCGCGACCGGCCTGGACTGGGTCCTCGACGCCGTGGCCGTCAAACTCACCACGCCGCCGGCGTGACGCTTTGCTCTTGCCCGAGCGCCAGTCGTGGGCATGATGCCGGTGGTCATTCTCGCACTGCGTGCCCACGATCGACGAAACCGGCTCGACCGGGCGCATCGCCTCATCCAGCAGGATCGGCGTACCCGGAGGCACCAGACGCCGGGCGAACAGAGCTGACAGCTCTGCCTGACTCAATCCAGCGACCTGGCCGACCTTCCGTTGGTCGGTGAAGAACAGCTGCACGTGACCCCGCAGAAATGCGTCACCACTCTGGCAACGGTCAGTCTTCCGATGCCGGTCGGAAGTGTGCTGGGAGATGCCGCGATGCCACTCGGATGAGACAACTTCAAGTGTCTGGAGAACCGTCCAGCTTCGGCTCGTACCACCAGCCCGGCCCCTGGGGCAGGACCGGGACGGCCTGGGCCAGTGCCACCTTGGTCGGGAACTCCACGGAACCGATCCTGCGAGCCCGGCGCCCGAGAAGCGCGTCGGGCGGTCCGTACGGCCTACGCCTGCTTGTGACCGAAGTAGGTCCTCGCACTCACGATGGTTCCTCATCACCGGCGAGCCGAATGTTGATCGCGGTCTCAAGCTCAGTCATCGTGCGGCGAAAGGCGGTCTCCAGATCGACGTCAAAGCGGCGAGCCAGAATGAGCACCGACCACAGACAGTCCGCGAGCTCATGCTCCAGCGCCACTCGCCCGCCCGGCATGTCCCGAGCTCCCTCTTCGGCCATGACCAGCTTGGCCAGGTCACCGACATCGCCCACGAAGCCGAGCATGAACTCTTCCCGTGTCCAGACCCGGCCCCGTTCACGCCGGTTCAGCCGGTCGTACAGATCATGTACTCGCATCGCCTGCTGCTGCAGCGCGTCAAGGCTCATCCGCGCCTCCCGCCGGTCCACGTCGGACCCACATGCTCTCAAGCCGGGCGTTCAGCCACACTGCTCCAGCCCCGTCTCGGGCCTGCAGATCTGGCACGGCTCGATGTCCGGCTCGGCCAGCGCGATCATCGCCTCCTCTCGGTCGAGGAATCCACCCTCGACCGGATACAGCGCACAGTCCCCGCGGTGCACCAGAGCCACCGACGACGACCGCTGCGGCTGGATCTTCCACCGCATCGCGGCGTGCGCCTGCTCCCAACGCCGCCGCTCCTGCTGCTCCGCGATCTCCAGTTCCCGGATCCGGCCCCGGACCTGACGCAGCTGCCACTCCAGCCAGTCGGCCAGGGCTTGGTTCTTGTCCAGGTCGGATATGCCGCCGGACACGGCTACGCCTCGGCCGGCTCGTGTGCGTGCTTGAGCGCCATACGTGCCGCAACACGGTCGCCGGCTTCGACGGAATCCCAGAAGGGATGTGTGGACACAGCGATGCTGAGCTCCCGGAGCCGGGCGCGGAAGCGGGTGACTTCCGCGGCCTGGTCCTCGGTGTACCCCGGGCTGTCCGGCTTCGCGGAGATGTAGTTGCTGTGGAGCTGCTTGTCGCTCTCCCAGCCGGGCATCGGCTCAGCCCGACCACGGCAGGGTCTTGGCGTACTCCTCGGACGCGGCACGGGTCTCGTCGAGGGCGGCCTGGGCGTCGAGGAGGTCCTGCGGGAAGGGGAAGGATTTCGGCACGCCGCAAGGGTGCGTCTGTTCGAATTTCGGATGCGAGTGGCGCGCCGAAACCCTACAAAACGGGCACGATCAGGTCTGGAGCGAGCCACCCTCGCCCCAGACCCGCACCCCGTCGCGCGGGTCACATCTCCTCCGGGCGCAGGTCGCGAACCCACCGCCTACTTGGTCGTGTGTGGGGTAGACCTGAACGTCGGTGTAGGCGCCCTTGATGTCCCCCGCGCCCGCGGGCCACTTCAGGTTCACGGTGTGGGTCTCGTTCGGGGGCGTCACCAGGATGTTGGTCGGGGACGCGAGGCTGTCGCCGGTGTTGTCGATGTCGTAGGCGAGGTCGAAGACAGCGGCGTCACCGGGCTTCAGGGTGGTGATACGCGGCTGGGCGTGGCCGCGCTCGATGGGGTTCGAGGTGTTGTCGGCGTCCTTGATGTCGACGCCGGCGAAGCCCGTCGCCGAGCAGGTGGTCGAACCCCGGTTGATCATGGTGATGTCGATCCTGCCGGAGTCCTCGTCGGGCGCGGCGTCCATGGCGTCGATGGCCAGGTCCTGCGTCTTGCAGAACGTGACCTTGCCGCCGGTCTTCATCGTGCCGTTCGCGGCTGCCTTCGCCTCGGTGTCCTCACCGGAGCCCGACTTCGCGTTGCCGGCCTCCGAGCCGCCGGAGCCCGGGCCGCCCTGCAACTTCGAGCCACCGTCCGAAGACGAAGAAGACGAGGACGAGGACGAGGAGCCCTTGGAGGACGAGTCCTTCCCGGAGCCGTCGCTGCCACAGGCGGTGAGCGAGAGGGCGGCGGCGACGCCGACGGCGGCAAGAGCAGTGACGCGGGTGTACTTCACGGTGTTCCCCCAGGAATAACGCGGTGCATGCGGTCGGAAATATTTGTATCCCGCACCGAGTCACAGGCGGCCCTCCACGACGTCTTCGTTCCGTCACAGGCGTATCGACCTCACGGTCCGCCAAGGCGTCACCGTACGGTCACCCGCCTGGCCCGAGTTCGACCTCTGGCCCCGGTCGTAGCCGTGTCTCCACCGGCAACGCGGTCCGGTCCGGCACTCTGTGCCCATGACCGACGTCTTCGAGCACACCCCGCAGGTCTGGAATGCCTCGCAGCTTCGCGACGCACTCAAGGACCTGCCCGATGACGCGCCCGTCCACATCGGCGTGGCAGACGACCCCGGCGACTTCGACGGATACCGGGACTTCGTCCTCGTGGACGCTCATCAGGTGGAGAACTGGTGGCCGCCCACCTCCACAGCGCCGGAACGTACCGAGACAGCACAGGAACTGACGCTGTTCGCCGACTGGGAACCGGGCGCATACGACCGTCTGGACTGAACCGGGACCTACCGCGGCGCCTCGCCCCGGGTAGGGGGTCAGGTGGGGTTCAGCGGAGTATTGCCGGGTACCCGCGTACAGCTCAGGTTCCAGCGACAGGACCGTGAACGGCTCCCCCGCCTTCACCGCGTGAAGCGCGCGACTGTTGTCACCGTGGCCTCGATCGTCTCTGGCTCAAGCCGTGATCAGCCAGCCTCCAGGGCATCGGCCCGCCTTTTTAGGTTTGCCGCGATGCCGTCCCAGTCCGGTCCGTGAAGCCACAGGTTCTCGGCAGCCTCGCGCATCAGCACCGGCTCGTCCGGCCGTTGCAACAACACCAGCCGAAAGGCCAGATTCCGGACCCAGACCGGCAACTGGCCGTCGACCACGTGCGGACTGAGCTCACGCAGCATCGCGAGGATCGCATTCGCGTCCGCGAAGGTCAGCTCCTCAACGAAGTAGTGCTCCCGGTGTTCCTGGTCGCACTCCGGCGTGGGCCCGTACTCGTCTCCGTAGAGACACCACGCGTGCTCCGTCAGGGTGCTGTGCATGTCCTGGAGCCTACGACGCCATGATCCGTCGACGGCCTAGTGCCGGATCAGGCAACGTTTGCCCTGTTGTGATGTGACGCGCCGTCCGGGTGCTGTGGTGGACGGCGCGTGGCCGTCATTCTGTCCGGGTGGCAGAACGAGTGCGTGTCCGAGAGATCGATGACGATGAGGGGCGGCGGCTGCTGCGGATTATCCGCAGAGGCACCGGGTCTGTGGTGACCTGGCGGCGGGCCCAGATGGTGCTGCTATCCGCGCAGGGCATGCCGGTGGCGAAGATCGCCGAGGTGTCGTTCACCAGCGACGACCGGGTCCGGGACGTGATCCACAACTTCAACGCCGACGGCTTCGACTCTCTGTATCCGAAGTACTCCGGTGGCCGGCCCAAGACGTTCACGCTGCCGGAGCGCCGTGAGATCAAGAAGATCGCGAAGTCCAAGCCGGCCGAGCACGACCTGCCGTTCTCGACCTGGAGCCTGTCCAAGCTGGCGGACTTCCTGGTCGCCGAGGGGGTGGTCGACGACATCAGCCACGAGGGTCTGCGCATCCTGCTCCGCGAGGAAGGCGTCTCCTTTCAACGCCTGAAGACCTGGAAGACCTCCCGTGATCCGGACTACGCGGCCAAGAAAGCGCGGGTTGAGCACCTGTACGCGATCGCCGACGGCGAGGTCATACCCGAGAACGGCGAGCCCGAAGTCATCTTCTGTATGGATGAGTTCGGGCCGCTCAACCTGATGCCCCACCCGGGCCGGCAGTGGGCCGAGCGCGGCGGCAGGCACAAGGACCCAGATCGCGAACCGCGCCGACGGCGGCGAGCGACCTGCAACCGTTACGGCGGGGTGCGACACCTGTTCGCCGCTCTGGATGACTCTGCTGCGCAATTCCTGGGTCAGGCTGTGAGTCGGTAGGCGAGGCGTTCGAGCCGGCTGCTGCGGGTGTGATGCTGGTCGTGTCCGGTCCAGTGGGCGTCGAGTCTGATCACGTTGAGTGCGGTGGCGGAGAAGGCGTGTTGGAGGCGGACTTTCGGTAGCCCGCGGTAGCGGGCCCGGCGTATGCCGGTGATGTCGAGGGCTTGATTGATAGTGCCTTCCACACCCGCTCGCAGGGCGTACTTGGCCTTCCACGTCTCGGTCTTCTGCTCGGCGCGGGCCTGGGTGAGGGCTTCTTCTGGCTCTCTGGGGCGCAGGGTGAGCATGCGGCGGCCTTTCGCGGAGCTGGTGCATTGGTCGCGGAAGGGGCAGGGGCGGCAGGTGCGGACGCCGAAGGTGATGACGATCGCGTCCGTTCCGTGCTGTTTCACGGGGTTCCAGTGCGCGCTGGTCTTGCCGGCGGGGCAGCGGACCTGGCGGGCCCTCCAGTCGATGATGAAGGCGCTCTTGTCGAAGCCGGCGTGGGCCTTGGCCTGGGCGGAATGATCCAGCAGAACCGGGGTGACCATACGGGTGCCCTGTTTCAGCGCGGCGGCGATGAGGTCGGCGGATGGATAGCCGGAGTCGAGGTAGTGCTCGGCGGGCCTGATGCCGTGCTCGGCCAGGCGCTGTTGGACCGGGGCGGTCGCTTTCACATCGGGCACGGTGGCATCGGTGGTGCACACGTCCGTGATCAGATTCGGTGCCGCCCGGACACCGGCTTCGGCTTCGGCTTCGGCTTCGGTGGGAGTGTCGCAGGTCTCGGTGAGATGGACCTTGTAGCCCATCCAGAACAGGCCCTCGCCCTTGGCCGCCCAGCGTGCGTCCGCGTCGTAGGGGGAGGCGAGGCGGCGATGACCGGGCGGGACACCCTCGTCGTCGGCGGCCCGCTTCTTGATCACCTCCCGTCCCCTGGTGTCGGTGCTCAGGTAGTACGTCTGGACGAGGATCTGCCGCAGGATCTGTACGGACTCGATCTCACGGATCCATGGGGGTGTGCCGGGTGACCAGGCCGCCCGGCACAACGCCAGCGCGTCCTGGCCGAAGACCTGCGCGAGCCGGTCGCGTTTCGTCTGCGAGGCGGGCATGCGCCAGCCGTCCACCCGCGGCCCGTACCGGTGAGCGAACTCGGCGACATCGACCTGCCCGGCCAGCCACGACGGCGCCGCGACAGCCAGGGCCTCCAGCGCCGCCCGCACACTCTCCCCGGCCAGCTCGAGGCGGTTCAAGTCCCGCACCGCACTGATCACATGGGTGGAATCGGTCCGCTGCCTGCCCCCGGCCGCGACCAGCCCCTCCTCCACGCAGTACTCAAGGAGACGGTCGAAGACCACCCGTTCCATGCCGTTGTCGGACAGGCGGGAACGGAACCGGCTCAGCACACTGGCATCGAAGCCGGTGTCCGTCAGCTCCGCCCCGAGCGCGTACTTCCAGTCGATCGCCCGCACCGCCATCGCCGCGGCCTGCCGATCGGTCAGATCCTCGGCGAACTGCAACACCGTGACCAGGCACAACACCCCCGGAGACAAACCCGGAGCCCCACGCACCCCGAACGCCGACGCGAACGGCTCGTCCGCGAAAACCTCCGCGAGCCGGTCTCGCACCCGTATCGCCAGGCTCCCCTGCGGGAACGCCGCCCGCGCCACCATCACGGTCTGCTCCGGGACTTCCGGCAGCCCCTCCGGCCGCATCGACATCCACACCACCCCCACGGCCGCACGACAGGACAACGACCGTACAGACGATCATCCCGTGCCCACCTTCACCCCCGCACGGAATTGCGCAGCAGAGTCCTGGATCTATCCAAAGACACTCTACGGCCACATCAAACCGGTCAAGCGGCGGACTCAGTTCCTGGAGTTCTGCCGCTACCTGCGCAGCCTCTACCCGGCCGACGTCAGGATCGCGATCGTGGCCGACAACTTCTCCCCGCACCTGACCACGAAAAGGTGTCAACGGGTCGGCATCTGGGCTGCCGCGAACAACGTCGAGATCGCCTACACACCGACCAACAGCTCCTGGCTCAACTGTATCGAGGCCCAGTTCACGGCCCTGCGCTACTTCACCCTGGACGGAACGGACCACGCCGACCACAAGGAACAGGGCAGCATGATCCGCCGCTACATCATCTGGCGAAACCGCCATGCCGACGACCAGCGCCTACAAGCCGTCGTCGACAGGGCAAACGTTGCCTGATGCGGCACTAGTCACGGACTCGGCTCCGGCGTTGGTGGATGCGTTGGCGGCGACGCTGAAGCTCCTCGCACTGCCAGCACAGCCACCCTTCTTGAGGGGAGAGGACTGTTGCGTTCGAGCAGGACGGGCTTGCGCATTTTGTGCGTTGCTCCGGCCCGTCGTGGATGAAGACGCGCTTCTCACCGTTGCTCTGCAGGTCGTAGCCGGTAGGCCGCTCGGTCAGTACGTGGGCGTCGTGACGCAGGGGGTGGAAGGGTACGAATTCGTTGGCGACATGATCGGGGTCGTCCGTGTTGAAGTGATCGTGGCAGCGCTGGGCCCACCAGCGGCGTACGACGTTGAAGTCGGCGAGGTGCCAGACCCAGATGTTTCCGCCGGTGAGCTCGAGAACCTGCTGCCCCAGCCTGCCGGTGGCCTGTTCCTGGTCGATGCCGGTCAGTTCCCAGCGTCCTTCACTCAGGTCGCAGATTCCGTTCTCGCAGCGCTGCTCAGTGAGGGCGTCGTGGGCGATGCACTGCAGGTCCTCGATGGCGCAGGGTCCGATCCGAAGCGAGCCGTGACAGTCGATCACGTGGCGGATGTGCTGGACCTGTTCGGGGCCGGGGCTTTCGACTTCCTCCTCTGTGACGGTCTCGACGAACGGGACGAACTCGCCGCTCTCGATGGCGGTGCGCATCCGTACCGCAAGACGGCGGACGACGTCCTGCAGGTCAGAAGGGAGATCGGGGTGGTCGGCTGCTGGGCAGACTGCGGGGTGAGGGATCCGGCAGTAACCGCTGGAGGCATCGGTGCCTGGATAGGCCACTCCGCGGTGAATGTGCCAGCGCATCTTCGCCGGAATACGGCGGGTGGGAAACTCGCAGGTCAAAGGAATTCGCAACCCGTCATGCCGTTCGAACCACTCGACAGGGGTGCCGCAGTACTTGCACAGGGATGCGGCAGCCCTCCGAAGGACTTTCGTCCGGTTGGAACGGTGTAGGTGCATCGGCATGGGGCCCATTCCCGGCTGGCCTGTTGTGCTGCGTCAGTTACAGAACGACGTTCCTCTGACGCAGGACACGGCAGGTGAGGGCCTGCCAGCGCGGCACTCGGAGGTCAGTGCCCCGGTCCCCCAGGGAGCTCGTTCCTCCCGTCGTGAGGCCGGCGGTCGAGCGTGCTCCAGGCAGGGGAGGCCGTCAGCTAGGAAGATGTCCGGCAGGCATTACGGGGCCGCCGGTCCAAGGCTGGTCAGGCGCCAGGTCCGTACAGAGGGGCTGCTGGGCGAAGGTTCCTCAACCAGCAGCAGTGGTCCGTGGGGTGTGCCTGCCCGCGCCGCGAGCCAGGTGTCCAAGTGCTCAGTGTGCGGCCTTTCCCCGAGGCGGGTCCGGGGCACGAACGGCGTCAGCGCGCTGGCCGTCAGCAGCTCTTCAGCGGAAGTCGGCTCGGTGTGAGTGAGGTTGTCCTTCCATTCCTCAAAGAAGCGGTTCCACACATGATCCGGGTTGACGTCGTGCTCTGCTTGGACGGGGCCCGGGGTGGGCGCTGCCGGATCAGGTGCCTTCGGACAGTTCAGAGAGCCTCGCGCGTCACGCCACGCCCACGTCTCGTCCGTGTTGTAGGCATCCTTTCGCTCTTCGAGGTAGACGCCGCAGTATCGGCAGGGGCGGGCACGAAGCTCGAGTGGGCTGCATCGCGGACAGTCTTTCCGGTCAATCCTGCGCCTTCCGGGGCTGTAGCACTTTCCGCACCAGTCGGCAGGCAGAGGCTGGTGATCGCCTGGATAGATCGGCGTCCCCTGCTCGGCGGCCATCCTGATGGTCACCCCTGCTCTCGCGAGGCCGGCATACGCCGAAGCCGCGGCAAATCGGCCGGCTGCGGCGTGCTGCTCGGCTAAGGCGAGATACTCCTCGGGTGTCACCTGTTGTCTCCTTGACGATGGATTGACGGGACGACCGTGTCACTGGCGGCACAGGGGTAACGACGCGGTGGCGTGGAGGTTCTCGTTCCAGGTGCAGCGACCACTCCAGCGTTCACGGACGTGTCCGGCTCCTTCTGGGGTGGGAACCACTGACAACCAACCCCGGCCGCTTGTCGGCTCGGGATCGACGGGCAGGCCAGGAGCCTGCCTGCCCGTGCCGCGGCCAGCCCCTCGGCCACCTCCGGGCCTACTCCTGGGCGCGTGTATCGACCTGGGGCGCGGTCGCAGCCAGAGGTGTCGTCCGCGAGCAGGCACGTGCTGAGCGACAGACTTCCGGGTTCCATCCCTGCTGGTCAGCGTTGGGGCTCCTTGAAAATGGCTCTGCCCGCGACTCCGTAGCCGGTCTTGCCGGGCCTTCCCCTCAGCACGGTCGGCGCCGCCATCAGCATGACGTTGCTGCAGCCGCCGACTGCCCGATGACGATCCATCGCCCTGGCGACCGTGTGGAGTTCTAGAGTGAAGGGTCCGCCAAGGGGCGCCACTCGAATGTCGTTCCTCCCGTGCCGCGCGGTGCCCTCGTGATGTCAGGCGGCGCGCTTCACGTGGCAGACCAGCCACATCAGCAGGGCATCGAGGTCGGCGGCGGCCGAGAGGATCCGGTCGACCGCCTCGGGGGTGTGCAGCCACTCCTCGCAGCCGAGCGGGCGGGCTGCGATCAGCGAACGATGGCGCAGCAGGTTCGTACGGGGGTGGTCCGTCGGATAGCCATACGGGGGGCGTTTCATCACGTCCCCGGAGATGTCGTAGCCCTTCTTCCGTACGTCCTCGAGGATGGCGGACAGTTCGCGGCCGCTCCTCTCGGAGGCCACGGCTTTGCGGAACATGTCCACCTGGCCGGGATCGGGGTACCACCAGGCGCCTTGGATCCGCAGGCCGTCCAGGGAGAACCGGAGACCGATCTCGATCTTGCGGCCGAGTCGGATCACCGCGCCCTGGTGCTGCCACCACCAGGAGTCGGTGCGGTAGTGCCAGACGGAGAAGTCCTCGTACCGGGGGTCGGTGTCCGCGACCTCGTTGAGCAGGGCGATCATCGGCTGCCGGACCAGGCGTTCGCGGTCCGCGCGGTAGCGCTCGCGGGTCGCGTGGGTCGGTTCGCCCTGGAGCTGCCACAACACGTCCATGGCCTGCTCCGGCCAGCCGGTGAACTGTCCGCGCATGCGCGCAGGATAGCTCACCCATGATCCGCGCGCGGAGAGTGAGACGGGCAGGGATGCGTAACCCCTGACAAGGTGGGAGGTGTTGCGGCGGGGCTCGCCGGCCAGTTCGATGTGCCGTGCGCGGTGGGCGACTTCGTCGAGGAACATGGCGAGTGCAGTCGGTATGAAGCGGGCGGTGAGATTGTGCAGTCGACTTGAGATCCCACAGAACCTGTAGGATCTCGCGGCTCGTGTCATAGAGCATTGCGCTGACCAGCAGGTTCCTGATCTGTCTCAGGACGTTGCCCTATGCCTCTGTCTCACCTCCCATGGCATTTCCTCGCGGGGCGACACGAGCGTGCTGGATGATGGGGCGGTGCAGCTCCCCTACGTCTACCGCGTCACCAAGTACGACCCCGCCGACCGTGACGAACACGGGTATTACACCGGCAGTCAGGACACCGTCAGCGATCACGGCGAGGTCGAGGCGTCGTATCTTCAGGCGGTCGCGGCGTTTGCTGAGGACACCGGCGTCGATCACCTGGCAGTACGTGAACCACAGATCCCGTCCATCGCGCACTTCGGCGTGGAGCCTCCGGTGGACGGCTTTGGGTTGAACGGGCTCTTCCCTGGCGGCCCTACCGGTTTTCACGACGGGGCAGAAGTACCGCTCGGAATCGGTCTGGAACTGGTGCGAGCCATGTTGCGTGATAGCGGCGCCTGGTGCCGGCTGGAGGTGGAAGGCACGTTCGCAGTCCACGTGGGATGGGACCAGTACCTCTACATCAGCAGCAGCCGGCCTTGCGAGGAAGCGTTGGCCCATACCCGGGAGCTCGGACTGTTCCCAGAACGCCTGGACGCCTCCCCGTATGCCTTCGGGGCCGAAGAGGAAGAGCAGGTCATCCAGCGGCCCGGCGATGACGACTTCTGGGCCGACCTGCATTGGGCAGTCGTCACCGGCCGTGCAGGAATCCTGGAAGAGACATATCTCGAAGGTGCCTCACGATGGCACCACCTCACCAGCGACACCATCGACCCCGTTCGCGTTGGACTGGCTCCCCGGGCCCGTCTCGCCGTCTGGCCGTCCCTGTCCACCGACATCGACGCCGTCCTGAGAGCCCTGCCCGCTGATGGCCTCGTCGAAGTCGTGTGGCAGGACGACGACGGCAACATCCGCAGCGCCATCGCAGACGAGGACGAGTTCCCCGAACTGGCCGCCCGGATATCCCGTGCCCATGCCGCCGTGCTCCTGTCTGTATACGCGGGTGAATCTGTGCCTCTGTGCACTGCTGTCATGCCCGACAACGACGGAGTCCTACGGGCTCGTTGGCGAACCGAGCCGACGCCGAGCGACCGCGACTGGGCACTTCGTCAGGCCCAAGGGTGAGCGCTTCGACCGGCTGTCCTGTCGCAGTGCACCTGACAGACGGCGAGCTGCTGACCTACCGGGTTGCCACGTCGCTTGAGAGCGATGGCCCTCGGCATTCTCAAACGACGTGGCTTTCACGGAAGTTGCGTTCGCCGTACTGCTGGAGCGTGGAACGCGGTAGGGGGTTGCTGCGTTTCAGCGGTATGAGAAGCACTGTGATTGTGGTGACAGTCGGCGTCGCCGCCGGTGTCTGCCTGATTTTGGTGGATCGCGCTTTGCTGTGGGCAGAGCACCGTGGGTGGATCTATTACCGCAAGACGAAGGGGCGTACTTCTGCGCTGGTAGAGGGGTTCTCTCCAGCCGCGCAGGCGGTGAAGCAGGCGATGGAGCAGGAGAGGTTCCGCAAGAACGTCCGGATCGGAGAGGGGACGCCACTTGGCGTTGACCTGGACGAGGGCGTCGCGCGGGTCCGTCGCTCAGAGCCCGGTCGGCAAGAATCCGCCAACCCGAATGAGATCGAGTAAGAATCGGCCAGCTTGAATGCGACAGAGTGCCACCGATGTGCCATCGGAGCTGAGATTGTGCTGCGAAATTTGAGACCCTACAACCTGTAGGATCTCGCGGCCCGGGGCACCGCTCGACGCCGTGACCTGCGGCTTCTCTGGTTGTCTCATTGCTTGGCCAATGAGTTCTGTCTCACCACCGCGTCATTTCCTCTGCGGGGATTTTCCTGGCCGCAGCGGCCACGCGTTTCCCGACGCGGGTCAGCTTCACCGTCAGGGCAGCAGGACGACCTTGCCGAGGTTGGCACGGGCTTCGATGATCTCGTGCGCTCGTGCCGCATCAGCCAGCGGAATTTGGGCGTGAACGGCCGGCTGCAACTGCCCGGACAGGGTCAGCTTCCACAGCTCCTCACCATGCTGGTCATAGAGCTCGCGCTGAGTGTCGACAAACCTCGCCATGGTGAGCCCGGTGATGGTTTTCGATCCTGCCAGGAGGTCGAAGGCCGGAACGGTGCCGCCGCCCGAGTTGAAGAAGACGAGTCGCCCGCCGGGTGCAAGGGCGGAGACGGCGCGTGAGAGTAGATCTCCACCGACTCCATCCAGGACGACATCGACTGGCTCCCCCCAGTGCTCGCTGTCGTAGGTCACGATCTCGTCAGCGCCCAGACCGCGGAGGAATTCCGCCTTGGTGTGCGAGCTCACGGCCGCGACGACCCGTCCGATGCCCTGAAGCTTGGCCAGTTGGACCGCGAGATGCCCCACTCCGCTCGCGGCACCCGTGATCAGGACCGACTCGCTCACGAGAGGGCGGGCCGCGGCGAGGGCGGCGAGGGCGACGTGTCCGCTGCGCACCAGCGCGACGGCTTGGATGGCGCTCGCTCCGTCCGGTATGCGGCTCGCCATGAAGCCGGGGGCGATTGCCTGTTCGGAATACGAGCCGCCGCTGAAAGTGAGCGACGTGATGCGGTCGCCGACCTCGAAATCCGTCACGTCCGGGCCGAGTGCGATCACCGTTCCGGCGACCTCGCCTCCAAGGACTCCCGGTAGCGGCGTCCTGCCGCCTTCGCCGCGAACCTTGCGCACGGAGGGAAGAGTCACACCGATGGCTTCCGTGCGGACCAACAGTTCCCCCGGGCCGGGCTTAGGGGCCTCCGCATCTTCGACGCGGAGCACTTCCGGACCGCCGTACTCATAAAAACGAACCCGCCGCATGCACACCTCCAGGTCATTGGGAGACCCAACGATACCGAAGGATCATAGGGAACCCCAATGATTTTCTGGTTAGTCTGGCCCCATGTCCGACACCACCCGCGCTCCCGCCCGTATCCGCTCCCTCCCCAGCTGGCTCCTGGGTCGCGCCGCAGCTCGGGGACACCGGCTCGTCGCCGAAGCCCTCGCTCAGGTGGGCATGCGGATGATGCACCATGCCGTCCTATCGGCAGTCGCCGAACTGGGACCCGTATCGCAGGCCGAGCTGGGCCGCAGCCTGAGCATCGATCCCAAGGACATGGTCGCGATCCTCAACGACCTCCAGAACGATGGCCTCGTGACCCGAGCGCCGGACGCCAAGGACCGTCGCAAGAACGCCATCACCCTCTCGCCGAGCGGGAAACGTCGCCTGCTTCAGACGGAGAAACTGGGCCGTGAGGCGAACGATGAGCTGACCGCTGTCTTGACGCCTGCCGAGCGGACCCA
Organism: Streptomyces sp. NBC_01363; assembly: GCF_026340595.1. Classification (GTDB taxonomy): domain Bacteria; phylum Actinomycetota; class Actinomycetes; order Streptomycetales; family Streptomycetaceae; genus Streptomyces. Next base: position 6,103,680 of record NZ_JAPEPF010000001.1, read on the forward strand.
GCTCATGGGTCTCCTCGCGCGCATAGTCCAGCAGGAAGAGCCCTGCGCTGAAACCGGCCCAGGTGGCGAATAGCAGCTCGTCACGCATGCCGGGAAGACAGCGAGGCAGCCGTCCCACCCTCAGGTCAGGAAGCCTCAGCATCGTGTCCAAATCCTCGGCCGACGCCTTCCATGGTCACGTTCCGGAGCCGGACTTTCGCACCGCTGCGGCAACGCTCCTGCCGAACCGGGTAGGTCTCATCCTGCGGCCGCGTTCGGCGCGCTCGATCAGGGGCCGGCCCAGGTCTCTCTCCAGGCGGTTGATCTGGGTCACCAGCGTCGACTGGTGAATGCCAAGGGCTCGGGCGGCTTCAGTGACGGTGGGGTAGGGCAGGGCGGCGACGAAGCGTTCGAGTCGCTGTCGGCCGGATGGGCTCGTGAGAGCGTCACGTAGGACGGCAGGGATGCCGGTGGCTTGCTCGCCGGCGCGGAGGGCGGCGTCGTGGCTTGCTCCTCCGCGGGGCGGAGAGGGATCTTGTGGGTGTGTGCCCAGCGGGCCATGTTCGCGGGGCTCATTCCCTTCTCCTGGGCGAGGTCGGGCAGGGTCCGGCGGTGAACGGCGTACTGCTCGATGAGCCAGTCGCGGTCGATGGCGCCGCGGCGCTTGTAGTCCTGTGGACCCTCGCGGAGCGGGATGCCGTACTCCTTGGCGAGGTCAGTCAGCACTCTGCGGGAGAAGCCTGTGAGGTGGCGATCTGCTGGAGGGACTGGTGTTCGTCGAGGTAGAGCCCTCTCTGTCAGCCTTGGGTGAGACATCCCGTTCTGCGGGGTTAGCCTGAGAGGGTGTTCGGTACCTTTTCAGGCTGCCGCGGGCGGTTTCGGGCGGAGGTATTGCCCGATTTGGCTCGGGCTCGCGGTCAACCTGCTGGCCATGGAATTGACCATGGCCCAGTGGATCATCGACCGGGACCGCTCCGGCAGCGCCTCGTAGTCACGGTGCAGACGCCGGTAGCGGCTCATGATCCCGAAAGTCTGCTCTACACGCCAGCGGACCTTCTGGACCACAAAGCCTTTCTGTTCCGCATCACGCGCCACGACTTCCACCTCGATGCCCAGGGCGGCCGCGTGCGTGATCATCTTGGACTTGTACCCAGCGTCCACCCACGCCTTCGTCACCGTGGGCAACTTCGCGGCCAGGGCGTCGGCAACGAGTTTGCCGCCGTTGGTGTCCTGCACGCCGGCGGCCGTGACGATGAGAACCAGCAGCAACCCGAGTGTGTCGGTGGCGATATGCCGCTTGCGGCCCTTGATCCGTTTGCCACCGTCGTACCCTTGCGTGCTCTCCGGCGCATTCGGTGACGCCTTCACCGTCTGGGCATCGATCACCGCGGCGGTCGGCAGTATCCGGCGCCCCTTCTTCCTGCGTAACTGGTCACGCAGGGTGTCGTGGACCTCCTCGGCGGTGCCGTCCGCTTCCCACGCCCTGAAGTAGCCGTAGACCGTGGTGTGCGGCGGGAAGTCATGGGGCAGGTAGCGCCAGGCCACCCCCGTCCGGGCAACGTAGAGGATCGCGTTGACCACCTCGCGCAGATCGGTGGTGGGCTCCCGCCCTTCGGCCCGCGCGGCCCGCCACTCCAGCAAAAGGGGCTCGATCAACTCCCACTGATCATCCTTGAGATCCGAGGGGTAGGCACGTCGCTCAGTCACAAGATGATCAAAACCGATGACCCCGACGTCGCGCTACGAGATCATGGAAACAAGTCCATCTCGCCACACCGCGGACCGGACAGATAGGGGGATCCCCCTACCGAACACCCTCTGAGAGGGCACGACAGGGGAACCGTCCCTTATGCCCAGCACAGAGCCCGTCGGGTCCGACCCGGCGCCGAGGCCGAAGCGCCGCACTTTCACCTCGGAGTACAAGCTGCGGATCGTCGCCGAGTACGACGCCGCGCCCAGGAACGAGAAGGGTGCGGTCCTGCGCCGGGAACGGCTCTACCACTCGCATGTCAAGGAGTGGCGGGCCGCCCGGGACGCCGGGGCCCTGGAAAACCTGGTTGACCGCCGGACCAGCCCGGCCCGGGCGAAGAAGTCCGCCGCGGAGGTGGAGAACGAAAAGCTGCGGCAGCAGGTGGAGCGCTTGCAGAAGGACCTGGCACGGAACAAGGCCGCACTCGAGGTGATGGGAAAAGCCTCCGCGCTCTTGGAAATGATCTCCGAGAGCGCGGACTGAAGCCTGCCGCCGACCCTGTCGTGGACGAGGCGTTCACCGGCGTCGAGGTTCAGCTGGGCATCACGGCCGCCTGTCGGCTGACCGGCCGCTCCCGCGCCACGCACTACCGCCGGCTCCGGCCCCCGCCACCACGCAGAACACGTGCCCCACAGGTGCAGCCGTCGGCCCTGACGGCCGAAGAGCGGGCTGCGGTACTCGAGTTGATGAACGGCGACGAGTACGCCGAGCTGGCGCCCGCGCAGATCTGGGCCCGCGAGCTGGATGCCGGGCGCTATCACTGCTCCGTCTCGACGATGTACCGGATCCTGCGCGAGCAGGATCAGTCCGGTGAGCGCCGACGGCAGGCCACCCATCCCGCCAAGGCGGTGCCCGAGCTGGTCGCCACCGGGCCCTCACAGGTGTTCACCTGGGACATCACCAAGGCGGCCGGACCGGCCAAGAGCGTCTGGTATCACGCCTACGTGATCATCGACATCTTCAGCCGGTACATCGTCGGCCACACCGTCGAGCGAGCCGAATCAGCTGTGCGGGCCGAGGAGCTGATCCGCGAGACCATCGCCCGCAACGGCATCGTGCCCCAGACCGTGCACGCGGACCGCGGCACCTCGATGACGTCGAAGAAGGTGTCCCAACTACTGATCGATCTGGGCGTGACGCGGTCGCACTCGAGGCCGAAGGTCTCCAACGACAACCCTTACAGCGAGGCTCAGTTCAAGACCACGAAGTACATGTCGGACTATCCCGAACGGTTCGATTCGCTGGCCCACGCCCGCGAGTGGTTCGACGCGTTCATCGCGTATTACAACCATGAGCACCGGCACTCGGGTATCGGCTGGCACACACCCGCCTCCGTCCACTTCGGGACTGCCGAGGAGGTCCGCGACCAGCGCGCGGTCACCCTCGCCGAGGCATACGCCCGTCACCCCGAACGCTTCGGCCGCCGCCCCAGACCACCCGAGATACCCCAGACAGCCTGGATCAACGACCCGGCCAAACGCAGGGAACCCACACCACAAACTTCATAGCGTCACGACCGTCTCACTGGACTTGAAATCTTCCGCGAGAACAGTCATCAGCCGACGAGGCAGCGCGAACGCGCGATGAAGGGCTTCCGCAGTACCGGCGGGGCCCAGCGGTTCCTGTCCGCGTTCAGCGGCATCTCACCGCACTTGCGACCACGCCGCCACCTGATGGCCACCGAATACCGCACCGAGATGACCACCCGCTTCGCCATCTGGGACGAGATCACCGGCGCCACCGACCAGCCCATCGCAGCGTAAGCCAGGCCCCCACCCGACCCCTACACACCCTTAATCGATCAACGCACCAATGTGACAACGTCCTCGATGCGTAGCGAGCAGAAGGGCCGGATACCGTGCGGTGTCACCGAGCGCAGCCCCTGGGCTGGGTGTGTCACGGCGCGTGTCGGTCAGTCGCGATTGGGGTGCGCGGTGGCGGAGTAGGCGTCGTGCCAAGCGGCTTTAGCGCCTGAGTCGCCGATTCGGTAGACCTGTACGTCGGCACCCACGCCGATGATGAGGGACAGCACCGCGGCGGTGATACGGAGCGGCGTGCCCACCGTGCTGGTGGATCCCTCCGCCTCGGGGGTGCGGTGGGCGGCGCGGCGGTAGAGCCACCACACCGCTGCGGACACCAGGAAGAGCCCGATGGCCCAGGGGAGCAGTTCGTCGCCGAGTTCGGTGTGCTTACGGACCAGGGGATCGCGGTCCACGTGCCGTTCCAGCCACTCGCCGGCGTTGGTCGTCAGCGGCACGCTGATCAGGGACACCAGGGCAAGGGCTGGCAGGGCGAGGCCGAACCTGCGCATGACGGAGGGGATGGCGGCGCACAGGATCAGGGCGAGCGCGGTGAGGGGTACCAGGACCACGACGACGTGCACGAACAGGACGTGTGCGGGGATGCCGTTGATCAGGTCGAGTCCCACAAGGGGCTCCTTCGGAGGGTGGTGTTCAATGCTGGACAGGGACGAGTCGGGCTCCTGCGGCGACATAGGTGGTAAGCCGCGGCCGCGACCGGGAGGCGCCCGTTCCCTGCGCGCGGGAATGACGCTGTGTCGCACCTCATGACCCATAGCGGCTGAATCCTGGAGTTCGCCATTCCTGGCCGTCGGGCAGAACCGCGAGTGCTTCGTAGCCGTCCAGTGTTTCCACCCAGCCCTGTGCCCCGTTGCCTCGGGCGAACGCGGCGGTGGCGTAGGTGTCGGTCAGCGTCAGGCGGGGCCCGACGAGTGTGAGGGAGGCGAACGTGTCGGCAGGTCTACCGGTGTGCGGGTCGACGATGTGATGGCCGCGTTCGGCGGTGCCGGAGGTGGCGACGGCCAGGTCGTGGCTGGCGGTGATGACGGTGGCCAGTTCACCGGGGCGTAGCGGGTGGGCGATGCCGATGCGCCACGCAGTGCCCGGGCCCGCCTGTCCGCGGAGCTGCAGGTCACCTCCGCCGTTGATGCACGTGTGGTGCGCGCCCGCGTCGTAAAGGAGCTGGGATGCGGTCTCGGTGGCCCAGCCTTTGACGAGCCCCGAGGGGTCGAGGGTTCTCGCGGGGATGATGCTGAACCAGCCATCGCTGGCATGGGCGGCCTGTGCGCACAGGGACAGGACTTCGTGGACTTCGGGCGGGCAGTGCTCCAGTCGGATCTCGCCGCGGTCGAGGCGGCTGATGTGGCTGTCGGGCCGGTAGGTGGAGAACACGGCATCGACCTGGTGGAGGTGGTGCACAGCCTCGACGAGGGCGCGGCGGATGGCGGGGGTCGGCTGGTCGCGGATGTCGAAGGAGAAGACGGTGCCCATGACGTGCTCGACGTGGCGCAGACCCTGTGTGGTGTCAGGCATGGGCCTGGTCCAGGGCGCTCTGGAGGGACTGGATGTAGCCCTGGCTGGTGTAGCTGGCGCCGGAGACGGCGTCGATGTGCGCGCTCTGGGCTCCGATGGCCTCCTGGGTGAGGCGGGGCAGGGCGTAGGCTGCGATCTCCTGGTCACGGCCTCTGTGGTCGGGGGCCTGGAGGACCTTGATCGAGGTGATCTTGCCCTGGTTGAGGGTGGCGGCGACCTGCACGGTTCCGTACTGGGTGTCGATGGGATCTCCGGTGAACGTGCCCGTCCCAGTGGATGTGCCCGGCGAGGCGTCTGCGGGAGTGTGCGAGGCCGTCGGGGAACGGGGAGCCGCCCCGGCCAGGGCGGGGAGCTGGTGGGGTTTGAGGGCGAGCAGGGCGACGATCAGGGCGCTGATCCCGGTGGTGGTGAGGACGGCTCGGCGCATGGCGGTTCTCCTCAGAACGCGAAGGACTCGTGGTGGATGCGCCGGGCCGGGACACCGGCTTCGCGCAGGGCTCTGATCGCGGCCTCGGTCATGCCGGGCGGGCCGCAGAGGTAGACGTCGTGCGCGGCCAGATCGGGGACCAGGGTGCTCAAGACCCGGGCGGTGAGGGGGGAGGCGTGTCCGGCCGGTTCGTCGACGATGTAGTGCACGGTGGCCCGTCGGCGGGAGGCTATCGCGTCGAGTTCACCGCGCAGGGCGAGGTCGACGGCGCGGCGGGCCCGGTAGACGAGGGTCACCTGGCCCGGGAGCGTCTCGAACAGCGCACGCAGGGGGGTGATGCCGACCCCGCCGGCCAGGAGCAGGACCCTGGGGGTGGTCCGGCGGTTCGCGGTGAAGGCGCCGTAGGGTCCCTCGGCCCACACCCGGGTGCCGGGCCTCAAGCGGGCGAGGGCGGCGCTGTGCCCGCCGGCGGTCTTGACCGTGATCCGCAGGTGGCCGGGGTGGGCGGGGGCCGAGAGGGAGTAGGGGTTCGCGGTCCACCACAGTCCGCGGGTCAGGAAACGCCAGCGCAGGAATTGCCCCGGCTCGCCCCCGAGGTCGTCGAGGTGCTGGCCGGTGAGGTGGACGGAGACCACGCCCGGTGCTTCGGGGTGGACCGCGGCCACGCGCAGGCGGTGGCGCAGCCCTCGCCGGACTGGGACGGCGAAGCGGTACCAGGCGACCAGGGCCGCGACCCCGAGGAACAGCGTGTACCAGGCGGCCTGCGCGAGGCGGTTGCCGACGAAGTCGGCTCCGTTGGAGAGCTGGTGTCCGAAGGTGAGGAAGACTGCCAGGTAGGTCGCGAAGTGCAGGTAGTGCCACGTCTCGTAACTCATCCTGCGGCGGGCAGCGCGGGCGGACATAATCCCTGTGGCCACGAGCAGCAGGAAGCCGGCCGTGCCCTTGAGCAGGTCGGGGTAGTGAAGGACGAGTGTGGAGGTCTGGCTGACCACGTTCGTGTGGGAGGCCAGCGAGTAGCCCCAGATGATCAGCAGGGTGTGGGCAAGGGCGAGGGACACGGTGCAGCGGCCTCCCCAGGCGTGCCAGCGGGCGAGCCGGTCGGTGCCGATGGTGTGGTCCAGGAGCGGCATCCGGGCCATGAGCGCCAGCAGGACCGCGCAGGCGTATCCGGCCAGGAGACCGGTGATACGTCCCGCGCCGGTGAGCCAGCCCGCCGAGCCGACCACCGAGTTCGTGTCGCTCCACCACAGGCCCAGCACTCCGGCGGCGCCGGCCCAGATCACCAGCGGCACCAGGAACGGGACGAGGCTGCGGCGCGGGCGCCGGTGGCGCATCCCGCGGCTCGCATACGTCGTGGTGGTGAACGTGGTGGTCATGGGGCTCCTCCGGATATGGCGCACGCTCCGGCGATGGGTGGCCAGCCTCACAGCCCAACCTCTGTGTACCTTCTGAAACAGCGTGGTCGACCGCTCTCAGCTCCGATTCAGAGGAAACTCAGAGACACGCCTCACCCCTGCCGTGGCCTGCGCCGGGGGATGCTGAAGGAACCATGGACGAGCCGCGTACGACATCGCTTCTGCACCGCCCCGACGGAGATCCCGTACGGATTCTCGTCGTCGACGACGAACCCGACGTCACCGATGTCCTGGCCGGAGTCGTGACCGGCGAGGGCTGGCAGGTCCGCACCGCCGCCGACGGCACAACCGCACTCGAGACGGCCCGTGATTTCCGGCCTGACGCGGTGGTTCTGGACTGGATGCTGCCCGACCTGGACGGCCTCCAGGTCCTGCGGGCCCTCAGACGTGAGATGCCCAAGGTGTGTGTCCTGTTCCTGACCGCCCGCGACGCAGTCGAGGACCGCATCGCCGGGATCACGGCGGGCGGCGACGACTACGTCACCAAGCCCTACAGCCTGGAGGAAGTCCTAGCCCGGCTGCGCGGGCTGCTGCGACGGGCCGGAATGACCGCCGGGCCGGGCGTGAACCTGCTCACCCTTGGGGACCTCAGCATGGACGAGGAAGCCCGGGAGGTCCGGCGCGGCGGTGTCACCGTCGAGCTGTCCCGCACCGAGTTCGAACTCCTTCGCTTCCTCATGCGCAACCCGCGCCGGGTTCTGTCCAAGGCCCAGATCCTGGACCGGGTCTGGGCCTACGATTTCGGCGGACGCGCCCACGTCGTCGAGCTTTACATCAGCTACCTGCGCAAGAAGATCGACGCCGGACGGGCTCCGATGATCCACACGGTGCGCGGGGTCGGCTATGTGCTCAAGCCGGACTCGCCGTGAGGCGCCCGGTGCCCCGCACCCTGCGCAGCCAGCTCACCGCCGGACTCGTCACCCTGCTCGCCCTCGCGTGCCTCGCCGTCGGGATCACGACCGCCCTCGCCCTGCGCGGTTTCCTGATGGGCCGTCTGGACGAGCAGCTCGCCGCCTCGGGCGGCCGGTTCGCCGCCAGCCTGGAACACGAGGCCACGCCTGACGCCGACAACCGCCCCGACACCCGGGGTCAGGCCGAATCGACGTTCGGCGCCCGGCTCCTGGACGGCACCACCACCCAGGCCGCCGTGGTCCACGACGCCACCGACCGCACGGTCCGGCTCACCCCCGAGGACCGCCGCGCCCTGGCGGGGGTGCCCGTGGACGGAAACGGGCACAGCATCCGCCTCTCCACTCTGGGCAAATACCGGGTCACGGCCGTCGACGGCGACGATCAGGACGTCATGATCACCGGTCTGCCCCTGCACCCGGTGGAAGAGACCGTTCACCGCCTCGAAGCGGTCGAAGCCGTGCTGTTCTGCGTGGCGCTCCTGGCCACCGGCATCGCGGGGGCCCTGTGGGTGCGGATCTCCCTGCGCCCGCTCCAGAGGGTCACCGCCCGGGCGGCGGAGGTCGCCGGGCTGCCGCTGGCCAGTGGCGAGGTCGCCATGCCCGGACCGCTCCCCGACACCGACCCCCGCACCGAGGTCGGCCAGGTCGGCGCTGCCCTCAACCACATGCTCGGCCACGTCGAAGACGCCCTCACCCGCCGCCACGCGAGCGAGGAACGGCTCCGTCACTTCGCCGCCGACGCCAGCCACGAACTGCGCACCCCCGTCGCCAACATCCGCGGCCACGCCGAACTCGCCCTGCGCCACCGTGGCCCCGTCCCCGCCGAAGTCCGCCACGCCCTGGAACGCATCGGCGGCGAGTCACAGCGCATGACCCGCCTCGTCGACGACCTGCTCCTCCTTGCCCGCCTGGACGCCGGACGCCCCCTGGAACACGAGCCGGTCGACCTGACCCTGCTAATCCTGAACGCGACGGACGACGCCCGCGCCGCCGGCCCCGGCCACCACTGGCTCCTCGACCTCCCCGAAGAACCGGTCACCGTCACCGGCGACGCCCACCGCCTCCAGCAGGCCATCGGCAACCTCCTCGCCAACGCCCGCACCCACACCCCGCCCGGCACCGACGTGACGATCTCCCTCACGACGGAACAGGCCACCGTCTGCGTGGACGTGAGTGACAACGGTCCCGGCATCCCCGACGAACTCCAGCCCGAAGTCTTCGGCCGCTTCGTCCGCGCCGACCACGCCCGCTCCCGCAGCACCGGAAGCACGGGGCTGGGCCTCGCCATCGTCCACGCCGTCACCACCGCCCACGGCGGAACCGCCACCGTCACCAGCAGACCCGGACACACCACCTTCCGCATCACCCTCCCGGGCTGAACCCGGCGCCCTGCCAGCACACCCCGGCGGCCCGCAGAGAGACGATCACCCCGGAGCCTGTCGCAGTGGGCGTCGAACAGCGTGTTCGCACGGTATGCCTCGGTGATCTCGGCCTCGGTCACCGGCCGACGAATCCACCGGTAGTAGTGCTGGCGGGCAAGCCCCAGGACCCGGCACGCAACCGCGACAGGGATCTTGTCGGCGGCGAGCTCTCTCACGAGCGGGTAGAGCCTTTTCCCGGCAGGTTCGCCTGCGACAGGTAGGCCGCCGCGCGGCGCAGGACCTCGTTCTCCTGCTCCAGCAGCCGGATCCGCTTCTTCAGCTCCCGGTTCTCCGCCGACTCGGACCTGGCGACGGCGGGCTTCTCGCCGTCGTCCACAGCGGCCTGGCGCAGCCACTTCGACAGCGTCATCTCATGGACGCCGAAATCCTTCGCGATCTGCGCAAGGGTGACGCCCTTCTCGCGGTTGCGCGCCACGCGCACGACATCGTCACGGAACTCTTCGGGATAGGGAACAGGCACAGCAACATCCTTCCAGGCCGCCCTACGGGCAAGCCAGGCTAGGTGTCACCTCAACGTGCAGCAGACCCAACTGTTCCTAAGCCTCGATCCGCCGACGTGGGGTTTGGCTGTCGGGTGATCAGCAGGTCGTCGTGCGGACGGGCACCAGCTCGGTACTCGTCCTGCGGCGGGTTGCCCTGCGGGCGGAGCGGTCGGAGACCAGACCGGCGATGGCGCGGTGGGTCTCGTCGTAGTCCTCACGCCGTCCGGTGTAGCGCTGGAGCGGGCGCCACTGCTTGTACTCGGCATTGGTGTGCTCCACACAGATCCGAGCCGAGGACTGCCGGCGTCGCTGTTCGCGCCAGGCCCGCCTCTCGCCGTCACACACATCGTCCTTCGGCTTCCTCGGCGGAGCACTGACCTGGTGTGGGAATTCGTTGGCCAAGCCGCGGTAGCCCTCGTCCACCTCGACTTTCACATTTGGGCGGAGGCGGAATTGCTCGGCGATGCCCTCGGTGCGCACGGCGGTCTGGTCGTGCACGCGGCCGGGCCGCGTCACGCCGGAGAACAGGGTACGGCCTTGGTGATCGCTGAACGTAGTCGTCTTGATGGTGTTCTGCTTCTTCTTGCCGGAGACGAACGCCTTACGTCCGGCGCGCCCGGCCTTGGGACGTCTGACCTGGACTTCCGTGCCATCGATGCGGAGGTCGACGCCTTCGGCTTCGGCGTAGGCGAAGACATCCTCCAAGGTCCGCAGGCGCAGGCCGGGCCGGTCGGGGACGGCGAAGCCACGGGCCGCGAGCAGCGGCCGGACCTCGCGGATCGCAGTGGAGATGGTGGAGCGATCGACATCGAACAGCTCGGCCAGGGCGGCATGCGGAAGCCCGAGCCGCAGGTGGACGAGGGTGGCCAGCAGCCGGTCGGGGAAGACCAGCTTCTGCTTACGGCCCGCCCCAGCCGCCCGGCTCCGGGCACCCCCGCGCCGCTCGTGCAACGCGGACTCGCGGACCGTCGTCCACCTGGGCGCGAGGTCTTGGAGCAAATCGCCGAAATGTGCGCGGGAGACCCCGGACAGGGCAGGATGGGAGCAGGCTGTACGGGCCCAGGTCAGCTTCACAACTCACCTAACCCGTACGGCCCTTCCTCTGTCACGGCCTGATCTGACCCGCTCGCATTCGCCCGCGACGCTCGCGCGGATTCACACCGGGCGACGTGACGGCTGCCCTCCAGGGCACCATGCGAGGATCGAACGATGAGGAATCCCCGCCGTGAGTTGCTGCGCTGGCAGTTCGACATGACCTGGTCACTGTTCGAGTACCACCTGGAGCGGCTCGCACCCGAGGCCTTTCTGTGGGAGCCCACTGACCTGACCTGGACAGTGCGCCCGGACGCCGCCGGGAACTGGTTGCCGGACTGGGCCAACACCGAGCCCGACCCCGTTCCTGTTCCCACCATCGGCTGGGTGAGCTGGCACATCGGCTGGTGGTGGAGCACTGCCATCGATCACGCGCAGGGACGTACGCCCCGGGAGCGTACCGACATCACCTGGCCCGGCAACGGACCGGCGACCGTCGCCTGGCTACAGGATCTGCGTACCCAGTGGCTAGCGGTCCTCGACAAGCTCACCGACGCCGATCTGGACGCCGCCTCCACGCTGCCGTGGCAGACTCCTCCGGACAACACCATCGGACACATGATCGCCTGGCTGAACGCCGAGCTGATGAAGAACGTCGCTGAGATCGGGCAGCTGCAGCTGATCTGGGCGGCCTCGAAGTCGCGACCCAAGAAGCAATAGGGCTCAGCAGAAGGAACGTCGTCCAGCACGGCAGCCGCGACGTCGAGCCCTATTGCTCCCCAGGTCGTTAGGGCCCGTAAAGAATCAAGGTGTGGGTTTTGCCTGTGGTGTGAGGGTGGCGCCGTGTGCGGTGGCGTAGACGAGGAGGCCGGTGAGGGTGCTCAGGTGTGCCGCTGCGGTGCCGGGGGTGTGCCCGTACTGGTCCATCAGCTGTCTGATCTCGCCGGTGGCATCGCGGATGGTGTCCTTGCTGACGGTGAACAGGCGGGCGAGCACGGCGGGCGGCAGGGCGAGGTGCTGGTGCAGCGCGGTGGCCAGGACGCGGTCGGCCAGGTCGAGTTTGGCTTTGCGGCCGCCGCCCGGGGCCCGGCGCCGGGTGCCGCCGTCGCGTCGGGTGGTGCGGTCCTGTGCATGCAGTGTCTGCCAGGGAGTGGTGAGGGCCGCGGTCAGTTCGGCCAGTTCAGTGCTGGTCATGCCGGTCAGGGCGGGGTGCTCCAGGGTCTGACGGTCGATGCCGACGGCCGGTGCACCGGGGTTCGCCGGCTCGGTGGGCTGGGGGTGGTGAAGTCGGCCCGAAGCGCGGTCTCGTCTTTCGATCGAGCCGTTTCTTCGGGCCGCTTCCCGCACCCGGCGTGCCACTCTCATGGCACCGGGCGCTCCACAAGTCCCGCCTTGCTGTCGATGATCCTCATGCCGTGGTCGGCCAGGGGGAAGGGATGGTCGCGCCCCGGTAGCGGTAGCGCGTGGTGCGCACCTTTCCGGGATCGAACAGCGTCCGTTCCTCCCCGACCGGCCACCAACCACCCCCGCAGTAGCGGCGGCGGAGGTCCTTCCAGGTGATCCGGCGGTGTTTGCGGCGCAGCCATTTCATGACCTGGCTCCATGTGTACGAGCTCAGGTATTGGAATGTCGCGCTGGACACGCCGGGTTGGAAGTAGGCGCACCAGCCCGGCAGCATCCGGTTGAGATGGATGAGCAGGGTGTCAAGTGGCTGGTTCGTGGCCATCCTCCGGCACGCCGTCTTGACCTTGGCCATCACAGCCGCGAGGGCTTTGCGTGCGGGGTAGGTGTAGACGTAGTACCGGCTGGTTCCTCGTTTGCGGTGGCGCTGGATGTGCCACCCGAGGAAGTCCAGTCCCTCATCGATGCGGGTGATCAGGGTCTTCTCCGGGGACAGGCGCAGGCCCATCGTGGACAAGACCCCAGCGATCTCATCGCGCAGGGCTTCGGCGTCGCCTTCGGTGCCGTGGACCATCAGACACCAGTCGTCCGCGTACCGCGACAAACGGTAGTTGGGAAGACCTTGACGGCGACGCTGTTCCCGCCCGAGCTTGCTGCTTCCGGGTCCTCCCGGACCCTGGGCGACGTACTCGTCCAGGACGGAGAGGGCCACGTTGCTGAGCAACGGCGACAAGATCGAACCCTGTGGGGTTCCGGCGCTGGTTTCCCGCAGCACGCGATCCTCACCGAGGATGCCCGCCTTGAGGAACGCCTTCACCAGGTCAAGAACGCGTTTGTCCCCGATCCGAAGCCGCACCCGGTCCAGCAGGGCCGGATGCGAAATCTCGTCGAAGCAGGCTTTGATGTCACCCTCCACGATCCACTCATACCCGTGGGACGTGAAGTGGCGGACCTCGGCCACCGCGTCGTGAGCCCGGCGGTTCGGACGGAACCCGTAGGAGCACGGGAGGAATTCCGCCTCGAAAATCGGCTCCAGCACCAGCTTCAAGGACGCCTGCACCACCCGGTCGGTGATCGTCGCGATCCCCAGGCGACGCAACTTGCCGCCCGTCTTGGGGATCATCCGCTCCCGCACCGGCAGCGGACGGAAACTACGGTCCTTGATCGAGCCTCGTAGTGCGTCGAGGAACTCCTCAACGCCCGTCCTCGCCGCGATGGACGCCGCCGTGCGGCCGTCCACCCCGGCGGTCTTGGCACCCTTGTTACCCCGCACCCGATCCCACGCGACAAGCAAGAACGCGGGATCGGCACAGAGGTTGAAGAGGTCATCGAACCTGCGATGAGGATCATCACGGGCCCAACGGTGCAGCTTGGCCTGGATCTCCAGTACCCGGCGCTCCGCCTCATACGTGGCGTGCTCCAGTTCGTCGGTATTCACCGATGACCTCCCGGTATTCCAGTTCCTCGACTGCTGATTTGCTGGCCCCCTTCGCCATGTGCGCGCCATTAACGCGCTCGGACTACTACGGGGCCTCCGCCACGTTCTGACGTCGTCAGCCGACGACGGGCCTTGCCCTCCGCCTGACTGGCTGCCAGACGGGAAGGGCGACATCAGAACGCTTCCCACGTTCACCACCAACCGGTCGACGAGCGAGCCGCCCAGCTCTACCCCGACAGCATCGCCACGCCTACGCCGCAGGCTTTCAACGTGGCCTCCCCACCGACACCCTAAATTCGGCTTCGGAGTCGCCACCCGGAGGTGGCGTGCGCTGCACCCGGCCCATATCCTCCAGATTGGAGCCGGAGGAACTCTTACGGGGCGTCAGACACTGGTTCCTCTCGTACGGCGTCTCGTCTTGCTTGCCGGACCCGCGTCGTCTGGAAGTGCCGACGCGTCCCGTCGTTGTCAGGGCTGCTCTCACCTCCGCGTGCATCTCCACGCATCGGCTGCCCTCAGCTTCACCAGCCTGCTGCGACAGGCCGGCGGTAGGGGTCTTTCACCCCTACCCGGTATCAAGTGGCGCCTCGTGGCGCACCACGGTGTAGTTCCACTCCCCGTGGAAGGCGTGGCCGGTCAGGGGCACCGCGTTCATCTCGGCGTCGCTGACCTTCACACCGGTGGGGTAGCGGCCGGGGTCCAGTTCGGCGTGGACGGTGAGCCCGGTGCGTGTGGTGGTCGCGGCGATGCTCTCCACGATGACCTCGTAGCTGGTCAGCGGGCGGCCGCGCCAGTTCATCGTGATCGCGGAGAACAGTCGGTGCTCGATCCGGTTCCATTTCGATGTGCCCGGAGGCATGTGACAGACGGTGACGGCCAGGCCGGTCTCGGCGGCGAAGGCAGCCAGTTGAGTCTTCCAGGCCCGGGTGCGGTAGCCGTTGGAGCCGCCCGCGTCGGCGGTGATCAGCAGCCGGGTGGCGCCGGGGTAGTCGAGGCGTCCTTGCCCGTTCCACCAGCGGCGGATCGACTCGACCGCGAAGGCTGCAGTGTCATGGTCGCATCCGACGCTGACCCAGCCGGTGTTCGCGGTGATGTCGTAGATCCCGTAGGGGGCGGCCCGGCCGAGCTCCTGGTCGGGGAAATCATGGGTGCTGACCTGCCCCGGCCGGCCTTTGGGCCGCCATTCGAGGCCCGCGTTCTTGAACTGGCCGACGACCTCCTTCTTTTTCGTGTCCACACTGACCACCGGCTCGCCCCCCGCCTGATGGTCCTTGGCCTGGTCGTTGATGTACCGGAACTGCGCGTCCCGGTCGGAGTGCTGAGCGCCCTCAAGGGTCTTCGCGTTGGCCTGCAGACTGAAACCGTTCTCCCGCAGCAGCCTGCCCACGGTCGGCGCTGACGCGGCATGGCCCTGCCGCGTCAGCTCCCCGGCCAGAGACCGCAGCGACTTGGTCGTCCACCGCAGCGGCGACATCGGATCGCCCCGCTCATCCGGCTCGACCAGCGCCAGCAACGCCGGAACGAGCAGCCGGTCAAGCTTCTCGGCGCTCTTGCGACCGCCGCCGTCCCGGCGGACCCGGCCATCGGGCAGTGGGTCCTCACCGCCCTCCAACTCGAAGACACCCTTCCGCACCGTCGTCTCGCTCACCCCTGCGGCACGCGCGACGGCCCGGACCCCCCGTGCCCCAGCAGCCGGGCCTCGGCGGCCAGCATCAGCCGCTGCTGCCGCTCATTCAGATGAGGGAACAACACTCCGAATCTCAGGGCAAGTTGGTCACGAACCTCACTCGGTATGCGCATACCACACCAACGACAGGGAGACCGTGAAGCAACGTGTTGATTCTTTACGAGCCCTTACCTGGGCACCAGCCCCCGAAAGACCGACTGGTTCCCGTGCACGGCGAGCGGAATGCGATGCGGGAACCGCCGTGGTGCCGGACCGGGCTGCCGGCTGTTGCGCAGATGCCGGTTCGATCGTGGGAGGTACTCATGAATGGTGACGTGGTGTGGACCGAGGAGCAGCGCGGCAAGGTGTATTCCACGCGGGCGCGGGTCAAGTCCGGACCATCTGACCGAAGGGCTCGAGCGAGGGCCGTGCTGGCTGGCGGCGGCGCCGTTCGACGCCGCGCGCTGCTTCGCCGAGGCGCGTGACAAGAGCCGTCACGACGAGGGCAGAGGCTGGGAGTACGCGGTCCACCAGGTGGAGAAGGGGGCGCGGCACGCGGCGCCTTCGATGGCCGCACTCGGGCTGCGCGCGGCGGCGCTGTACCGCAGCGGTGAGCGTCCGGACGTGCTCGACCTGGACGTGGAAGTGGCCATGGCGGAGCTGGAGTTGCAGCCCTCGGGGGACGCGGTGCCGTTCTGGCTGGCGGCCGAGGGTGTCGTATGGACGCTGCGCGCGATGCTGCGGCTGCACGAGCTGGCCCACAACCGGCACAAGGTCCACTACGACCCACGGTGGGAGTGGAGCGGGACCTGGCTCATCGAGACCACCGCACATGCCTCGTTCCAGGTGGCCGAGTGCGCCTCGAGCCGGCGGCTGCTGCGGGGCGTGCTCGCGGTGGCCGACGAGGCGGACCACCGTGCGGCGCGCGCGGTCGCGGAGGCCGCGTTCGACGCGGCGCCGGTGCCGGTGAAGGCGGCGCTGTCCTTCGTGTTCCCCGACGAGCGGGAGTGGGCCGACCGGGCGGCCGAGGACTGCCTCGCCCAGGGCGGTGGCGGTGACGAGGTGGTGCGGATGTTGGTCACCACTGCCGGTGTCGACTGGGGCGAGCGGCTCGTCGAATGGCAGCCGTCTGGACGAGGCGACCCTGCTGACCCTGCTGGCGCGGGAAGGGGCGGGCGCCGCTCCCGTTCTGGACGCGGCGATGGGCCATGCCCGCGGCAACAACGAGCGGCTGGTGTTCGCCCGCCATCTCGCCGTGATCCGCACGCGGGACGCGGGGGAGCGGCTGGCGGCCTGGCGGGGCAACCGCAGGCTCGCCCCGCTGATCGAGGACTACTTCCGGCAGGCGCCCCACCCGGAGCCCTCGCCGTCCGGGGCGTCGGAGCCCCGCATACCGGCCGAGGAGGGCTGGCTGGATCCGACCGGCGACCTCAGCCCGGTCGGCGAGGACGACATCGCCGTCCTCGAAGCGCGGTTCGGGCCGCTCCCGGCCGACTACCGGGCCTTTCTGCGCGTGATCGGCACCGGAACGCTGCTCCAGCCGATGGAAGCGCTGCCCAGTGACGCGCTGGAGCCGACAACGCAGAACTTCATCCATCCCGCGGACATTCCGGGGGCGCACGCCGTCTACACCCGCTGGCTGCACGACGGCTGGCACGAGGAGAACGAGGGCGGAGCGGATCTGATGAGGATGATGCCGGGCATGGGCCATGACGGGTACGCCGACTTCGCTCTGCTCTCGCTCCAGCACGAGGGCGACGACCGCGTCCACGTCTGGTACCACGACAAGGCCCCGGACCGGCCCCGGTCCCGACCTCGGCCCATGGGGCCGAGTACGTGGGGATTCCCTTACTTCGTCCGGCGAGGGCATCAGTAGAACTACCCAATCGGCTACGGAAACTCGCGGAACCGGCCTGATCGCGGCCTACGGCCGACTTTGATGTGCCCTACGTGATGAAAGGCCGGTCGGCCGGCAGGCCCGGCCCACTGTCAGAGGCACGTCCTATGGTCCTCACTGTGAGTGAATCCCTTCTTGCTGCTGTCACCCCTGCCCATGGCGGCGACGCCCTGGAGCAGGCCACCCTGGTCCGTTCCCTGATCGCGGACGGGGCGGATGTCTCGGCGCGCGACGAGGACGGCGCCACCGCGCTGCACCGGGCGGTGAAGGCCCCGTACAACAGCGACGGCCCGCTGCCGTGCCCGGAGGTCGTACGGGCGCTGCTGGAGTGCGGCGCCGATGTGCACGCCGTCGACAAGAACAGCGTCCCGCCCGCCGGGTGGGCCGTGGCGTTCAGCGACTCCGATCCGGCGGCCGTGGTGCGGCGTTCGGTGGACATACTGACGCTGCTCGTCGAGCACGGCGCCCGGCTGGACGGCCCGAGCAGTTTCACCACCGGCGGGTCGTTCGCCCACCACAGCTGCGTGGCCGCGCCGCTCTACGCGTTCCTGCTCGACCACGGCGCACCGACGGACGCGGTCGACGATCGCGGAGACACTCCGCTGCACGCGACCGTCAGTTCGGCGCGACCGGGGCTGGTGAAGCTGCTGCTGGAGCGCGGTGCCGACAACGCCGCGGTCAACGGCCTCGGCCGGACTCCGCTGGGGATCGCGTTGCGTCTGCCGGAGTACAGCATGGAGCAGCGGCAGGCACGGTCGGAGATCGTGTCCCTGCTTCAGGCTGCGGGTGCCCCGGCGCATGTGCGGTATCCCGTGGCGGAGAGCGGGCCGCTGCCCATCGACACGGACGCGCTGCGGCAAGCGGCCGGGGTGATGCGGACGGAGCAGGCCGAGGTGTGTGAGGCCGCCGGGATCCCGGACGACAGCGGCTGGCTCACCACGCTGGTGGAGCCGGACTTCGACAGCTACCAGGACTTCGTCGCCGGACTGGGCGACGGCTGCCATCCCGACCATCTGCCGCTTCTTCCCGAGTTGTGCGCCAGGGCGCTCGGCGGGACAGGCGCGACGCGCACCCTGGTCGGCGACCAGCGGGTGGACACGCCGTTCTTTCATCACGGCGACCTGGCGGTGAAGGGCGACCTGGATGTGGTGGCCCCCTTCGTGGTCACCGGCTCCCTGGCGGTCGAAGGCGTGCTGGCGGACCGCGGCCCCGATTCGGTGGTGGCCATCCGCGGCGGGGTGACGGCCCGAGGGGTGTTCACCGACGGCGAGATGTCCGTCGACGGAGACATCGAGGCCGACGTCGTCTACGGCTACTACAACGACAACACGCTCCAGGCGGGCACCATCCGCGCCCGCCTGGTCATCGAGGACGAGCACGCGACGATCGCCTCGGTGGAAGCGGATCTCCACTTCGACCTGGACGACTTCCAGCAGGGGCACGGCGACGGCGTCCAGGAGCAGTTGCGCGAGCTGCTGGTGGACGAGGTCTTCGCCGTTGACGAGGACGAGGACGAGGGCAAGGAAATGATGGACCGGGGTCTGCTGTTCGCCCGGCTCCGCGAGGGTCTGCCGGTCTTCCGCACGGACGCGCAGGCCGAGGCCCACTGAGCGCATGTACCCGTCGGCCTGGCAGCCCGCCCCAGCCGACCGCGCCTCGCACTTCCCCTACCGAATCCGCCTTACCGGGCACTTCACCCCACGGAGCAGCCACAGATGGCCGATGACGAATCCCGGAGCGGCCCGTCAGTACCCCCCGCCCTCACAACGGTGCACTCACCGGTGGGGTACCGCCTCATCAGTGCCCAGGAGGCGGAGGAGCGGTTCAGGGTCTCCGCCGATGTCGGCTACCCGTACGTGGACTTCGCCGACGAGCAGGAGATCCGCTTGTACGAGGGCGGTCTGCATGTCGCGGGTCATCTAAAGCCGGAGGGCAACAGCGACTGGGTGCCGTACAACACCGTCGTGGCGGTCTACCCGTGATCGTCTGCACTGCCGGCCCGGGTGGAGCGGTCGAGGAGGCGTACGGCGAAGTCGATGGCGCGGTCCGCTCGTGCGCGGTCCCCGGAGACGAGGAGATCGAGCTGCAGGCCTCGCACCTGCGCCAGGACAAGGGTGGACAATGCGGAGGCGTCCTCGGGCGGCCAGCCGTCCGCAGCAAGCCTGTTGGCGATGATCTCAATCCAGTCGTGGACGATCGACCGGGAGAGTTTCTCGTCTTCTCCGGACTTCTCCCCGTGATGGCCGACGAATTCGAAAAGCAGGAGGAACTGGCGCTGCTCCTGCGGTTCGCACAGCCGACGCCATAGCGCCCTGACGAGTTCGGCCGTCGAGTATGCCTCACGGAGCTCCACGTCCGACATCAGCCATGCGGCCAGATCCGTGCGGACCTTCTCCGCGACGGCCAGGAGCAGTTCGTCCTTCGAGGAGAAGTGTCGTAGCAGTGTCGCGTGGGTGACACCGAGCGCCTGCCCCACGGGACGCAGGGACAGGCCGCTGATGCCGTGTTCAAGGATGTACTCGGTCGCCGCAGCCAGCAACTCCGGCCTCCGGTGCTGGAACCGGAGGGCGCGCCCGTCGACGCGGGAAGAGCTCATCGCTGCCTTCCTCTGCTCTGTGTCAATGGGAATTTAACAGTACCACTCGGTTGCCCTAACCGAGTGGTACTGCTACTTTCTCGGTATCGCAGCCGGGGCCCTCTGGCCCCCAGGACGGCACCCACCCCAGCAGTGGTGTCGGCCCGCCCGCTCCCCCTGCTCCTACGGATCCCTCGTTCCACTCGAAGGACGGCAATGACTGTTCAGAAGCGCATGACCTTGGCCGACCTCGGCCTCTTCACCGGTGCACCGCAGCACGAGCACTTCTGCCGGATGAAGGACCTCCTCGACACCCGCGAGATGGCCCCCTCCGCGAAGCCTTACCCCTGGCCGCGCGGTGAGATGACCCCCTTGCCGGAGACCTATGACTTCGACGGCGCCTCACGGCCGACCAAGGAGTTCCTGGCCGGCACCGACACGGCAGCACTGCTCGTGCTCGTCGACGGGGTCATCAGGCACGAGAGCTACTTCCTGACCGGTGGCCCGGACGTGCAGTGGTTGTCCGCGTCGGTCGCCAAGAGCTTCGTCTCCGCGCTCGTCGGTATAGCGGTCGAAGAGGGGCACATCACGAGCATCGACGAGCCCATCAGCTCCTACGTGCCGGTGCAGCCCGGTTCCGCGTACGACGGTGTGTCCATCAAGGACGTGCTCCAGATGTCCTCCGGTGCCCGGTGGAACGAGGACTACAACGACCCGGCCTCCGACATCTTCCAGCTCAACGCCGCGACGGCGGGCATCGGCGGCACGCTCGACGACTTCGTCGCCCGCATGGTGCGCGAGAGCGGGCCTGGCACCGTCTGTCGCTACAACTCCGGTGAGACGCAGATACTTGGCGCCTTGCTGGCCCGGGCCACCAACCGCTCGGTCGCCGACTACATGAGCGAGAAGCTGTGCGAGCCGCTCGGCATGACATCGGCAGGTTACTGGCTGGTGGACCCTGCCGGGAGGGAAGTCACCTTCGCGGGGCTCAACCTGACCGCCCGCGACTTCGCCAGGCTCGGCGAGCTGTACCGCAACGAGGGCGTGTGGCAGGGCCGGCAGATCGTGCCCGCGCAGTGGGTGCGCGACTCGATCACCGTGACCGCGCCGCATCTTCGACCCGGCCGCCCCCTTGTCGGCGGCCAGCAAGCCGATGGGGTCGGCTACGGCTACCAGTGGTGGCTCATGGCGGGAGACCGTGGCGAGTTCAGCGCGGTCGGCGTCTACAACCAGTTCATCTACGTCGATCCGGTCAGCCGGACCACCATCGTGAAGCTCTCCGCCAGCCGCGAGTACGGGACGTCCCTGGACGAAGCCACCAGCGGCGAGCTGGAGACCATCGCTTTCCTGCGCGCGATCGCCCAGCAGGGCCACTGACCCGCGATTGAACGCGGGTGCCGTGCCGTGCGTGGGGAGGGGCGGAGCGGGTTTCCACGCGGTGCCCGGCCGGCTTGGCGAGAACATCACCACCCGTCAGCAGCAATCGGCCCCGCCCAACGCCGACGGTGTGCAGCTGCTGGGCGTGCCGCTGGCCGCCGAAGCAAGTCGGCAGCGGACGGCACACCACCGTCCGCTCTACACGCCTCAAGGCCGACCAGGGCTGACGTCGGTAGAGGGCGGGTCACTTCCGGCTCTGTCCCCGCATGATGTCGATGAGGTCTGTGCCCACTGGACGGGCCCCGTAAAGCGCTCCGCCCGCGATCAGCGTGATGGCGCCGATAAGGGCGTCCGCCAGTAGGTGCCGAGTTGAGCGGTGGTAGCAGGGCAGGCACGGTTCGCCCGATCATGGAGTTCTCCATGCTTCGTGTGCCAGCGCGTCGTCATCCTCGACGAGGCCACCGCCCACCTCGACAACACCTCCGAGGCGGCCGTCCAGGAAGCACTCACCGAGGCGCTCGCCGGACGCACGGCGGTCGTGATCGCCCACCGGCTCTCCACGGTACGGACGGCCGACCTCATCCTGGTCGTGGAGAACGGGCGGATCGTGGAGCGGGGCACGCACGACGAACTCCTCGCCGCGGCCGGCCGGTACGAGGAGCTGTACCGCACCCAGTTCGAGAACCCCGGTACGGAGCACGCGGAGCTCGGCCGGCAGCCCTCGGCGTGACGGGCGTCTCTGGCGCCCGAAAACTAACAGCGCTAGTTTGGGGTTGTGGACGCCCCCGTCCGCAACCGTGTCCGGGAGGAACAGCGATGAAGGCCCACGACGGCATGTACATCGACGGGGCCTGGCGGCCCGCCGCGGGAAGGGACACGATCGCGGTCGTGAACCCGGCGGACGAACAGGTCATCGCCGAGGTCCCGGCCGGCGGGGCGGAGGACGTCGACGCCGCGGTACGGGCCGCCCGCGCCGCGCTCCCCGCCTGGGCGGCCACCGCGCCCGCCGAGCGTGCCGCGCGCATCGCCGCCCTGCGTGACGTACTCGTCGCACGCAAGGACGAGATCGCCAGGACCGTCACCGCCGAGCTCGGCGCGCCGCTGCCCTTCTCGCAGGCGGTGCACGCGGGCGTCCCGGTCCTGGTGGCCGGCTCGTACGCCGAGCTGGCCGCCTCGTACGCCTTCGAGGAGAAGGTCGGCAACTCCACCGTCTACGCCGAGCCGGTCGGCGTCGTCGGCGCGATCACCCCGTGGAACTACCCGCTGCACCAGATCGTGGCCAAGGTCGCCGCCGCGCTCGCGGCGGGGTGCACGGTCGTCCTCAAGCCCGCCGAGGACACCCCGCTGACCGCCCAGCTCTTCGCCGAGGCCGTCCATGAAGCGGGCGTTCCCGCAGGCGTGTTCAACCTCGTCACCGGTCTCGGCCCGGTCGCCGGACAGGCCCTGGCCGAGCACGACGGCGTCGACCTGGTCTCGTTCACCGGTTCCACCGCCGTCGGCAAGCGGATCGGCGCCACGGCCGGCGCGGCCGTCAAGCGCGTCGCCCTCGAACTGGGCGGCAAGTCCGCCAACGTCATCCTGCCGAGCGCGGACCTCGCCAAGGCCGTCGGCGTCGGCGTCGCGAACGTCATGGGCAACTCCGGCCAGACGTGCAGCGCCTGGACCCGCATGCTCGTGCACACCTCCCAGTACGACGAGGCGGTCGCGCTCGCCGCGGAGGCGGCCGCCAAGTACGGCGACCGCATCGGCCCCCTCGTCAACGCCAAGCAGCACGCGCGGGTGCGCGGCTACATCGAGAAGGGTGTGGCGGAGGGCGCCCGCCTCGTCGCGGGCGGCCCCGAAGCCCCGCGCGAGCAGGGCTACTTCGTCAGCCCCACCGTGTTCGCCGATGTCACCCCGGAGATGACCATCGCCCAGGAGGAGATCTTCGGCCCCGTCGTCTCGCTCATCCGCTACGAGGACGAGGACGACGCCCTGCGCATCGCCAACGGCACCGTGTACGGCCTCGCGGGCGCGGTCTGGGCGGGCGACGACGCGGAGGCGGTGGCGTTCGCCCGGCGGATGGACACCGGGCAGGTCGACATCAACGGCGGCCGGTTCAACCCGCTCGCCCCGTTCGGCGGATACAAGCAGTCCGGCGTCGGCCGCGAACTCGGATCCCACGGACTCGCGGAGTACCTCCAGACCAAGTCCCTCCAGTTCTGACCGCCCCGCGTTCCCGCAGTGAGTCTGTTCGTGGTCCGCGCCGCCGTACTGCCAGCCGTCGGAGCTCCCCTGGAGATCACCGACATCGAACTCCCGGAGCCCGGCCCCGGCCGGGTGAGGGTCGCCCTCGCCGCCGCCGGCGTCTGCCACTCCGACCTCTCGCTGTCCAACGGCACCATGCGGGTGCCCGTCCCCGCCGTACTCGGCCATGAGGGCGCGGGCACCGTCGTCGCGGTCGGCGAGGGCGTCACCCATGTCGCGCCGGGCGACGGCGTCGTGCTCAACTAGGCGCCCTCCTACGGCAGTTGCCACGCCTGTGTGCTGGGCGAGGTCTGGCTGTGCGCCAACGCCCTGAACGGTGCGGGCGCCGTGCACGCCCGGCGTACGGACGGTGGCGGCGAGCTGCACCCCGGTCTCAACGTCGCCGCGTTCGCCGAGGAGACGGTGGTCCCCGCAGGCTGCGTCCTGCCCGTTCCGGATGGCATCCCGCTCACCGACGCCGCACTCCTGGGCTGTGCGGTCCTCACCGGATACGGCGCCGTGCACCACTCGGTACGGCTGCGCGAGGGTGAGACGGTGGCCGTGTTCGGCGCCGGGGGAGTGGGGCTGGCCGCGCTCCAGGCCGCCCGCATCGCCGGCGCCTCGCGCATCGTCGCGGTCGACGTCTCCCCGCAGAAGGAGGAGCTGGCCCGCCGGTCGTCCCAGCCACGGCCCAGGATGCCGTCGGCCGCCTGCAGATCGCCGCGCACCATCAGGTCGACATGGCCGTGCAGCGACACAAAGTGGGCGTGCAGGTTCCCAGTTGTCAGGGTAGCGCCGTCGTCGAGGGGGTCATCGCCGAGGCTGTCGCAGGAGACACCGCCGGTCACCTGCAGATCGCCGCGCACCACAACGTCGACACAGCCGCTGATGTCTACGGAGTGTGCCCGCAGATCGCCGGTCACCAGCAGGAACTTGTACTGCCCGCCGTCGTCCTCCCCTCCAGTCGAGGCCGCCGTCGATGACGAGATCCCCGTCGACGGTCACATGGGCCGGCCAGTGCGGAGGCGCGCGTTCGGAGTCCAGGTCGCCCCGAATGCGCAGATCTCCGCCGTAGAGGCGGACCGGCAGTCCGGACCCGTCGTGCGGACACTTCAGATCGGCGGACAGAGCGAACCGTTCCTCCGCCGCACCGGCTTCGATGACCTGGTGCTCCTTGAATGACACATGCCGCCTGCCGCTGTGGCGGGGGCGACCTGGCGGGCGGGCGGCTGCCTGCGCAGCGGCATCGGCGAAGAATTCGTGCATGCCGACCACGCTAGGCCAGGGCACCGACAGCAGGCCTCGTATCAGGAACGGTCAGGTACTACTACGGAGCCGTCGGGTGTCCCGTAGCGACTGGTCAGTGGTGTGACGCGCTGCCCGTACGTCGGTCACGTGGCGCCCCTGACCGGCGCGGGCCGGGCCCGCCACAAAGGGACAGCGTTGTCGTACTCGTGCTGTAGAACGCTGCCTGACAGCGACAGTCGCCCAGCCCCGTGTCGTAGCCACCGGGGCCCTGGCGTGCCGTGGCGGCGTTCGTTCCGAGGGAGATCGTGGTGGTTGAGTTGTACAGGGGACCCGGCAGGCGCACGAACAGCGTGCCGTTCGTCAGCAGGTCAGCCGAGCTCCGCCGACTCGACGCAGCCTTGCAGCACGTGGGAGCCGGTGGTCCGGCCCTCGTCGACATCACCGGTGAGGCCGGTATCGGCAAGAGCCGGTTGCTGGCGGAGTTCAGTACGCTCGCCCGCCGCCGCGGGGCGACCGTGCTGCGCGGCCGGGCCACCGAGTACGAACGGCACAGCCCGTTCCAGCCGTTCGCCGACGCGTTCGCCGACCTCGACCAGCGGGTGCTCAGAGTGTTCCCGTCGCTGCGGGAGCTCCCTCCGGTGCTGCGGGGGAGGGCCGAGCCCTCGGGCGAGCCGTGGAAAAGGGACCGTTTCGGCCTCTACCGGGCCACCGCGGACGCACTGCGCCGCATCCGGGGCGCGCGGCTCGTCGAGGTCCTCGACGACCTGCACTGGGCGGACCCGGCGTCCCTGGAACTCGTCGACCACCTCGTGCGGCACCCCGTGAAGACCCCCTTCCTGCTCGTCGTGTCGCGCCGCGACCGCCAGGCCCCGGCGGCGCTCACCACGGCGCTGGCGCGCGGGGCCGACACCGGCGCGGTGCTGCGGATCTCTCTCGGCCCGCTCGACGAACGGGACTGCGTCGAGGAACTGGCCCGCGACCTGCCGCAGCAGCGGGCGGCCGAGATGTACGCCGCGAGCGAGGGCAACCCGCTGTACTTCCTGGCGCTCCTGACGGCCCATCGCACCGCCCGGCTGCCTGGGCCCCCGGTCCGGGACGGTGGTTCGCCCACGGGCCTGGAAGCACTGCTGCTCGACGAACTCGCCCTTCTGGACCCAATTGAGCGCGGCACCGTAGAAGCCGCCGCCGTACTCGGCGACCACGCCACGGCCGACCTCATCGCCGCTCTCACCGGCTCACCCGTCCCCGACGTCGTCGAGGCCCTGCGCGCGCTGCTGCGCCGCGATCTGATCCGTACGGACCAGACCGGACGCCGTCTGGCACTGCGCCACCCGCTGATCCGGGCGCTGGTCCACGACAGCACCGACCCCTGGCGGCGGCAGGATCTCCACCACAGGGCAGCGGCCGAACTGGCCGAGGCCGGCGCACCCCTCGCCGAGCGGGCGCACCACATCGAGCATTCACTGACCGGCTGGGACCCGGAGGCCGCCGCGATCCTGACCAGCGCCGCCGAACAGACCGCCGTGACGGCCCCGGCCGCCTCGGCCCACTGGCTCGGTGCCGTCCTCGCAACCCTGCCCAACACCCCCGAACACCTCAACAAACGCCGTGAGTTGATGCTGATGCGCGCCGGGGCACTTGGCGCGACCGGGGCGCTGTGGGAGAGCAGAGACCTCTTCCACCGAGTGATCGACATGCCCGCCGGCAACGAGGACAGCGAGGACGCGCTCCGTACCTCCGCCGTCGTGCAGTGCGCCGTCATGGAGCGTCAGCTCGGGCGCTACGCCGAGGCCGACGCGCTGCTGCGCCGCGAACTGGACCGGAGGCCCGGGCCGTCACCGTCCCAGCGGATCGGTCTCGTCATCGAATGGTGCTGCCGCGCGCAGTTCGTCGCCCGCTTCCCCGACGTACGGGAAGAACTGGCCCAGGCGCTGCGCGGCGCCCGCGATCTGGGTGACGGACTCGGCGAGATGGGCGCCCTGACGCTGGCCGCCATGAGCGAGGCGTACGAGGGTGACACGGCCGAGGCCCGTTTGCTCGCCCGGACCGCGGCGGGGCTGGCGGACGCGCTCACCGACGGCGACCTCGCCGGGCTGTGCGAGCCCCTGGTCAGACTGGGCTGGGCCGAGGTGATGCTCGACCGGTACGCCGACGCGGAACGGCACACCGACCGGGGCGTGGACATCGCCCGGCGGACCGGCCGACTCTACCTGCTGTCGCAGCTCCTGCTGTGCAAGGCGTACGCCCACTTCCTGACCTGCCGGGTCACCACGGCGCTGGAGCTGGCCGACGAAGCCGCGACCATCGCCCGTGCCCTGGGCAACGGCGAACTGCTCGGCTTCACCCTCGCGATCCGTTCCCTGTTCCTCATGCAGGCCCGCCCGCCGGGCGATCCGGACGTCCTGGCCGCCGCGGAGGAGGCGGCGGCAGCGGCGGAGGGCACGGGCGAGAGCTGGTGGTCCACGCTGGCACGGTCCCTGCTCGCCCTCGCCGCGATGGGCGCCGGTGACCCGCACCGCGCACGGGACGTCCTGCTGGACGCGGGCGGCGGCAGAGACCTGTCCCGATTGCAGCCCTCGCTGCTGCCCGAGTTCCTGGAACTGCTCGTCGCCGCCGCCTTGGCCGTGGGTGAGACGGAGGAGGCCGAGAACGCGGCCGAGCGCGCCCTGAAGGAGGCCGAACGGATCGACCTGCCGACCCGCCGGGCAGCGGCGCTGCGCGCCTTCGGCCGGGTCAGGGCGCATCGGGGGGACCCGGCCGCGGCGGCACGGGCGTTCGCCGAAGCCGCCCGGGAGAGCGCGCTGTCCGGGGCGACCCTCCGGGAGGCCCAGAGCCTGCTGCTCGGCGCCGCGTTCACCAGGGCCGCCGGTGACGGCGCCGGCGCGGCCGCCATGTGGCGCCGTGCCCGTCGGCAGGCCGCCGAGGGCGGGGCCACGCTGCTGGTCGCCCTGGCCGACCAGCAGCGCGCGGAGGTGCTGGGTGACACGGACGGGGCGGCGGAGCCGTCCGGACCGGCCGCCGGGCTGGCCCAACTGACCTCGCGGGAACGGGAAATAGCGGATCTGGTCGCAGAGGGTCTCACCAACCAGGCCGTGGCCTCCCGGCTCTGCCTCAGTCCACGCACGGTCGAGAGCCACATCGCCCGCGTCTACCGCAAGACGGGCGTCCCGTCCCGCGCGGCCCTCGCCACCCTGGTGGCCCGCCACACGGTCACGGCACCGGGCACGCCGCCGCCCTCGTGACCAGTGCCATCGGCCGGAGGCGGACCGGGACGCCCCTGGTCAGCGTTGTATCCAGGCCGATGGAACGGGCCCGTTCCACCAGTTCCGGGATGTCGTCGAGCCCACGCGGCGGGGTCGTCGCGTAGCGCCCCCAGGGTCGCGCGTAGTTCCCGAGTCGCCTCACGCCCGGCCGTCTGGATCGCCAGCAGAGCCTCCGGCACCTGTTCGCCGCGCCTGCGGGCCACGTGGACGGCGACTTCGGCCTGCACCTTGATGATCGAGACCTGATGGGTGAGTGAATCGTGCAACTCCCTCGCGATGTGCAGCCGCTCCTCGTCGGCGCGGCGCCGCGCCGCGCTGTCTCTTCCCGGGTGCGCTCGGCCTCGTCCGCCCGCCGCTCAGCCTGCCGCAGCGCCTCACCCGCGGCCCCGGCCGCGACCAGCCAGGCGATCTCCAGGGCGCCGCGCGCCTGCGCGAACGCTTCGCCCGTGTCGTGCAGGCCCGAGGCGAGGGCAGCGAGGGGGAGCGTGGCCAGCACGGCCACGCTCGTCACCACGGTGACGCCGCGGTGTCCCTCCCGTACGGCCGCGTACACCGCGAACAGGAACGCGACGGCGGGCACGTCGAAGCCGACCGCCTGGTACCCCACTGCGCACAGGCCGGTGGCGGCCAGGACAGGAACGGGATTCCGGCGGCGCCGGACGAGCGTCAGGCCGCCGGCGGCCAGCAGCGTGCAGCCGAGCGGGGCGAGGCCCGTACCGGAGTTCCGCTCGGACAGGCCGGTGACCAGCAGCGTCGCCGCCACGCCGACGGCGATCGCCCAGTCCCTCACACCGGCCGGGACACCGGACCATCCTGTGCTCATGCGCGCACCCTAGCCGGATGCGGCCCCGGGCGAGTCCCGCTTGCAGACGAGTGATCGGCTACTACGTAGGCGGTATATGCGTGTCGCCTGCGGCGTGCGCGGCAGCGGGAAGTGCCCGCGTCCGCCGGACGACCGGAGGTGGAGCAGGCGGACATGCTCGGGTGATCCAGTTCCCGTGAGGAGAAGGAGCACCTCATGTCAATGCGCACTGTGCTCGCCGTGGCCGGCGCCGTCCTGGTCGGCGGATTCGTGCTCGCCGTACCGGCGGCCGCGGACCCTTCTGCCCAGCCGGTCGCCGCAAGCGTCTACACCCTGAGCGTCGGCCGTATCGGATCTTCCTTGGCCGCGCTGGTTGGCCTCCTCGGTGCGGTCAACGGCGGCCTGGCCCTGGCCCGCCCCGCCGGTCAGGGCCACATCGGCACCTGGGCCCGGCGGAACGGGGGGCCCGCCGACCCGACGCTTGTGCGCGCTTCGGCCGCTGGCCACTCCTCTGCGGTGGTCCTGTCGTGTGCTGGAGGGCGATCCGGATTCCGGGCCAGCGCTGTTCCCCGGTCGGCCGCTGTGAACGACGGCTCTACGTCATGCTCGCCGGTTCCTTCAGCGTCCTGGGATGTCGTCGGTGGGAGGTTGGCTGCTAATTGCCCGTCAGCGATTTCGAAGCAATGGGGTGATAGGAGGTGCGCTGCCTCACTCGTGACGCGATTCCGGCATCCAGAGTGGCTTGAATACGCACAGAAGAAACCGAAGAAGCTCACCAAGGCCTGCATCCCGGGGTCTGGCACACGCGGGTTCGGGCCCGGTATCCCGTATGTGTTCACGCGCTGGTCGCCGGATACGTCCGTGGAGCACTGCCGGCAGCGCGCGGATCTGCAAGCTGCGACCCCTGATGGTGCCCGCAATTGATGGAGGACCTACGTGGTCACGAGACGGCGTGTCGTGCAGGCGGCGGTCGGCGGAATGTTCGCGCTCCTTCCGGCGGCCTCCGCGACTCCACGCCTCTTCGAGCCCAGCGGCAAGGGCGTTCTGGATCCGGGAAAGGTGGACAAGTACGTCACGCCGCTCGTCGTCCCGCCCGTCATGCCGCAGGCCGGGGGCGGCGTCGCTGATCACATCGACCATTACGTGATCGGTGTGCGACAGTTCCAGCAGCAGGTGCTGCCCTCCGGCCTACCGGCGACAACCGTGTGGGGGTACGGATCGACTCCGCATCCGCGCAGCTTCCACTACCCCGCGTTCACCGTCGAGGCCCGTGCCGGAACACCTGTGCGGGTGAGGTGGAAGAACCAGTTGCTTGATCGCAGAGGCCGTTACTTGCCGCACCTGTTGCCGGTCGACCCCACACTGCACTGGGCGAACCCTCCGGGCGGAACATCGGCCCGGGACTCACGTCCCGGATTCCGCTCGACACCCGGACCGTATACGGGCCCAGTGCCGATCGTGACGCACCTGCATGGCGGGCGGAACTCGGAGGAGAGCGACGGCTTCACCGAAGCCTGGTACCTTCCCCGCGCGCTTGACCTCCCAGCGGGATACGCTGAAGTCGGCTCATTCTACGAGGAGTTCAAGGAAAAGTTCGAAGACCGGTTCGGTGACGCCTGGGGCCGGGGGGACGCCGTGTTCCAGTACGCCAACGCGGAGAGGGCCTCGACCTTCTGGTTCCACGATCACGCCCTGGGCGTCACGCGGTTGAATGTCTACGCCGGACTGGCAGGGTTCTACCTTCTGCGAGGCGGCCCTGCGGACCTTCCCGTTGGGGTATTGCCCGGTCCCGCGCCCCGGCCCGGTGATCCGCCCGGCCGGAAGTACTACGAGATCCCTCTCGCCATCCAGGACCGCTCGTTCCACGTCGACGGCAGCTTGTTCTACCCGGCCGGACGCACTGCCTTCGACGGATTCAGGGGCCCCTACATCCCGGACAGTGACATCCCCCCGATCTGGAACCCCGAGTTCTTCGGCAACACGATGGTGACCAACGGGAGCACCTGGCCAGTCCTTCAAGTCGAACCGCGCCGCTACCGCTTCAGGTTTCTCAACGGATGCAACTCGCGGTACCTGATCCTCAAGATTGTCACCCACCCACTTGCCCACCGCCCCGCGACCCCCGCCCTCCCCTTCTGCCAGATCGGAAGTGAGGGAGGCTTCCTCCCCACACCCGTACAGCGCGACCAGATGCTCATCGCTCCCGCCGAGCGCGTCGACGTGATCGTCGACTTCGCATCCGTCCCGGTCGGGACCGAGCTCTATCTGATCAACGAGGGCCCCGACAAAGCATTCCAGGGCGGGAAGGCAGGTACGGACTACTCCCCGGCGGACCCCGCCACCACCGGACAAATCATGAAGCTCGTCATCGAAGCACTCACCTCACCGGACACGACCGTGCCACCGTCCCAGCTGTCGCTTCCGCCGTTCGAACCGTTGGGCAAGGCAAGCCGCATCCGACGGCTTTCCCTCAGCGAGCAGAAGTCCGCGTCGCTGCCGCACGTTGGCCCCCGGCAAATGCTGCTCGGCACCCTGGACCGGAACGGGGCCCCTGTGCCGATGCGCTGGGACGACCCCGTTACGGAGAATCCGGCCCTGGGCGCGACCGAGATCTG